>PMJR01000078.1 GCA_003158475.1 Ignavibacteriota bacterium | reverse complement strand
GGCCGGAAGTCCTGTCACATTTACCGCGACGGCGACAACCGGAGGGGCGACAACAATCGCACTGACCTCGGGGAACAGCCAGAGCGCTCAGATCAGTACGGCGCTTCCCCTGCCGTTCGTAGTCACGGTGATGGATGCGGGGAGCAATCCCGTCTCCGGCGTGAGTGTGACATTCGCGATCGTCACGACCCCTCTAGGTGCGGGAGGACAGGTGCTGAGCACCGGCACGACGACCACCGATGTGAACGGTCATGCAAGCAGCACGCTGACGCTCGGGAACAAAGTGGGATCGTACACGGTCACCGCCACTTCCGGATCGCTTGCAGGAAGTCCCGTGACATTCACCGCCACGGCGACAACCGGTCCCGCAGCGACGATAAGTCTGACATCAGGGAACAGCCAGAATGGGCAGATCAGCACGGCGCTCGCCGCTCCGTTTGTCGTCACTGTCACGGATGCTGGAGGGAATCCTGTTACGGGAACGGGCGTGACATTTGCGATCGCCACGACCCCCTCAGGTGCGGGAGGACAGGTGCTGAGCACCACCGCGACAACGACGAACGTGAGCGGGCAGGCGAGCAGTACGCTGACGCTCGGAGACAAGATAGGATCGTACACCGTCACCGCCACATCCGGATCGCTTGCCGGGAGTCCGTTGACATTCACGGCCACTGCATCGGGGGGCGGTTTGACCCACTTCACGGTGGAACAAGCCGGGGGCGGCGCGATTGGGCCCCAGACCGCGACATTGTCGTTCAGTACAAGAGTCGTCGCACGCGATGCCGGGAACAATATCGTGACGACGTTTACCGGCGCCGGCAACACCGTGAACATCACATCGAACGGCACGCTCACGCAGGGCGCGGGAACGACAGGCACATTTACCAATGGCGTGCTGGATCCCTGGCCTGTCACGATATCCAATACCGGGACCGACTCGATCACCGCAACCCGGACGACCGGCGGTGCCGAAAAAGGGACGAGCAACGCCTTCGCCGTGTTGTCGGGACCCGTCAGCAACTTCCTCGTCGAGAATTTCGGCGGCGGGGCGATTCCCCAGCAGACTGCGGGCCTGGCGTTCAACATCAGGATCACCGCAAGAGATGCCGGCAATAACACCGTCACAGGATTTGCAGGGACTGCCACACTCACTTCGAACGCCGGGCTTGTCGGTACCCCGGTCATATCCGGGACTTTCGCCGCGGGGGTTCTTGCTTCACAATCCGTGACAGTCACGCTCGCGGGTGCGGCAAACAGGACGATCACTGCCACGCGGACGGGGGGTTCTGAGCTCGGTACGAGTGCGGCATTCACTGTCGTCGCCGGGGCCCCGGCAGCCATTGCCCTCAGTGCCGGCGACAATCAGAGCGCGGGAGTTGGAGCCGCCTTTCCGACCGCTCTTGCCGCACTGGTGTCAGACGCGTTCACAAACCCCGTGAGCGGTGCCACCGTGACATTTTCCTCCCCTGCCGCCGGTGCCTCCGGGACATGGCCGGGAGCAGTCCATTCCGCGACGGCGGTGACCGCCGCTTCCGGGATCGCCACGGCCCCCCCGTTCACGGCAAATGCGACGTCAGGCAGCTACGTGGATACTGCAAAGGTCGCCGGTGCCGGAATTCCCGCCCTCTTTCATATGACGAACACCGCGGCGGCGGCCACCAAACTGACGATCCTGACACAACCCTCGGCCACAGACACCGCCGGGATCGTGTTCTCGACACAGCCGGTGATACGTGTGGAAGATGCCGGCGGAAACCTCGTGACGGCATTCGCCGGGACCGTGACGGCCGCGCGCGTGACAGGGACCGGAACATTGCAGGGCCAGGTGACGGTGAACGTGGTCAGCGGTCTTGCAACTTTTTCCAATCTCTCCTACAACGTGGCGGAGACGATCACCATCCAGTTTACGAGCAGTCCCGCGCTTACCGCTGCAGCGACCGGCAGCATCGTTGTACGGCCGAACGTCCCGGCGGGGGTATTTTTCGTCCAGCAGCCGACGGTTGCGACTGCCGGCGTGGCCGTCGCTCCGGCCGTGACGACGGTGATCCGTGACGCGTTCTCGAACGCGATCACGACTGCAGGGATCCCCGTGACAATGACGCTCAGTACGGGTACCGGGACACTGAGCGGGACGTTGACGCAGAACTCGAACGCCTCCGGCGTGTCGACGTTCAACGACCTCAGCATCAATCTCTCCGGGTCGAAAAACCTGACCGCGTCAAGCGGGTTACTGACGAGCGCCATCAGCAGCGCATTTACGATCAACCCGGCGGCGGCGAACCGGGTGGCATTTGTCCAGGAGCCGACCAGTGCCAACGCCGGAGCCACGATCACACCTGCCGTCACTGTCCAGCTCAAGGATCCGTTTGGCAACGATGCCACGACGCCGGTCTCGTCCGTGACGCTGACATTGCTCACAGGGACGGGGCCCCTGAACGGGACGCTGGCGCAGTCCACCAGTGCCGCCGGCCTGGCGACGTTCGGAAACCTGAGCATCGCCACCGCGGGAGCCAAGACGATACGGGCGGCGAGCGGAGCGCTGGTGGCCGACACGAGCGCCACATTCACGATCAATACCCTGGGACCGAGCAAGCTGGTTTTTGTGCAGGGGCCGGTGAACACCCCTGCCGGGGCGCTCATCACGCCGGCTGTCACGGTGCAGGTGCAGGATACACTCGGCAACAATCTTGCGCTCAACGGCGTTGTCGTCATCATGTCGAAAACCGGTACGGGCAACCTGACGGGTAATCTGACAACGACGACGTCATCGGGGATCGCCACATTTTCCAATCTCTCGGTGGACTCGGCGGGGTCGAAGACGCTTATCGCTGCGAGCGGAGGACTGACCTCCGCGACGAGCCTGCCGTTCACCATCTCCGCCGGAGCGGCCTCGAAACTTGCGTTCACGACGCAGCCGGGAGGCGCCACGGCCGGTGCCGCTCTGTCTCCGCAACCGGGGGTGACGTTGCAGGATCAGTTCGGAAACCCGGTGATCGGGACCGCTCAGAACGTCACTCTCGCGATCTCGAATAATGCGGGCCCCGGGGGGACGCTGAGCGGCACGCTGACCGTTGCGGTGAACATGGGAACCGGCGTGGCCACATTTGCCGGTCTCTCCATCGACAAGGCTGGTGTGGGATATACGCTTACTGCGACGGGAACCACCGTCAACACGGCACCCGGCGTCGTCGTCAGCGGTCCGTTCACGATCGTCGCGGGCCCGGCGAACAAGGTCCAGGTGGAAACGCTTGCTGACGGGACCGGCGTGCTCCTCCCTGCACAAAATGTCTCTTCGGGGACCGGCATCGCCGTCTATTCCATCGCCCGTGACCAGTTCAACAACTTCATACGTGATACGGTAGGCACGTGGTCGCTCATCAACATGACAGGCGGCGTGCTGGCCGGCGATCTGGTCCCGAGCGCAGACAGAAAGAGCGCCACTTTTACGGGGGGTGTGACCGGAACAGCACAGATCTCTGCAACCGTGGGCGCGCTGACTGCTGTTCCTTCGGGCATACTGACCGTCGTCGTCGCAACCGCCCCGACGAAGCTCCGTGTGGAGACGTCGGCAAACGGGACAGGAGTCGTTCTTCCTGATTCAAGCATTGCTTCGGGGAAGACGATCACGGTGTATGCCATAGCCCGCGACAATGCGAACAACTTTGTCCGGAACGTCGTCGCCAACTGGGGATTTGCCACCAGAGGAGGGGGCGTGGTGGGATCGGATCTCTCTCCCATCACGGGGAAAAGCACGACATTCACGGGGCATGTGATCTGCACCGCGACCATCCAGGCTGATTCGGGGGGGCTGACTCCTACTGCGTCGGGCACGATCACAGTCGGACCGGGGGTTCCCGCCAGCGTCACAGCTACCGCGGGCTCCGGGCAGGGCACGGTGATCGGGACTGCCTTTGCCGTCAATCTGCAGGTCACGGTGAGAGATTCCTCGGCGAACCTGGTCGGCGCAGGCGTGCAGGTGAAATTCTCCGCACCGGCGACCGGACCGGGCGGGACATTTGCAGGAGGTGTCAACACGATCCTCACCAATGCCGGCGGTGCCGCGACCGCGCCGGTCTTCACTGCCAACACCGCTGCCGGGACGTATAGCGACACGGCGAAAGTCGCGGGGGTGAGCGTCCCCGCCCTCTTCACGCTTACAAACAGCGCCGGAGGGGCGTCATCGCTCACTCCTGTTGCAGGGACGACCCCCCAGCATGCGGCGTTTCCGAATTCGTTCTCTGTGAGGCTCGCTGTCCTCGTCAAGGATTCGGTCGGAAACAATGTGCCGGGATTCAATGTGACATTCACGCCGCCCGCCACGACCTCGAGCGGAAGTTTCTCCGGTGCCACTACCGTTCCCTCTGATACGGGGGGCGTTGCCACTGCGACGGTCTACTCCCCCAATCGGTTTTCCGGTCCCGATACGGTGACCGCGACGGCCGCAGGTGTCAAAACGCCTGCCCGCTTCATTCTGACGAATGATCCCGGCCAGGCCCAGAACATGGTCGTCACCCGCGGCCTGACCGATACAGCGCTTGTCAACACGGCGTTCAAGGACAGCCTTCAGGTTTCTGTGTCGGACGGGCTCAATCCTGTCCCGGGCCTCTGGGTGACGTTCACTTCTCCTGCGACCGGTGCGAGCGTCATATTTTCCCGGACGGGGAAGGCGGTGGACTCCGCCCTGACAAACGCGCAGGGCCTCGCCACATCGTCTTCATTTACCGCCAACACCGTCTCCGGCGATTTTCACATCAATGCCACGACTTCGAGCATCAATGGCGGGGCGACATTCTTCATCACGAACAAACCCGGTGCGGTGACGAAGTTCGCCATCGAGACCGCCCCCGGCGGCGGACCGATAGGGACGCAACTGGCGACTGTTCCCTTTGATGTGCTCATTACATCGAGAGACGTCTACAACAATCCTTCCTCCTTTCCGAACCTGGTGAACGTCAGCGTCACCTCGAACGCACCGCTGCTGCTGGGAGCGGGGGTCGTGGCATTCAACGGCGGTCTGACGCAGACCATTGCATTCCAGAATGCCGGCGCATCCGACACGCTGAAGGTCGTCCGTGTGGGCGGAGCGGAAAAAGGGGCGAGCAACGCCTTTGTCGTCAACAACCCGGTCCCCACGGTGACATCGGTCTCCCCGCCCAACGGGAGGAAGGGGCAGACGATCCCCGTGCTGATCAACGGCACCGGGTTCATCAGCGGGACGAGTGCTCCCTCGTTCGGCACGACCAACATACAATCCCTCTCCTGGGCGGTCATCGCTCCGACGCAGCTCTCCGATACGATCTTAATCAAAAATACGACGCCGGACGGCGCCTACTCGGTGTCCGTCTCCAACATCACTCCGGGAGGCGGCACCGGGACGCTTCAGCAGGGCTTCACCGTGGGCAACACCCCCGGGCCGAAAATCCTGTCCCTCTCCCCGGACACGATCAGCCGCCTCCAGACTCAGAACGTGATTGTGCGCGGGTCAAATTTCTATCCCGGCGTGACCTCGGTGAATTGGGGTGCGGGGATTGTCAATAATGCGACCACAGTGGATAGCACGAACCAGATGACATCGAACATCACACCCCTGGCCGCCTCTGCCACAGGTTTGCGGGACGTCATCGTCGTCAATACCGTCCCCCCGGGAACCGGAGGAGGCGCGGACACGCTCAAGGGGGTCTTCTTCGTGAAAAACCCGCTTCCTACCCTCTACGGCATCTCGCAGGCGACCGGGTTCCTCTCAAGCTCCACCACCCTGGCGCTTCAGGGCTCCAATTTCATCGCGGGGGTGAGTCAGGTCAGCTTCCTCAGCGCGGGTGTGGCCGATACCGGGATCGTGGTTTCATCGAATGTGGACAGCTCCTCGCAGATCACCGTCAACCTGACGATCAAACCTTATGCGAAGCTCGGAGCCCATACGGTGACGGTGACAAATACGCCCCCCGGGGGAGGAACGGCATCGCTTGTCAATTCCTTCACACTCGTTTTCCCGACTCCCTCGGTGACAAACCTGTTCCCGAGCGCGGGGAATCGTCTCCAGACCCTGGACCTCATCATTACGGGGAAGAGCTTCGTGGCGGGGGTGAGCAAGGTGCTGATCGTTCCGAACGATATAAAGATCAACACGACAAGTGTTGACAGCGTCACGCAGATCACGACAAACATCACGATCTCCGCTACCACCGTGCTCGGCCAGCACCTGGTGTCCGTCTACAACGGCCCGGACACATCGGGTACACTGGCGTTCACGGTCAATCTTACGGGACCGGCGATCCCCGTGTTGCTTGCACCCCCCAACAACGCGCAGTATCAACCGGCGACCGTCGCGTTGAAATGGTCCTCAGCGAAGGGTGCGACAGGCTACCGGGCGCAGCTCTCGACAAGTCCCACGTTCCTCACGGTGAGGCTGGACACCTCGTTCTCGGATACGACACTCCTGGTGAAGCAGTTGACGGTGAGCACGAAATATTACTGGCGGGTTGCTTCGACGAACTCCACGTCATCGAGTTCATTCTCCTCCCCCTGGAATTTCGTGGCGGCGTATGCGGGGACGATCGCTATTCTCGATTCGGTGTCATTCCCGGTGCACAGCGGTCCGACGGAGTACAAGTCCGCCGACTGGCGGCTGGTCGGCATTCCCGGAGCAGGCACACTGAACGCCGCAGGGGCGACGGTCCCGACGCCCGTGACGAACTACATGACGGGTGCGCCGCACACGGACTGGGATATGACGTGGGACAACGGGAACGCGGATACCACCTCAAGCCTTCTGTGGTATTCCCCGGGTCCGACATTCACGTTCACGACGGGGAGGGGGTTCTGGCTCATCAAGCGGAGCACCTGGATCGTCAAGGATACCGTTGCATCATCACCGCTTGATGCGGGAGGCATGGCAATGATCCCGCTCCATACCGGGTGGAACATCATCACGAATCCGTACAAGGATACAGTGACCTGGTCGAGCGTCACCGCAAACAATCCCCCGATGGACCCGGCCCACAAGATCTTCAGCTTCATGGGCAACTATGACGGAACATCGACCGTCCTGGCACCCTATCTCGGATACTATTTTGAGAACACGGACGACATGTTCGTGCTGAGGGTGCCGTTCAAACTGGGAACACCCGCTCCAAAGATGGCGGCCGTGGCGGGCACGGGCTCATGGACCGTGGGCATCGATCTGTATGCGGCGGGATCCGTGGAACGTGTGAGTGCGCTGGGCGTTGCTCCCGGGGCGAAGACCGGGCTCGATTCGCTGGACTTCCATCGGCCCAGGCTTCTGCCGGGGATCCCCGCGACGTTGTTCAACCGTCCCGAATGGGATCGTCGCAATAGTGCGTTTGCAACGGACATCCGCCCGCTGTTCAAGGATGGAGAGACATGGGAGTTCGAGGTCAGGACCGCGCTCCGCACCCCCGTGCAACTGGGGTTCAGGGACGTCGGCACGGTCCCGGCGCAGTTCCAGGTGTACCTCATCGACGAGGATCGGGCCCGCCCGGCGGATCTGCGAGCATCGTCCGGCTATGCATTCACGCCGTCCACCGATGT
This sequence comes from Ignavibacteriota bacterium, assembly GCA_003158475.1. Taxonomy (GTDB): domain Bacteria; phylum Bacteroidota; class Ignavibacteria; order UBA10030; family UBA6906; genus Fen-1273. Next base: position 78,384 of record PMJR01000078.1, on the reverse strand, counting down.
GTCGAAATTCAAGGTCGTCGTCGGGACCGCCGCCGCGGTGCGGAGTCAGCTCGATGCCATGATACCGAAGGCCTTTGTGCTGGAAAACAATTTCCCGAACCCGTTCAATCCCGAGACCACGATTCCCGTCTCCGTACCGTTCTCATCGGAGATACGCCTCAAGGTGTACAATATCCTCGGCGCGGAAATTCGCACGCTGTACGACGGGCAGATTACCGGCGGAAGGTATTGGTTCAGATGGGACGGCAGAAGCGATCACGGCAACACCGTTGCCTCGGGGGTTTATTTTGTCCGTCTCGTAACTTCCACGGGACTGACGTTCGTGCACAAACTGTCTCTGGTGCGGTAACCGGTGGAGTGACGCCGATCCTGCATGTACGATGTGTGATGACAAACTATCGGGAAAGATGACTATGAAGACCCCACTCGTGCGGCTGATTGCTCCCCTCTGCCTCTGTGTCCTCTGTCTCCAGACATCATGGGTCCGGGCGCAGGGACGGGAGAGCGGGGTCTCGCTCAATCAACCCGCGTACGCAACCCCGGCCAATTATTCCATTGCGAAACCGGGTGAGCTCACCATGCAGGTCAACATCTGGGGCCTTGTGAACCATCCGGGCCGGTACGAGGTCTCGATCGCGACCGACCTCGTCCAGCTCGTGTCCTACGCCGGGGGACCCGCCGCGGATGCGGATCTCAGTGCGATCAGGCTCACGCGCTTCCTGAAGACCGAAGGCGGAGTCACAAAGTCGGAACTGCTTGTCGATCTCGACAAACTGTACCGTGTGAACGATGCGTCCCTGATCCTGCAGCCGGGAGATACCATCGTCTTCGATCGGTCGAGCTGGGCGAATATCAGAGACCTGATTTCCGTGGTGACGAGCGCCGCGATCGTCACGGCGACCGTGACCACGGTCATCGTGACCACCCGCGGCCACTGATGAAATCCAGAAATACTCACACAACCAAGAGATTCCACCATGAACCAGTTTAACGGGGATCCGCTCTACGCGGCGTCTGAAGAGGGGTCCCATTCGTTCTCCATCCAGGATTACATCTCCACGGTCCTCCGGGGCAAGTGGATCATCCTGGGTTCACTTGGTGTCTTCGTCCTTGGGATGATCATCTTCACCATTGCCTCGAAAACCAGCTACGAGTCGACTTCCCTCGTGCTGCTGAACATCCGCGAGCTGGGGACATCGTATTCAATCACCGAAGCGACAAGGAACCCGATTGACAACAAGATCGCAAACGAACTCGGGCAGCTGAGATCCCGGACGATGGCGGAAGCTGTCGCGAGAAAGATGTTGCAGGAACCCTATCTGGACGATCAGAGGCATGACCTGGCGCCGGTCGTACAGGCGAAAAATCCCGGGAAAGACTCTTCGCGGATTCTCAGCGGTGTGGCTCAGGTTGCCTTCCGCATTCAGAAGGCGATGGACTTCAATCCCGAGCGTGAATCCGACGTCATCAGGATCACTGCGGCGAGCGCGGACCCCCGCGAGGCGGCCGTGCTGGCCAACAGCTATGCGGAAGTGTATCAGAGCTACGGCATCAGCTCAGGCAAGTCGCGCGTGAAATCCCGCCGTGAGTTCCTGCAGGACCAGCTGATCGCCAAGCGGCGCACGCTGGATTCGTGTGAGAACGTCCTGAAATCGTACATGGAGTCCTCCGGCGTCGTCTCGCTTGACGCGCAGGCCACGCGGGTCACGACACAGCTCTCGCAGCTGGAAGCAAGCCGTGATGCCATCGACATCGACCTCGAATCGCTCCAGAAGACCCTGACGACGTACCAGGAGCGCCTTCCCGAGCAGGAAAAGGAATTCGTGAGGGTGATGAAGCAAGCGAACGACCCTTACATCAAGCTCATCCAGGAACAGCTTGCCAACCTTCAGATCCAGCGCGATGTCCTGGCGAACCCGAACAACACCGGGGTCTCGAAGGAGGTCTACGCCGAGAGGCAGAAGTCGATAGAACAGGGGATAGCCAACCTCCAGAAGAAGCTGGATGACAGGACCATGTCGTACCTCCAGGCGTTGCCTGCGGGGGAGACCGGAGCCGCACAGGCGGACCCCGCGGGGTACCTCGTGCAGGCGAAGCAGAAGATCTTCGAGACGCAGATGCAGATCCAGGCCCTGCAAGCGAAAAAGGCCGCTCTCGGCAACGTGATCCGTCAGTATGAAAACGACTTTGGGGGCATACCGCGCAAGAGCATCGAACTAGCGAAACTCCAGCGCACGCGGCTGAGCGCGGAAAAACTGTACCTGATCGTGGAGGAGCGCTACAATGACGCCGCGATCGGAGAGAAGTCGGATTTCGGATATATCGACATCATCGACAGGGCGGTCGTGTCGACCTCCCCCGTTTCGCCCAATCTCCTGTTCAACCTGCTGGTGGGGGTCTTTCTTGGCCTGGGAGTGGGAGGTGTGACCGTCTTCGTGCAGGAATATCTTGACGTTCGCATCAACACACCGGAGGACCTGAAACGGCGCGGGTACCATCTTCTGTCGTTCGTCGGGAAGATGGGGGGCCCGGAGAACAACGGGTCTCTCCCGTTTCGTCTGAGCGGCTTCAAAGGACGGGCCGACAAGCTCGGGCCGGTGTCGGGGAAAGGGGAAAGCGCGCCTTCCTCCGCGCCGGCGCCGCACTCGAAAACCACCTACAACGGCAGGGAGTACGACCAGACTCTTGTCTCGCTCCTTGAGCCCTTTTCCCCCGCTGCGGAGGCCTATCGCCGCCTCAGATCCAGGCTCGAGTTTGCCCTGTCCGAGGACAGGACCCGGAAGGTGGTGATCACGAGTCCGAACCCCGGCGAGGGGAAGACGACGACGGTGGCCAACCTGGGCTTTGCCTTTGCACAGGCGGAACGGAGGGCGCTCATCGTCGACACCGATCTCCGGCGTCCGGCCGTGCATGCGATGTTCGGCTTTGACGTGTCGCCGGGCCTCAGCGAAGTGCTCACAGGGCACGCGACCGCGCAGGAGGCAATTCACAAGAACATACTCCCGGGTCTCGATGTCCTCTGTGCGGGGCACCTCCAGATGAAGGATCCGGAGATTCTCGGTTCAAAGCATATGGCGAAATTCCTGCGGGACCTTAATCAGGCATACGATTGGGTGTTGATCGATGCGTCCCCGGTTCTCGCTGTCAGCGATGCCGCCACGCTCTCGGCGATGGTCGACGGTGCGGTGCTTGTCGTTGCGGGTAGCGAGACGCGCATTGTCGCCCTGGAACGGGCCTCTGAATATCTTGCCGGCGCAGGAGGCAAAGTCGTCGGCGTTGTGCTGAACAAATTCAATGCGCGCGAAGCGTACGGCGGCTTCTACGGCAGCGACCGGTACGGGTACTACAATGCGCCGTACGGAAACATGAAGCCGCCGAACGGGACGGAGAACGAAGTGAAGGAGAGCGCGTAACCTGCGGCACGAATAGGGCTGTATCCTTCACAGATCAAGTCACAATCAGGCGCAAGAAAACATTACCATGAATTCCACACTCCTCTCCAAGATCGATAAAAAACAGTCCGTGGTCGGCGTCGTCGGCCTCGGCTATGTCGGGTTGCCGTTGCTCCTCTGCTTCGTTGAGAAGGGGTTCCATGTCATCGGGCTCGATATCGACGGCAAGAAAACTGAAGCCCTCGCCAGGGGCCAGTCCTACATCAAACACATACCGGCGACACGGGTCGCCGGGGCGGCGTCCTCCGGTTTACTGACGACCACGACCGACTTTGCAAAGGCAAAGGAATGCGATGTGCTTCTGATCGCGGTGCCTACGCCGCTCAACAAGAACCGCGAACCCGACATGTCGTACATTGTTTCCACGTGCGAGAGCATTGCTCCCCATGTGCGCAGGGATCAGATGATCGTTCTCGAGTCGACGACGTATCCGGGGACGACCGTGGAAGTCATGATCCCGATTCTCGAGCGGAACGGACTGAAGGTGGACAGGGACTTCTACGTTGCGTTTTCGCCCGAGCGGGAGGATCCGAGCCGTACCGATTACACGACGGAGACCATTCCCAAGGTGGTCGGCTCGACCACGCCGGAGGGGCTGGCGGTCGCCGAGAAGATCTACCAGCAGATCGTGGTCCGGACCGTCCCGGTCTCCTCGACGCAAGCAGCGGAAGCGGCAAAGCTTGTGGAGAACACGTTCCGCGCGGTAAACATCGCGCTCGTGAACGAGCTGAAGATGACATTCATGCGCATGGGGATCGATATCTGGGAGGTCATCGAAGCGGCGAAGACGAAGCCGTTCGGCTACATGCCGTTCTATCCCGGCCCGGGCCTTGGCGGGCACTGTATTCCGATCGACCCGTTCTATCTCACCTGGAAGGCGCGCGAATACGGCGCGCCGACGAAGTTCATCGAGCTCGCGGGAGAGATCAACTCTGGGATGCCCGAATTCGTGGTCCAGCGGGTGATGGAGGTGCTCAACGAGTTCGGACGGGCGCTGAAGGGCGCGAAGATCCTGATGCTCGGTCTCGCGTACAAGGCGAATGTGGACGATGACAGGGAATCGCCGTCCTACCATCTGATGGAAAAGCTCGAGGAGAAGGGGGCAACCGTCAGCTATAATGATCCGTACATTCCGGTGATCAGACCTTCCCGCGAGTTCGCAAAATATGCAGGGAGAAAATCGGTGCCGGTTGCCGCGGGGTACGACCTCATCCTCGTAGCCACGGCGCACGACGAGTACAGGAAGATGGATCTCACGGTGTTCAAAACCCCGGTCGTCGACACACGGCATGTCGCACCGGACAGGGACGGGATCATCTTCAGGGCGTAACTCATGGTTTCTCCGCGGGCAGGACATTGTTCATGCAAATGTCCTGCCCGATTTTGTTCTCACACCCCCCTCCGGGGGGAAGCTCGGCAAAGATATGACACGGGAGATCATCGACGCATACCCGCTTTCGCCCATGCAGGAGGGGATGCTCTTCAATCACGAGTTTGCCCCCGGGAGCGGGGTGAATATCGTCCAGATCGTCTGTCTGCTCCATGAGCATATCGAGCCGGCTCTGCTGGAGAAGGCATGGCGATCGGTTGTCGATCGGAACCCGGTCCTCAGGACTTCCTTTCGCTGGGGCGGTGACGGAGCGCCGCTGCAGCATGTGCACCGCTCGGTCGATGCCGCCATCCTCATCAGTGACTGGAGCATGATGTCTTCGGGGGAGGGGAGGGAACTCCTCGACGTCCACCTGGAAGAAGACCGCAGGAGGGGATTCGACCCCGGCAGCCCTCCCCTCGTCCGGTTGGCGGCGTTCATAATGGACGCTGATCAGTCATTCCTGGTCGTGACGCTGCACCACATGCTCCTCGATGGCCATGCATTTCCGCTCCTGCTCGAAGAACTCTTCCTGACATATGAATGCCTGTGCGCCGGGACGGTACCGGTGGTGGAAGAGCGGGTCCCGTTCCGCGCATACATCGATTGGGCACGTGAAAGGAATCACGACCGCTCTGAATCGTTCTGGACGGACTATCTCCGGGGGTTCACGGACCCGACACCGCTTCCTCCGGAGCCCGGGTCCCCGGGGGGGGAGGGCCTTGCCGTCGGCAGATGCGCTCTGCAGCTTCCCCCCCCGGTGCTCTCAGGGCTCCGCGAGCTGGTCGCTGCATCACAGGTACCATTGAGCACCGTGTTCCACGCGGCCTGGGGGCTGCTGCTGAGTCGCTACAGCGGAGTCACGGACGTCGTCTTCGGGGAGACGAGGGCCTGTCGCAGGTCGACGGTGAACGGTGCGGAGAGGATCCTCGGCTGCTGCATCAATACCGTCCCGCTCAGGGTCCGCGTCCCGCCGGAGACGCCGCTGATGGAGTTGCTACGACAATTGCGACGGGACCATTCGGCTGTCCGCCAGCACGAGCAAACACCGCTCGGACGGATTCGGGGATGGAGCCGGGTGGCCGGAGGCAGGGCTCTCTTTGAGACGCTCCTTGTCTATGATCACCTGGGCCTGAAGGCGCAGATGCGATCCCGGAGGGCCGCCCGGGGCGAACGCGAGTTCTCCGTGCTTTCCCAGACACACTTTCCGCTGGTGTTCGAGATCCACGGTGAGGAAGGTGTGTTGCGATTGACCTACTCCAGGGCCCGTTTCACTCCCCCGACTGTCGAACGGATGCTGGGGCACCTGCAGACTCTCTTGACCTCCATGGCGGCACGCCACGATCAACGCGTGGGCGAAATCCCTCTGCTTACGGAGAAAGAAGAACGGCAGATCCTGTGGGAATGGAACGCCACAGACGTCGCCGGCAGCCCGCCTCCGTGTGTTCACGAGCTCATCGAAGTTCAGGCAGACCTGTCCCCGGAAGCCGTGGCGGTCTCCTGCGGGAAAGACCAGTGGACTTACGGGGAGCTGAACCATCGCGCAAACCTGTTCGCTCGCCATCTTTCGGCGCTCGGGGTTGGGCCGGAAGTTGTAGTGGGGATCGCCCTGGAGAGGTCGTGCGAAATGGTGATGTGTCTCCTTGCAATTCTCAAAGCCGGAGGCGCATACCTCCCCCTTGACCCGGCGCTCCCTGAAGATCGTCGGCGATTCATTCAGGATGATGCCCGTCCGTCGTTCGTCATTGCTTCGAGGAATCTGGCCGGTCTCTTCAGCAGGCAGGGGGTACCCCTCGTATTTCCGGAGGAAATGCCTGGGGCGGATCACGCTGGTGACGCAATGAAGGCGGCAAACATGCCGGGCCGTGCGGGGCCCGAGAATGCCGCCTACGTCATTTACACGTCGGGATCGACAGGGAGGCCTAAAGGGACCGTTGTTCTGCATCGTGGACTGTCGAATTACCTTCTCTGGTGCACGGAGGCGTACGATGTGCGCCGGGGGGGGGGCTCGCTCGTGCACAGTCCTCTGGCCTTTGATCTGACCGTCACTGGATTGTATTCGCCTCTTCTGTGTGGTCGCACCGTTCATCTTCTGCCGGAATCGTCACGACCCGAGGATCTCTCCGCAGTGCTCCTGGCGCACGCTGATTGCAGCCTTGTAAAAATCACCCCCGCTCATCTGGAGCTGCTCGCAGCGCTCATTCCTCCGGGAGCGGGCGCGGCTCTGAAGGTGACATTTGTCATAGGGGGGGAGAATCTGAAGGCGGACCTCGCCGTCCGTTGGCAAAAGATAGCTCCCGCAGCAGCTCTTTTTAATGAATACGGTCCGACGGAAACCGTTGTCGGCTGCTCCGTCTACCGGGTTCCAGCAGGTATCCCGCCTGCAGGCTCGATCCCCATAGGGAGGCCGATCGCGAATACGCGTCTTTACGTGCTCGATCGCGAAATGCGGCCTCTGCCCGTCGGCGTTCCAGGCGAGCTCTGTATCGGGGGGGCCGGTGTGGCCCGCGGGTATCTGAATCGTCCTGAACTTACGGCGGAACGGTTTGTGCGGGATCCATTCTCCGGTGATCCTGCATCCCGGCTGTACCGGTCCGGGGACTTTGCCAGGTATCTTCCGGACGGGACCCTGGAGTTCCTCGGTCGCACCGATGACCAGGTGAAAATCCGCGGGTACCGGATCGAACTCGGCGAAATAGAATCAGTGTTGCTCGAGCATGACGGGGTGCGTGAAACCGCGGTGATCGTGCGAAGAGGACCCAATGGTGAGCAGCGGCTGGAGGCGTATTTCGTCCCCGGAGGTGAATCACCCCTTGCGGGAGACGAGCTGCGAGCTCACGCCAGAAGGCTGCTTCCTGAGTACATGGTGCCGGCGGTTTTTGCCCGGGTCGACTTCATGCCGTTGAATTCAAGAGGGAAGGTGGACCGGCACGCCCTTTCCGCGCATGGCAGTCATTTGATCCATGAACAGGAGGTCCTGGAGACGCCTTTGACGCCGATCGAGGAGTCCCTGAGCCAACTCTGGGAGGAGTTGCTCGGCGTGAAGGGGATAAAAGCCGCCGACAATTTCTTCGACATCGGCGGCCATTCCCTGCTCGTGATGCAGCTTGTGTCGCGCATCCATGCCCGGTGGAGCATTGATCTGCGATTTCCGGACGTGTTCGACGCGCCGTCGCTTTCTGCCATGGCTTCCACCATCGAGCGGAGGTTGCTGGAAGAAGTCGAGAGACTGTCGGATGAGGAGACGGTCCGTGAACGAAATGCACATCTTTTTACTGCCGGGGAAAAACCCCATGGCTGATCCGGACGGTGTGACAGGACGTCGGTCGACGCTCTCTGCGTCGAAGCGGGAGTTGCTGGCGAAGCGACTTGCAGGTGCAGGGGCGCCGGGGCACTCCGTCGTCATCGGCCGCCGCGAGAGGAAGGGCCCCTTCCCCCTTTCATTCGCACAGCAGCGTTTGTGGATTCTGGACCGTTTGACGCCCGGCAGGTCAACCTACAACGTCCCGTACGCCTACAGGTTGCACGGGGAGGTGTCCGTGGAAGCCCTGGAGAGCGCATTGACGGAGATCGTGCGCCGGCACGAGGTGTTGCGGACGACGTTCACCTCCGTGGACGGAGACCCTCTCCAGAAAGTCGGCCCCGCAACGGGCGTGAGCGTGGACATCCGGGACCTCCGTTCTGTGGCGGAAGGAGATCGTGAGTCTGCGGCCATGCTCCTCGTTCATGAGGAAGCGCACAGGGGGTTTGATCTGGAACGGGGCCCGTTGATGAGGGTGGCACTCATCACGTTGGGCAAGCAAGAATATTTGCTGGTGCTCGTGTTCCACCACATCGTCTTCGACGGGTGGTCCGAAAACGTATTCTTCGGGGAGTTGTCCGCCCTTTATGAAGCGACTCCCCGCGGGGGGGAACACGTGCTGCCGGATCTGCCCATCCAGTACGGGGATTACGTGCTCTGGCAGCGGGAATGGCTGCAGGGAGAGGTCCTCGAACAACAACTTGCCTACTGGAGGAAAAAGCTGGGAGGGACCCTGCCGGTGCTGGAACTGCCGGCGGACAGGATGCGCCCTGCGGTACAGACCCAAACGGGGGTGACTGAATTTTTCACCGTCCCGGTTTCTTTCTATGCCGGGTTGACGCAGCTCAGCAGGGAGGAGGGGGTGACACTGTTCATGACCCTGCTTTCGGCATTCGACGTCCTGCTTTCCCGGTGCAGCGGTCAGGATGATCTGATCGTCGGAACACCCATTGCCGGGCGCACGCGCATGGAAATTGAGGGCCTGACCGGGTTTTTCGTGAACACACTCGTTTTGCGGACGAACATGGAGGGAAACCCGACATTCCGGGAGTTGTTGAAACGCACGCGCGAAGTCTGTCTGGGGGCACTCGAACATCAGGAAGTCCCATTCGAGAGGATTGTAGAGGAACTCCACCCGCAACGAAGTCTCACGCATTCTCCCCTCTTTCAGGTGATGTTTGTGCTGCAGAGCGCCCCTGAAGGGCGAATCACGCTGGGGCGGAACCTCGCGAACAAGCTCGACGTCGGCACAGATACGGCGAAGTTTGATGTGACGCTTTCAATGATGGAACGAAGTGGTGAGTTGGTGGGATGGCTCCAGTGCAGTGCGGACCTGTTCGAACCGGAGACCGTCAGGCGCATGGCCGGGAATTTCATCGCTCTCCTCCAAGGGATTGTGGCAGATCCCGGCCGGCGTCTCTGGCAGATCCCGATGATGACCGAGGCGGAAAGGCGCAAGGTGACGACCACGTGGAACGCCACGCAGTCCGACTATCCCTCGGGAATGACAATTTCCGCTCTCTTCGAGGAGCAGGCCCGGAAATCGCCCGACGCGGTTGCCCTGCACGATGATCTCCATCAGGTCACGTACCGGGACTTGAATTCGCGGGCGAACAGGCTTGCGCGTTTCCTTCGTGCCCGGGGAGTGGGGCCGGAATCCTGCGTCGGTGTTGCCCTGGACCGATCGGCCGACTTGATCGTCGGCCTGCTCGCCATTCTGAAGACCGGAGGAACATACGTTCCCCTGGAGATTTCGTACCCCCGCGAACGGGTCTCGTTTATTCTCGATGATGCCCATGTGAGCATCATCCTCTCACACCGGTCGCATAAGGATGAACTTCCTCCCGGGTCTGCGGAGGTGATCTTGCTGGACGCGGAATGGCAAGATATCGCGCGCGAAAGCGATGAAGACCTTCCCCCCGCGGGTTCGCCGGACGCGCTGGCATATGTGATGTATACCTCCGGCTCGACGGGTGTCCCGAAGGGCGTGTGCGTCCCTCATCGCGGGGTCGTGCGTCTGGTCAGATCAAATGATTATGCGACATTGAACTCCGGCGAAGTCTTCCTCCTGTTTTCATCCATTTCGTTCGACGCGTCCACATTTGAGCTCTGGGGGAGCCTGTTGAACGGAGCCCGGCTCGTCATTTTCCCCCGACACCTTCCCTCTCTCGACGAGCTCGGCCGCGTTATCAGGGACAGGGGTGTGACGACGCTCTGGTTGACGGCTTCCCTGTTCCACCAGATGGTTGATGGACCGCTGGACCTCCTGGGGGGCGTGCGGCAATTGCTCACCGGCGGGGAAGTTCTCTCGGTTCCGCAGGTGAGGAAATTCCTGGAACGGCACCCCCGGTGCAGGTTGATCAACGGTTACGGACCGACAGAGAATACAACGTTCACCTGTTGTTACACCGTCGCCGATAAGACCCGGATTACGACCTCCGTTCCGATCGGACATCCCATCCGGAATACCCGGGTATACATACTGGACAGGTTTATGCAGCCTGTCCCTGTCGGGATTCCCGGAGAGCTGTTCGTTGCAGGCGATGGTCTCGCCCGAGGATATCTCAACCGTCCGGATCTGACTGCGCGAAATTTCGTGACGGGTCCCGCCGGTTCCGACTTCCCGGAGCGCCTGTACAGGACGGGCGATCTTGGCCGGTTCTCCCCTGACGGGAACATCGAATTCATCGGCCGGGTCGACAACCAGGTAAAGATCCGGGGCTTCCGGGTCGAGCTCGAGGAAATCGAGGCGGTTCTCGCCGGGCATCCGGGCATTCGCGAGGCGGTGGTCACCGTCACCGAGGTTGCGCCGGGCGACAGACGATTGGTTGCACACTGTGCCATGGACGGGGGATCCGCCGACCGTGCCATCGCGTTGCGGGAGTTTCTGAAGCTGAAACTGCCCGAATACATGATCCCGTCCGCATTCGTCTTTTGTGATGCGCTCCCCCGCAATTCCAACGGCAAAGTCGATCGCATGCTTCTTTCCGTCCCGGCACCACGGGGGGCAGTGGACGGGGGGGATGTGACGGGGGAGGAGATGTCGCCGACCGAGAAGGCCCTGGCAGGAATCATCGCCCGTACCCTTGGTGTCGAGCGTGTGGGCATCAATGACAATTTTTTCTCGCTGGGCGGACATTCGCTTCTCGCAATGCAGGTCGTCTCGCGCATCCGTGACCGATGGCAGATTGATCTCTCGCTGGTGAGTGTTTTTGAATACCCCACGGTCGGTGCGCTGGCTCTGGCGATCGAGGAGAAGCTCCTCGATCACATCGAGAATTTAAGCGATGATGAAGTGTCGGGGCGGACAAAGTGATGGTGAGGCCTGCGGTGAAAGCCGAGTGTCACTGATGAAGGGATCGATGCAAGAATTCGAGGACCCGGCAACGCGCCGCTCAAAACTATCGCCGGCCAGACAGTCACTCCTTGACAGGATCCTGACCGAGGGGGCTGCCGGTCCTGCGGGGGACCGGGAGATCCCGCGGCGGCTGCACCATGACCGGATTCCCCTCTCCTTCGCTCAGCAACGATTGTGGTTTCTCCAGCGCCTGGACCCCGGGAGCGCCAGTTACAATATCCCCATGGCCTTCCGATGCATAGGTAAGCTGGATATCCTTGCGCTGGAACATTCCTTCAACGAAATCCTGCGCCGCCATGAGGTCCTTAGAACCACATTCGAAGTAGTGAATGATGGGCCGGTGCAGATCATCGCGCCGCTGGTTCCTCTTGCGCTTCAGGCGCTGGACATGCCGGGATCGGACGAACCTGACCGGGAAGCGAGTGCCATGGCACTCACCGTCCGTGAAGCCTCTACGCCGTTTGACCTTGAGCGGGGGCCTCTCTTCAGGGTCCATCTCCTCCGGCTGAACCCGGATGAGCATATCCTCGTCATAATCATCCATCATAGCATCTTTGACGGATGGTCTGTTGGGGTTTTCCTCGACGAACTTCGATTGCTGTACGGTGCGTATGTGCAGTCGCTCCCGTCGCCGCTTCCGGAGCCGCCGATCCAGTACGGAGACTACGCGGTCTGGCAACGCGGGTATTTGAGCGACACGGTGCTCGAGCGGCAGCTTGGTTACTGGAAGTCCCGGCTGGCAGGACATGCAGGGGTCCTGGAATTGCCGGGGGATCGCCTCCAGGGTGACGCACAACCCCGTCGAGGCGGGGATTGGCGGGTGGCATACCCGGCGGCACTCTCGGAAGAGCTGCGGCAAATGAGCCGCGGCAATGGTGTAACCCTGTTTATGACGTTGGCGGCTGCCTTTGGAGTATTCCTGCATCGAATGACAGGTCAGGATGATATCCTCCTGGGGACTCCTGTGGCCGGCCGGGCCCGTCCCGGTCTGGAAAGTGTCATAGGGTTCTTTGTGAATACTCTCGTGTTGCGCACGGACCTCTCCGGCGACCCCCGGTTCCTGGATCTCCTCCAGCGCGTGCGGGAGACCGCGCTCGGCGCGTTTGCCAGCCAGGATCTCCCGTTCGAGCGGCTTGTTGAAGAATTCCATCCTGAACGGGTTCTTGGCCGATCCCCGCTCATACAGGTCATGTTTGCGCTCCAGAACGCGCCGACGTCCGCGCTTGAATTCCCCGGCCTCGCCGTGGCGGGACTTGAAATCTCCAATGGGACCTCGAAATTCGATCTCACGCTCACGATGACGGATTCGCCGGGGGGACTGGGAGCGTCATTCGAATATAATGCGGGCCTTTTTGAGCCGGCCGCAATTGGTCGGATGGCCGAACGATTTCACGTACTGCTGGAAGGAATCGTCAAGGATCCCTCCCGCCGGATCTCCGAACTCCCGTTGATGACTTCAGGTGAATCGCACAGGGTGCTCGTCGAGTGGAACAACATCCCGCCAGGCACCGGGCCCGATCAGTGCATCGACGTGGGGTTTGAAGAGCAGGCCGCGCAACATCCGGAGTCCGTCGCGGTTTCCTCGAGCGGACAACAACTTGTGTATCGTGAGCTGAATCTGAGAGCCAACAGGCTGGCACACCATCTCATGTCGCTTGGAGTGGGACCGGGGGTGGCGGTAGGGGTGTGCATGGAGCGCTCCGTTGAAATGATCGTCGCGCTGCTGGGTATCCTCAAGGCCGGCGGAGCATTTGTCCCCCTCGATCCGGGGTACCCGCGGGAACGCCTGAGAGGGATGATTGCCGATACGGGAATGCCACTGGTGGTGACCCAGTCGCCGCTCGACGACATTCTGGATGGCTCCGGAGTTCGGCGCGTGTTGTGTGACACCGACCGTGAGATAATCGACCGCTGCGACGGGACTGATCCGCGACACAGGTCCATGGGGTCACATCCGGCCTACATAATGTTCACCTCCGGCTCGACCGGAAAGCCGAAGGGGGTGGTCATTACTCATCAGGCGATTGCGAGCCATTGCTCGGCGTGCAGGGAGATGTACGGGATCGGTCCCCGTGACAGGGTCCTTCAATTCGCGTCTCTGAGCTTCGATCCCTCCGTCGAGCAGATCTTTACGACGTTGACCGGCGGCGCGCGCCTTGTCCTCCGTGGTGAGGAACTCTGGAGTGCAAAGGAACTGTGGGAACAGATCGTTGCACAGGGGCTGACCGTCGTGAATCTTCCGACAGGGTACTGGCACGCGGTTGCCATGGATCCTCCTGATTCCGATCATCCCCCGGTGGATCACTCTCTTAGGCTCATGATCATAGGCGGCGAGGCGATGATGCCGGAGGCGCTCAGGCGATGGAGGAGGAGTTCGTTTGGCCATGTCCGTCTCCTGAACGCATACGGCCCGACAGAAACAACGGTCACCGCGCTGGTCTATGACTGCGGGGAACTCCCCGATGAGAAGCTGGCGGTCGTGACAAGAATCCCGATCGGTCGTCCTTTGCGCAACCGCGTCGTGTATGTTCTTGACCGCTACGGCGCCCCTTCCCCGACAGGGTTCCCGGGAGAATTGCACATCGGCGGGCCGACGCTGGCACAGGGGTACCTGAACCAACCCGGTTTGACGGCAGAGAGGTTTGTCCGAAATCACATCGATTCGCGTGGAGGATCCTTACTATACAAGACTGGAGACCTCGTTCGCTTCTGTCCCGACGGCAACATCGAGTTTCTGGGACGGGTGGACAGGCAGGAGAAAATACGGGGGTACCGTGTCGAGCCCGGTGAAATCGAGTCGGTGCTCAGGGAGCACCGTGGAGTGGAGGATGTCGCCGTGGTGGTCCGTGACGCTCCGTCCGGCGAGAAGCAGCTTGTTGCCTACTGTGTGTGTGCAAAGGGAGGATCAGTTCCTGTCGAAGATCTCGTCGAACATGGGGCGAAAAAACTGCCGGGGTATATGCTTCCTTCTGCCATCGTCTTCCTGGAGCGGTTACCGATCATGCCGAACGGCAAGATCGACCGGGGTGCCCTCCCTCCTCCCCCGGTGGCTCCCGGACGACCTGCCGGTAGTTACGTGGCCCCGCGGGATCCCCTCGAGATCCGGCTCGCGAATCTCTGGGAGTCGCTCCTCGGAAAGAAGCCGATCGGAGTGCACGATAACTTCTTCGAGCTGGGGGGGCACTCGCTGCTCGCGGCGAGGCTCTTCGCTCAGATTGAAAAACTGACCGGAAAGAACCTCCCGCTGGCGACTCTCTTTCAAGCACCGACGATCGAGGGCATATCGGCTCTTCTGCGCCGAGAAGAAAAGACCTCATCATGGTCGTCTCTTGTGGCGATCAAACCCGGAGGATCCCGGCCCCCGTTCTACTGCGTTCACGCCGCAGGGGGAAACGTGATCGGGTACTCTGAGCTCGCTCCCCGGCTGGGTCCCGACCAACCGGTATTCGGTCTCCAGGCGGTGGGGTTGGACGGCAAGGAATTCCCCCTGGACCGCGTGGAGGATATGGCTTCCCGTTACGTTCGGGAGATACGGGCGTTCCAACCCGAAGGACCGTACTACCTCGGTGGCGCGTGCACGGGCGGCATCGTGGCATATGAAATCGCGCAGCAGCTGCATGCGGCCGGCCAGAAGATCGGCATGCTGGCGATGTTCGATACATTCGCCCACAGCCACATCAGAACATTGACAAAGAGCGAAATTTCCCGGTTCAAATGGGAAAGCTCGGTGGAGCGTATGCACTATCACGTCCGGAATCTCCTGGTCCACCCTGGACGGCTCGACTACATCCGCAGGAAGTCCAGGACGCTCAGGAGGAGGATCGGCACGCAGGTCTGGGGGCTGCAGTACAAAAGGTACGCGAACAAAAAGCTGCGGCTTCCCCCCGCGCTACGGAAGGTGGAACAATTGAATATCGTGGCGATACGGAACTATATCCCCCGGCCTTACACCGGGCGGATCACGCTCTTCCCTGCGAGCACAAGGTCCGTCGGCGAATTCCACGATCGCGAACAGGGATGGGGGAAACTCGCCCTCGGAGGGGTGGAAATACACGACGTCACGGGGGACCATCTGACGATGTTCCAGATGCCGTACGTCTCTGTCGTCGCACAAAAACTTGCGGAATGTCTTGAACGCGCGTTCGAACGGCATGCGCATCCCGACTGAAGAGATGACAGTGAAGGGGGGCCCTGTGACCTCCCCATCCGTTGGGATAACGCTGCTCCCCGGGGAGGGAGAAGTGCACCTCTGGCGATTGCCGGGGCTCGTGGATGCCCCCCTTCTCGCGGAGTACGAGCCTGAGCTCTCCGCAGGCGAACGGGCACGGGGACGCGCATTCCGCTCCCGTGACGATAAGGATCGTTTCGTGTCGGCGCACGGCGGATTGAGGCGTCTCCTCGCGTCGTATACGGGATCCCGCCCCGCCGGTCTCATGTATGCACCGGGATCCGGCAAGCCCTCGTTGAGAAGCCCGCACTCGGCAGGGGCCATCCGGTTCAATATGTCGCACTCCGGTGACCTCGTCTTGGTCGCCGTTGCAGCCGGCCGGGAGGTCGGGGTGGACATCGAACGGATCAGGACTGATCTGGACGTCCGGGCCATAGCCGGGAAATGTTTCTGTCCGGCCGAACTGCGCATGCTTGATGAGCGTACGGGCGCGGTCATGGAAGACTTGTTCTACTCGATCTGGTCGAGAAAAGAGGCCTATGTCAAGGCGCTTGGAGGAGGGATTTCACTCGATCTGCGGGCCATCGATGTTTCCTCGGCTCCGTCGGTGCAGGAGCGCCGCTGGCATCTCCTCGATCTCCCGCTCCCGCGGGGGTACAGGGGGGCGCTGGCGGCCGACGGACCGGTCGGGCGAATTTCGATGTTCGACAGCATCGATCCGGTCAGCGCAATGGTAACGTGGTGAATTCAATCGGGGAAGACGTATGATGAACTCGGCTCAGATATCCGCGGACATTCAGGATCTCCGCGTGCAGCGCATCGAACCCTCAAAAGGATGGGTGTCCCTCCGGCTCGGTGAGCTCTGGGAGTACCGTGAACTCCTCTATTTCCTGACGTGGCGGGATATCAAAATCCGCTACAAGCAGACCGTCCTCGGAGCGACCTGGGCGATCATACAGCCGTTGCTTACTGTGGTCGTGTTCAGCATATTCTTCGGTCGCCTGGGAAAAATTCCCTCCGACGGCATTCCGTATCCGATATTCAGTTTTACCGGGCTCGTCCCGTGGACCCTCTTCGTCTACGGCCTGGCCCAGTCATCGAACAGCCTGGTGGGGAGCCAGAATCTCATCAAGAAGGTCTATTTCCCCCGCCTGACCATACCGATCGCAAGCCTCTTCGCGGGGATCGTGGACTTCCTGATCGCCCTGGCCATTCTGGTGATCATGATGGTGTACTACGCGGTGACACCCTCGATGAACATGGTCTGGCTTCCCTTCTTCTTCCTGCTGACGCTGGTGACCTCTCTCGGCGTCGGCTTCTGGCTTTCCGCGCTGAATGTCGAATACCGCGACGTAAGGTTCGCCGTCCCGTTTCTGACGCAGTTCTGGATGTACGCCACTCCCATCGCGTACCCGAGCAGCATGCTGCCTGAACCGTGGCGCACGCTGTATGGTTTGAACCCGATGGCCGGCGTGGTGGAAGGATTTCGCTGGTCGCTGCTTGGCTCGCACACGCAGCCGGGACCCATCATCCTGGCCTCCTCCGGCGTCGCAGTGATCATGATGGTGAGCGGAGCATACTATTTCAAAAGGATGGAAAGGAATTTTGCCGATGTTGTCTAACCGCGTGTCCGTCGTGGCCGCGTCCGCCCCGCCATGCGCGGCGCCGGGGAGGAGCTCCCATGACTGAGCAGGCCGTCAGGGTCGTGGGTCTCTCCAAGCAATTCCGGATCGGGGAGAAGCAGGCCGGATATCAGACGTTTCGCGACAAGCTGACCGACGCCGCGAAATCCATGTTCCGCCGCTCAAAGTCCGGCCGGAAGTCGGGGACGATCTGGGCGCTCCAGGACGTTTCATTCGAGGTCGGTCAGGGAGAAGTCATCGGGATCATCGGCCGCAACGGGGCGGGCAAGAGCACGCTGCTCAAGGTGCTCTCCAGGATCACCGAACCGACGACCGGGTACGCGGAGATCCGCGGCAGGCTCAGCTCCCTGCTCGAGGTCGGGACCGGCTTTCACGCCGAGCTCACGGGGAGGGAGAATATCTATCTGAACGCTGCGATCCTCGGCATGAGAAGGAAGGACATCGGGCGCAGGTTCGACGATATCGTGGCGTTCTCTGAGGTCGAGAAATTCATTGACACTCCCGTGAAACACTACTCGTCGGGGATGTACCTGCGTCTGGCGTTTGCGGTCGCCGCCCACCTCGAACCCGATGTGCTGCTCATCGATGAGGTGCTGGCTGTCGGTGATGCCGCCTTTCAGAGAAAATGCCTTGGCAAGATGGGGGAAGTGGCGCAGCAGGGGCGGACGGTGTTGTTCGTCAGTCATGACATGACGGCCATTTCCCGACTCGCCTCAAGAACCGTGGTCCTGGAGGGGGGCCGTGTGGCGTACCTCGGCGACACCAGTGACGCCATCGGCATGTACGTCAAGGAGCATCAATCGAGCGAAGAGGACCTCGAGCTGCGGACGGACAGGCGGGGAGACGGCGTCATCCGTTTGAAGTCGTTTGCATGCTTCGACGCACAGGGGAGAAAAGTCACAAGCGTGGGGACGGGCGATCCGGTCTATTTCAGCGTCGGGTACACGACCAAGCTCAAGGGGCTGGAGCCCCTTGACTTCGTCCTGGACATGCGGTTCACCGATGTCATGGGGCACCCGATCTCCACGCTCTCGACACGGTTCAGTTCTCCGGTCCCGCGGGGAAAGGTGGAGAGCGACGGGCTCATGGTGTGCAAAGTCGAGAGTCTCTCGCTGGCCGCTGAAGTGTACGGGATCGACCTGTGGCTCGCCTACCGCGGGGGGATGTCCGACTTTGTGCCGCGCGCCGCGGAGATGCAGGTCGTCACCGCCGACTACTTCGGCACGGGGGCCGAGCCACTCATACGGAAACATGGAGCGGCCCTCATCCCTCATGAGTGGTTCGTGGGATCGCGTGCGATGGAATGCATGCCACCCCCCGCAAATATCGAGTCACCGGCCCTGCCCCCGGGAGCATAGAGTCTCCCCGGCGGGGATTGCGGTCACGGAAGAAAGCACGAGAGTATGCGTACCGGAGAGAATCCGTCAAAGACATCTCATCAACTCGGCGGGTATGCGCGGCACCGGATCATCATGCCCGTCTTCATCCCCAATTCTGATGGCTATTTTGAGCGATCACTCGACGTGCTGAAACTCTGCCTCGAATCCCTGCGCCTGACGGCGGGGGGAAAGGCGAGTGTGACGATCGTTTCAAACGGCAGCGCGCCGGAAGTCATCGAAGAGCTTGAGCGCCAGCGGAGGTCGGGGTGGATCGACCAGCTTCTGCTCAACGGGACCAACCGGGGGAAGGTGGATGCGGCGGTGTCGGTGGCGCGCGGCTCCTTTGAGCCGTTGATCACGGTCGCCGATTGCGATGTGTTGTTCAAACCGGGATGGATCGAGACCATCGAGCGGCTGTTTCGGACGTTTCCGGAGTGCGGCTTTGCGTGCCCGTTTCCCAACCCCAACAATCCCCTCCGCTACACCTCGGCGACGGTTCTGGGGGGGATGCTGAAGGGGGAATTGACAAGGGCCAAGGTGGTACCGGACGAGGACCTGGATGCATTTGCGCACAGCGTCGGAAATCCGGATTTCTTTAAGGCGAAGCGCCGGAATATGCAGGTGATCCTCAGGCGCGACGGCGAAACAGCGGTCGTGGGGGGGAGACACTTTGTGTTTACGATGCGGAGGGAAGTCCTCGCCGGGGTGCCTCCTGTCCCCGCGCTGAGCGCGATCTCCCCGGAATCGGACAAGAACTGGTTTGACCTGCCGCCGGACAGGCTCGGGTTCTGGCGTCTGTCCCCCGCGCGGGGCTACGTCTACCACCTGGGGAATGTGACGGAGCCCTGGATGTATGAAGAGCTCGAACGATGCCGGCAGGCCGGCAACGCTCCCTGCGGGGACGGTTGTGACGTCCCGCAGGTCCGCCGGCCCTGGATCTCGAGGTTGCCGTACGCAGTGCGTCTGTTGATTCTCCGGATCGTCAACAAGTTGTGGCTGAGGGATTCCTGACAATCGGAAGACGGTGAACATGCTGGACTTCAGGACCATGGAATACACACCGGTGAGCGGGCGTTGCCTCCTCATCGGGGAGGTGGCGCAGGCGCATGACGGAAGCCTGGGGCTCGCCCACGCCTACATTGATGCCATTGCGGCTGCCGGTGCCGACGCGGTCAAGTTTCAGACGCACATCGCCGCGGCTGAGAGCACGCCGAGTGAGACCTGGCGGGTGAAATTCAGCAGGCAGGACAAGACCCGGTTTGACTACTGGAAGCGCATGGAGTTCACAGAGGAGCAGTGGATCGGCCTGAAGCGACACGCGGACGAGCGGGGACTGCTGTTCCTGAGCTCGCCGTTCTCCGTCGAGGCGGTAGAGCTTCTCGTCCGTGTCGGCGTCACCGCGTGGAAAATCGCTTCAGGCGAAGTGTGTGGATCAAGAATGTTCGACCACCTCGCCCGGACGGGCCTCCCCGTGTTCCTCTCGACCGGCATGAGCCCGCTGGCCGAGATCGATGCTGCTGTCGATCGCATCAGGTCTCATCGGCTTCCTTTTGTCGTCCTGCAGTGTACGACGGCGTACCCCTGCCCTCCCGAGTCCGTCGGACTGAACATGATTCCTGTCCTTCGCGATCGCTACAACTGCGCGGTGGGCCTCTCCGACCACTCCGGCACCGTGTATCCCGGCCTTGCGGCGGCGACGATGGGCATTTCCCTCCTGGAGGTGCATGTCGTGTTGAGCAGGGAGATGTTCGGTCCGGACGTTCCCGCTTCGGTCACCGCCGCCGAGCTGAAGCATCTTGTCGAAGGAGTCAGGTTCATCGAGCGGATGAAGTCGCACCCGGTCGACAAGGACGCCGTCGCGAAGGGGCTCGGTGAGGTCCGCTCGCTCTTCACGAAAAGCATCGTGGCCCGGATGGATCTTCCCGCGGGAACCGTGCTCGCGGAGGAGCACCTTGCCTTCCGGAAGCCCGGGACGGGGATTCCGGAGGACCACATGGAACGCGTCCTGCACCGCATACTGAAGAAGCCAATTGCCGCCAACACGCTGATCCTGGAGGAATATCTTGAGTGACATGAAAAAGCGAAAGGTCTGTGTTGTCCTTGTCGATCGCGCAAACTATGGACGTCTGAAGCCGGTGATGGGCTCTCTGCGCGCGCATCCCGCGCTCGAGCTCCAGGTCCTGGCCACGGGAACGATGGTCCTCGAGCGGTTCGACCAGCCGGTGCACGTGGTCAGGGAGGACGGCTTTTCCGTGGACGGCGAGGTCTACATCGAGCTCGAGGGCTCGACGCCCGCGACGATGGCGAAGTCCGTCGGGTTCGCGATGATGGAGTTCGCAAGCGAGTTCCAGCGCCTGAAGCCTGATATCGTACTCCTGATCGGCGACCGGTACGAGGCCCTGGCGGCGGCCATCGCGGCGGCATATATGAACATCTGCATCGTCCATATCCAGGGGGGGGAAGTGTCGGGGTCCATCGATGAGAGCGCCCGCCACGCGATGTCAAAGTTCGCCCATTTTCATTTCCCGAGCACGAAGCGATCCGCGGACTATCTGATCCGCATGGGGGAACGTCCTGATACGGTGCTCGGCGTGGGGTGCCCCGGCAGCGACATCGCGCGCACGATGGATCGTTCGCTCAAGTCGGAATACATCAACGGCCGGGGGAGCGGGGCGACAATCGATGTCTCGGCGCCCTTTCTCCTGGTTCTGTTCCACCCCACGACGACGGAGTTCGGAGGGGAACAGAAACAGATGGCGGAGATCCTCGAAGCCCTCAGGACGATGGCGATGCAGACAGTCCTGCTCTGGCCGAACATCGATGCCGGTTCGGACCATGTCACGAAGGCCATCCGGGTATTCAGGGATCATGAAAGACCGACCTGGCTCAGGACGCTGATCAACCTCCCCCCCGAGGTCTACCTGAAGGTCCTTGCAGGAGCGGCCTGTGCGGTCGGGAATTCGAGCAGCTTCGTGCGGGATGCGAGTTACTTCGGCACTCCTGTGACCCTTGTGGGGAACCGGCAGGAAGGGAGGGAGACCGATGTCCATGTGACCCACGTCCCGCCTGTCGCCGACCGGGTGGTCCAGTGCGTGCGCGCTCAGCTCAAACATGGACGCTACGCTCCGAGCGCACTCTACGGCAATGGTCATGTGTCGGAACGGATCTCCGAGGCCGTGGCGCTCCTCACGCCGTACATTCAGAAACGGCTATTCTACATCCACGATCAGGGGGAGAGCCGGAATGAACGGCCGATTTGACCGGCAATTCGGGGGATTCGGCAATGAGGACGGAACGATACGGTCGCTTGTGCTTCCGCTACCTCTTTTTCGGCGATGTGCGTGAAGAGGGACTTGTCGTCGGGCGGATCGATGCTAAAGACGTTCCAGAATAAACCTTGAGGTAGGTGAGCACACGATGCGAGTTCTGGGCCTTGTACCTGCGCGCGGAGGTTCGAAGGGAATTCCCCGGAAGAACATCCGGATGCTGGGGGGCAAACCCCTTCTGCAGTATACCGCTGAAGCCGCCCTGAGAGCCAGGCTGCTCTCACGGGTCATCCTGTCCACTGACGACAGTGAGATTGCGGAGGTTGGCAGGAGATGCGGGCTGGATGTCCCGTTCCTCCGACCGGAGGATCTGGCGAGGGATGAGACCCCGACACTGCCGGTGGTACAGCATGCGCTCCGGTCCCTGGAAGCGGCGGGGGAAAGCTATGACGCGGTGTGTCTCCTGCAGCCGACGACGCCGTTCCGTCGGGAGGCGGACATCGACGCGTGCATCACGTTGCTGGAAGAGAGCGGCGCGGAGACGGTGATCACCGTCCTCCCCGTCCCTCCGGAACACAACCCGCACTGGGTGTTCTTCAGAGGCGACGACGGGTACCTTCGCCTGAGCACGGGGGAGAAGCGTCTGATCCCCAGGCGCCAGGACCTTCCCTCCGCGTTCCACAGGGAGGGGTCCGTCTACGTGACGCGCCGGGACGTCATCGTGGAAGGGAATTCAATGATCGGGGAGAGGCTGGTGGGCTACATGATCGACCCGTCGGCGAGCGTGAATCTCGATCGGCCGGAGGATTGGTTGAGGGCGGAGCAACAGATGCGAGAAAGAGCACGATGACATTCAGCGTCAGGGATGAAATCGGTCGGATCCGGTTCCGTGGGGCGGATGAGACGGCAGAATCAGGGACCTCACCCGCGGGGGCTCCCGTGCATTGCGAGCTGGGTCCGGGCTCGGGGCTGTCGCACGCGGACATCGAGCAGATCGTCGCCCTGGCCGGTCTGGCCGGCAGACTGCCCGATCCCGCCAGGCAGTCAGCGATGGCCTTCGTTGAACACTCCGGGCGGAAGTACAAGGTCCTTGCCTACGCCAGTGCGGCGGCGGCCCACCAAAGGTTCACACTGCTCGGCCGGACGGGGGATCTTTTCGCTGCCTGTCTCGGACGCGTGGAGAATTGTCTGGTCCATGAGTTTGTCGAGGGATCCGGCGAAGTGGGGAACTCTCGTCTTGGGGACGACATCGGGAGCTTCCTGGCCGATCTTGCCGGCTTTGCAGTTGAGCCGATGCATGAGCCGGATTTTGAGGCCTGGTCCCGCACGCTGGCGGAGAAGGGGATCTTTCTCAGGAGGACAATCGGGACTCTCCGGCGGTACATTGCCGCTTCGCTCGTGAAGCCCGTCAGGTGGGATCTCGAATACCTGGACGCTGTCCCGAAGAACTTTGTGTATGCCGGGAAGAGGAGGCTGATATGCGTCGATTCGAAGCACCTCTATCCGGGTCCTCAGGGCGTCTCGCTGGCAAAACTGTACTCGAATATCGGGGAGTATTGCCGCCGGGAGGATTACATGGCGATCAGGAACGTCTATCAGAACCGGGTCCGGGACAATCGTCTCGACGACCCGGCCTATTTTGAATTTCTGCTCCTGTTCTACTCCCTCTTCTTCCTTGTGGCGAACGCCGGCCAGTTTTCGTGGAAAATGAATGTCGAAAACGGCATGAATCGCATCCGGAGAAGAACTGTGCTCGGGATCATCGGAACGTCACGGTCGATTCGTTTACTTGAAGGTCTCTGGTGGAGTGCGGCGTTTGACTGGTTCTGGGTGTCGAAATTGCCACGGCGCGCCCTTCGCTATGCCCTCCGCCGCGCGGGCGGGGGGAAGGGCATCAAAAAGAGATGAGAATGCACAAGTACCTGCTGGTGGTTCCCGACGGTGTCGGAATCCGCAATTTCTTTTGTACGCGCATGGTCGAGCGTCTCCTTGAAACCGGGAGTGTCCTCGTATGGCATGCGCTTCCTCAGTCGAGCATCGCACCGTTCAGGAAGCGCTGGGGGGACCGGGTTCGCTGGGAGGAGCTCCCGCCGGGCCGGGACGGTGTGACCGAGCGGCTCTTCCGGCAGGCGAAGATCATGGCGCAGCTCTACTGGCAGATGAAACGGGGCCCGGATGTTCAACTCAGGCGGCGCCGTCCCCCGTCGGCAGTGAAGGCGCGCCTCATCTATTTCGCCGCCCGGTTTCTCGGACTCTGCTGTGCGGGACCGCGGCGGATCGTCTGGCTCGATCGGATGCACCGGAGGCAGGCGTCCCGGGCGCCTCACATGGGTGCGTTCCTCTCCTTCCTTGAAGCGGAACGACCGGATGTGGTGTTCTGCACGCATCAGCGGGCCCTCGCGGCGGTTCCCGCGATGCTTGCGGCGAAGAAGCTCGGGATTCCGTCGGCAGTGTTCATCTATTCATGGGACAACCTTCCCAAGGGGAGAATGGCTGTCTATGCGGACACCTATATCGTCTGGAGCGATCACATGAAACGCGAACTGATGGGATTCTATCCGGATGTTGCTACGGAACGGGTCCGCGTGGTCGGCACACCGCAGTTCGAGAACTACTTCAACGACTCGCTCCGGGTCCCGAAAGAGGAATTCTTCGCCGGACTCGGACTCGACGTGAGCCGTCCGGTGGTCTGCTTCTCCGGAAATGACATCACTTCACCCTTCGATCCTGTGTTTCTGGAGGATCTTGCCTCTGCGCTCCTCTCCGTGCCGCTCCCGGAGCGCCCGCAGATCCTGTTCCGCCGCTCACCGGTCGACACGACAGACCGGTTTAACGGCGTCCTCGGCCGGCATCCTGAGATCGCCGTCTCGGATCCACGGTGGCAGCGCGTACAGGAGGGTGCATGGTCGCAGCTCGTGCCGACGGAGGAAGACGGGGCGCTGCTGGTGAACGTCGTCTGTCACTCGGACGCGGTCGTCAACGTAGGATCGACGATGGGGATGGATTTTGCGATTTTTGACAAACCGGCAATCTACATCGACTATAACCCCGCCGGCAAGGAGGAAATCTGGAACATCCATGACGTGTACCTGCTGCCGCATTTTGCTTCCGTCCATCAGCTGCAGCCGGTCTTCTGGGCCACCTCGCAGGAGGAGCTCGGAACAGTGGTCATGGATGCCCTCCGCAATCCGGAGGCAAAGAAGGAAGCGCGCAGGGCGTGGCTGGAGATGATCGTGCAGGCGCCGCTGGATCAGGCGTCCGAGCGTTTTGCAGCAGAGCTGGAGCGGATGGCTCGAAACGGCGGAACCCCGGTGCACGCACAATGAAAATCTGTTTCGAATGCTCGGAGTACCCCCCGGGGCCCCACGGCGGAATCGGAAGTCTCGTTCAGATCCAGGCCCGCGCGCTGGCGAACGCCGGGCACCAGGTTCGCGTTGTCGGGATATATCCCGGGGACTATCCCGCGCCGGATATCGAGGAGGACCAGGGTGTGCGCGTGTGGCGTCTCCGGCTCCCCCCATACAGAACAGGCTGGCTGACTGCGCGGTGGAGGCTCTTCAGACTAGTGAAGCGCTGGTGCGAAGCCCGTGACACCGAGTTGATTGAAGTTCCGGACTATGGGGCGCCTGCGGCGGGGTGGCCCGGATTGCCTGTTCCCGTCGTCGTCCGCTTGAGCGGTTCTGCGAGCTTCTTCAGGAATGAGATGGGGGGAAAGCCCCGGCGGTCCGCATTCCTGCTGGAACGCGCATCGCTCCGGCGCGGCGACTACATTTGTTCCGAGAGCCGGTATCTCGCGAAAAGGACGCGGGAGCTCTTCGCCCGTGAGGCCGGTCCCGACACGGTGATCTATAATCCCGTGGAAGTGCCCGAGCTCCTGCCGGACGCACGGAGGGTGCCGCAGTATGTCATGTTCGCGGGGACACTCACGAGGAAGAAAGGAATCATCTCGCTTGTGCGCTCCTGGCCCCGGGTGAAGGAAGAGAGTCCCGCTGCCGAATTGCACATCTGGGGGAAGGACGGCCAGACCGACGAGGGGGGCTCCATGGAGGAGTTCCTGCGCTCCATCATCCCGGATGACATGGCGGAGAGCGTCCGTTTCCACGGCCATGTTCCGCTGGGGGAACTTCTCGAGGGCTTCCGCACGGCGGGGATGGCGGTCCTCCCTTCCTATGCGGAAGGCTTTGCGCTCACGCCCCTGCACGCCATGGCCGCCGGTTGTCCCACGATATACACGACCAGAGGGAGCGGCCCCGAACTGATCGAGCATGGTCGCACCGGTCTGCTGGTGGACCCCGACCGGCCGGATCAGATCGCCGGTTCAATTCTGAGTCTGCTCCATGATGCACCACTGGCCCGCCGTCTGGGGGCCGAGGGACGGTCCCATGTCGAGCGGAATTTCTCCCGCGAGGTGATCCTCGCGCAGAATGAAGAGTTCTATCGCCGCTGTGTCGGGGATTTCCGGAAGCGCGGACACCATGACTGAGAGGGAACACCCATGAGGAACGAATTTCTCGTTTTCGGGCAGCCGCTGATCGAAGAGGAGGAGAAGGAAGAGGTCCTTGATTCCATGGCAAAGGCATGGCTGGGGACTGGACCGAAGGTGGCGAGGTTCGAGCGTGACTTTGCGGCGTACAAGGGGGCCACATACGCTGCCGCGCTCAACTCCTGCACGGCGGCATTGCACCTCTCGCTGCTGGTGCTCGAGCTCAAACCGGGAGACGAGGTGATCACCAGTCCGATGACGTTCTGTGCGACGGTGAACACGATCATACACGCGGGGGGCACTCCCGTGCTCGCAGACGTCGAGCCGGGGACAATGAACATTGACCCTGCGGAAATCCTGAAAAAAATCACGCGGAGGACGAGGGCCATCCTCCCTGTCCATTTCGCAGGACGTGCATGCGCCATGGACGCCGTCATGGCGATCGCGCGTGAACACAATCTGGCCGTCATCGAGGACTGTGCGCACGCCATCGAGACCGAGTACAAGGGACAGAAGGCCGGAACGATGGGCGATTTCGGCTGCTTCAGCTTCTATTCGACCAAGAACGTCGTGACCGGGGAGGGGGGGCTCGTGATCACCAGGAGAGCGGAGCACGCGGACCGCATCAAGGTGCTCGGGCTTCACGGGATGAGCAAAGATGCGTGGAAACGGTTCAGCGATGCCGGCTTCAAGCACTATGACGTCGTGGAAGCGGGATTCAAGTACAACATGATGGATCTCCAGGCGGCGATCGGCATCCACCAGCTTGCGCGAGTCGAGAAGTACTGGAAGAAGCGGGAGGCTGTCTGGGGGAAATATCAGGAAGCGTTCGCGCGGCTTCCCGTCGGGACGCCCGCTCCCGTGGAGGCCGGCACCCGGCATGCCTACCACCTGTACACGCTCTTGGTCGACGGGGCACGGACGGGGATACGCCGCGATGAGTTTCTGGACGCCATGACACGCGAGAAGATCGGCGTGGGGGTCCATTACCGGAGCATCCCCGAGCATCCCTTCTACCGGAAGACATTCGGCTGGAAATGCGAAGAATATCCCCAGGCGTACAGGATCGGCCAGCAGACGGTCAGTCTCCCGATCTCCCCCAAGCTCACGGAGACGGACGTGCAGGACGTCATCACCGCCGTGCAGAAACTGGTGGGGACCTGACGGCGTGGGGGAGGAATCCCATATCGTGACCGGCATTGTCCGGGGGGGGGACCACCCGTGGCCGATCGAGCCTCCTGCGGCGGGAGACAGGCTCATCTGCGGAGTGTCCGTGGTCATGTGCACGTACAGGCGTGCAGCGAGTCTGAAGGAATTTCTCGATTCGCTCCTTCTTCAGGAGCCACGCGCCAGGCGCCTCATCATCGTCGACGCGAGCCCGGACGACGAAACAGAACGAATGGTCGCGGGGAGGGGGGAGGGTGATCGATTCGCCGATGTTCTTCTGTATTTCCGGGTCACGGGGCCGCTGAAGGGACTGACCCGCCAGCGGAACTTCGGGATTCGCTGGGTGGATACTGATCTCGTCGCATTCTTCGATGACGATGTTGTGCTGAGACCGGGATGCCTCTCGGCCATGGATCGTGCCCACCGGGAGGGGGGGGGCGGCATCGTCGGGGTCGGCGGCTGCACGGAAGGGAGCTATGAGTTGCCCGATCGCCTCTGGCGGACGCGGCGGCTCCTCGGTGTCGTTGCCGACCTCCGGCCGGGGAGCTACCAGAGGTCCGGGATGTCCGTTCCCTGGTGGTTCCTTCCCCCGACGGATCATGTGGTGGATGTGGACTGGCTCCCGGGATGTGCGATGATGTGGAGCACTCATGTCCTTCGTGAGATCGGCTTTGGAGAATCATTTGAAGGATATGCGCAGGGCGAAGATCTCGATTTTTCACTGAGGGCGCGCCGGAAGGGAAGGCTGGTCATGGCCGGTGCCGCGAGGTTCCTGCACCGGTTCGAAGAGAGCGGGCGGCCTGATCAGTTCAAACTTGGATACATGGCTATCTACAATCGCTTTCAAATACAGCGGCGCGGCCTCCAGGGCCGCACTTGGCGTGACGTCGTCTGGTTCGCGTATGCCTGGGGTCTTGACACCGTCATGCTGGCGAGGCATCTCTTGTTTCCGCAAAGGATTCTGCCGACATTGCGGCACATGGGGGGGCGGCTCAAGGCGACATTCGATCTGATGAAAGGGGACTGAACGGCGTGAAACCGCGGGGGACGTTGCTGCTTTTCTGGGACTACGACACTCAATGGGGCGGAGATCGTTCGCGTATGCCCGGGGGACGCAAAGAGTGGGGACATCTGGAATTCGTGAACACCGAACGGCTGCTGGAACTGCATGCGGACCACGGGGTCCCCGCCTGTTTCGCGGTCGTCGGCTCTGCCGCGCTTCAGGGGGAAAGGCCGTATCACGACCCGGATCAGGTCAGGCGCATCCATGAGGCGGGGCACGAGGTGGCGAGCCATTCCTTCCGCCACGAATGGCTCCCCGCCCTGGGGCGGGAGGAGCTGCTCGAGACGCTCCGCGCGAGCAAGGATGCTCTCGAACAGTGCATCGGCGCTCCCGTGGTATCGTTTGTTCCTCCCTACAACCAGCCGTTCGACTATCCGCAGCGTTGGGCCTTCAGCCTCTCAGAGAGAAGGGAAGCCGGCGCTCGTCGCACCGATCTGGGAACATTGTGCGCGTCTCTTCACGAAACAGGCTACAAATTCTGCCGTGTGACCTATCGCTCGGTCATGGAGCATATACTGACGAGGGTACGGCGCAGGGGGCCGGATACTCCCGGACACGCCGAAATGATCAAGGGCGTGTATTGTCTCCGGATGAACGCTCCGGGAGGGTTTAACGAGCAGGCGCACAGGGTCATGGACCTGTGCGCCCTGCGGGGAGGGGTCGTCGTCGTCGGCGGGCACCCGCATTCCCTTCGTTCCGGGAACACGCAGGATGAACGAAGACTGGTCCCATTTCTCGAACACGCGCGCCGGCTGCACCGGGAAGGCCTCCTCCGGCTTTGCCTTCCCCGCGACCTTCTCAGCGAGAACGGCGGATCGGACCAGTGATGAGGGGCGTGCATGTGCCGGCGGACTGATGATACATTCCTTATGAGGATCGGGTCATGACCACAGCGACTGCGACAGAACGCATTCCCTTTGCCGGTGTGCAGGGACTGGTACGCAGGACTCCTGTCACGCGGCCTGAACGGTGGGGCCCGTTCCTGCTCGTCTGCAGTCTCCTGTGTCCCATGGCAGGCCTCCTCGTCGGCCTCAAGGCGGCGCTGGCAGTTCTGACTGCCCTGGGGTTTGCTGCCGCAATCTACGGGCTGATGGAGCCGTCGGTCGGTCTGCTGGGAATCAGTATGCTGTGCACCATGGATCCGCTTTCCCGCGCCCTCCTCTTCACATCCGGGCCGTTTCCATGGAACACGTTCAATTACTGGCTGCTGATCGTGTTGTTCATCTCTATCAGCTTTCTGCTGAAGCTGAATGATCCGCAGTCGAGGATACTGCAGCTCTTCGTTCTCCTTATGGGGTTCGGTCTCCTGTTTACGCCGCAATTGAAGGAGGGGATAGAGACGATCCTCAACGTGATTTCCTTCTTCGGCATTCTCTATTACTTCTCGCGGAACAACAGGAACGAGTCTGTCTGGTACTGGCAGGCGCTGGTGGCGGGGACGCTGGGGGCTGCCGGCGGCCTCGTGTATTACATCGAGTCGGTGCACCTCCCCCCTGTCAACGCCAATACCTGGGCATACTTCCCCCTGACAGCGATCTTTGCGATCTGCCTCGGCATCCGCTCAGCCCCGCGGCGCGGGAGCGGACAACTTTTCCTGGGGTTGATAGCCGTGCTCAACCTCGTCTGGATTTTCCTGAGCGGGAGCAGGGGGACACTCCTCACCGGGGTCATCTGCATGGTCTTCCTGGTGTTCAGCATGCGGAAGAATTCGCACAGGTTCGCATACGTCGTTGCCGGAGCGCTTCTTGCTCTTTTCGTGACGTTCAAGTTCAACCAGCAGAACGACATTGCATTCCGCCGACTCGACAAACTGTTTAATTCCGATGTGTCGCTCGTCGGCAGGACGAGCGGACGTTCGGAACTCGCCCTCGGAGGCTGGTACATATTCCTTGACCATCCGTTGGGCATAGGAACCGGAGGGTTCGCGACAGCGTGGGCGAGGATAGGGTTCAGGCAGGAACTTACGGGCTTCGACTATGGCGTGAGCAAGGAAGCGCACTCGGGTTGGATCAAGGCGCTGGCGGAAAACGGATTCCTGGGTCTCATCGTGATCGCCCTCTTTGCGGGGTCGTTTGCTTTTGCGGGGTGGGAGCGAAGGCGCCGGGGCCTCTTCCCCCTCGGGCTCTTCACTACTCTCGTCCTTTCAATCGGGTGGCTTTCTACCGAGTTTGGCTCCAAGGGACTCTGGTTTCTGACGGCGGGGGCGACGGCCCTGCTTCACATGAAGGTTCCCCCCGCCAGCCCGCATGCCCCTCCGCGAGCGGGCCATTCACGCCCCGAAGCGGCCCCCTGACATGGGAGAGGAACGACAGGTGAAAAAAACCAGGGTGTGCGCGATCTCATTCAAGGAATGCTGGCAGGATGGGAACGGACGATGGTGTTCCAACGGCGGTTTCCCCCTGCAGATGGCGGGTATTGCATCGCTCTTCGATTCGATGACGTTGCTGGTGACATTCGGTGAGACTCCCGGAGGGGGCTCCATCCCCCTCCCCGGGAATGCCGAGATTGTCCTGATACGCAGACCCGTTGGCAGGGATCCGTGGCGCAAGTTCTGGGTCATGGCGCACCTGGCGTACTACATACGCGTGATCGCCCGCCAGTGCAGGGATGCGGATGTCGTCCATGTCCCCCCGCCGGGAGACATTCCGCTCATCGGGATGATCGTGGCATTGGCGATGCGCAAGCGACAGATCATACGGTACTGCGGGTCCTGGACCGTTACCCGGCAGACCACGCTCACCAACCGGTTCACCAGGGCCCTCATTCGGATATTTGCGGGGGGGCGGAATGTCATGTTAGCCACAGGCGACGGGGATGAGCCGCCGGGGCGGGGAATTTCATGGATATTCTCCACTGCGCTTTCGGCGGCGGAGCTCCGGAACACCAGCCCGGATTGCGATCGTGCGCTCGGCGTCCCTCCCCGCCTTGTCTACATAGGGAGGCTGCACGAGATCAAGGGTGTGGCGAACCTCATCAAAGCCTTTGACCTCCTCTCCCGGGAGGGATTCTCCCCGCTCCCGACCATCACGATCATCGGCGAGGGGCCTGACCGGGAGATGCTTGAACAGATGGCGGCCCGGGATGGGCATCAGGGCAACATCCGCTTCACCGGGCAGCTTGACAGGAGTGCCCTGGTGATGAAGCTGGGAGGCGTCGATCTGTGCGTCCAGCCTTCCCTCTCCGAGGGTTTCAGCAAGGCCTGGCTGGACGCTTTCTCCATGGGTCTTCCCGTCCTTGCCTCTGACGTGGGGGCTGCGCGGGGTGTGATAGGAGGGGATGGCGTAAGGGGCTGGCTGGTCCCACCCGGGGATGTCAGGGCGCTTGCGGACAAGCTCAGATATGTCCTCACGGCTCAGCTCGACTGGCCTTCCCTGAGGCGGCAATGCAGGGTGTTCGTCGAGGGGAGGACACTGGAATCATGGGCCGACACGATCGGCCGGATCTCCGCCAGCCAGTGGAACTGGTCCCTCTCGGACGGGAAGCTGCGTGAACCGGCGAACTGACACTGTGAAAGCGACGGAACCTCGGAGTATTGCGATCATCGCCGGGCAACTGGTCATGGGGGGAGCCGAGCGTCAGCTCTCTTTCTGGCTCTCCGGACTGGACCGGACGCAGTTCAGTCCTGTCGTTGTCACGCTCCATCCCGACGAAGGAGACTTCTGGGAGCCGCGTGTCGAATCACTCGGGATACCCCTGCTCAGGGTCCGGCGCCGGGCCAACCGCGCCGCCCGGGTTCTTGACATTGTCCGGAGCCTGCGCCCGTTCCGCCCGCGGCTGGTTCATGCGTGGCATCTCTTTGCCAGCCCCTACGGAGGTGTGGCGGCGAAACTACTCGGCGCCGACGCCTGCCTGGGATCGTTGCGCGGGAGCTTTGAGTCGTTCCGGAAGAACCCTCTTCAGGCCCGGCTGACGCTGGCTCTTGTCGACGGATTGCTTGTCAATTCGCAGGCTGCAGGCGACCGTGTCGCGTCCGCGCGCCGGACCAGGAAGACGAAAATCTTTGTGGTCCCCAACGCGGTGGAGAATCATGTCGGGGACCGCTCCGCCGCCCGCAGGGAGCTCGGCGGCCGCTTCGGTCTGGACGAAGGAGAGATCTGGATCGGTTCGATGGGAAGAATTGAAAAGGGAAAGCGATTCGATCTGCTGCTGGATCTCCTGGCGTCGCTCCTCCGCCGTGGTGAGCGGGTGCGTCTCCTGCTCATCGGGGAGGGACCGGCGCTCGCCTCCCTGCGTGTGCAGGCCGAACAGCTCCATCTCGGCAACGCGGTCGTGTTCGCGGGGGCGGATCCCGGGGCCCGGACGTGGCTGAACGTCCTGGATATCTTCTGCTTCGCCTCGCTCGACGAAGGGCTGCCCAACGTGGTCATGGAAGCGGCGGCCGCCGGCGTCGCGATCGTCTCATGGAAAACCCCGTTTCTCTCGGAGCTGCTTGAGCATCGCGTCTCGGCCCTGCTCGCCCCCCCGGGGGATGTCCGCCAGCTCGAGCAGGCTGTGCTGGAGCTCGTTCACGACGGGGCGACCAGGGGGAAGCTCGGCGGCAGAGCCCGGACGGACATGCTCCGTCAGTACAGCGTCGCGCGTTTCCTGGAGCGGATGACGGGAGCGTACATGGCGTTGCTCGACGGCGCGGCGCAGGGGAGGAGGGGGCTGTGATACTCCTCTACCACGGCATAGTCAGGAGCCTCAGGCCGGTCGACAGGTGGTGTGTCGGCCAGGCGATCCCCGTCCAGAGTTTCGAGCGACACCTGAAGTGGCTGCGCCGTCATTTCCGCATCGTCCCGCTCCACGAGTGGCTCGCGCTCCGATTCCGGGGGGATGGAGGCGCGGGGAAGTGCATCGCGCTGACGTTCGACGACGGGCTGGATGTTACATTCAGGTGCGTGTACCCGGTGCTGGCCGAGCACCGCACGCCGGCGACGTTCTTTGTTGCGACGTCCCACCTGGAGCACGGCCCGCTGCTCTGGTTCAATGTGATCAATGCCCTCTGTTTCGAAGGGGCCTATGAAGAGCTGCATGTGGGGAGCAGCGTGTTCTCTCTCCGGTCGCTGGAAAAGAGGCGGGAGGCACGGCATGCGCTGGGGCGCATGGCGGTCGGGAGCGGGGATGTGCGCGCCTTCGGCGCATCGCTCGCAGCCTCGAATCCGCTGCCGGCGGCGGTCAAAAAGGAGTACGAAGGGATGACGCACGAACAGCTCAGGGCATGCGGCCTGGATGACCTGATCGAAATTGGTGCGCATACGCTGAGCCATCCGCTGCTCGGTCAGCTGGACGAAGACCGGCATGCGGGCGAAGTGGTGGCATGCAAGGACCTCCTCGGCACGGTGGCCGGCAGGCCCGTCCGTTACTTTGCATATCCGGGAGGGGACTACACTCCCCGGACGCTCGGCCTCATCAGACAGGCGGGCTATGAAGCCGCCTTTTGCACGATTCCCAGGAACCTGGGGGAGGATGGGAAGTTCGAAATTGAGCGGATCGGCGTGTATTCTCCCGCGCTCTACAAGCTCCGCCTGAAGGCATTCGGCGTCGTGCCTCTAATGAGACGTCTGGGTTTCTCGGTTGGATGATGCGATCCCCCGGCGCGGGGCTCGTCCTGCGCAGGTGGTGCACTGTCGAACGTCACGAAGGATACGACGTGGATCCACGTGTGCCGATACTTATCGTCGGAAATTTTCTCTCCGCCTCAGGGTGGACAGTCTCCGTGTCGGAGGAACTTGCAGCCCGTCTGTCTGCTTCGGGATGGAAGGTCTTGACCGCATCCGACAGGCCGCAGAGGTTCGACCGCCTGATGAACATGCTGGACACGGTCATACGGAAACGGAAAGAGTATGCCGTCGCGGCGGTGGACGTTTTCAGCGGGCGCGCGTTCATCTGGGCCGACGCCGTCTGCGCCGTGCTGAGGCTTCTGAGGAAACCGTATGTCCTGACGCTGCACGGAGGGAATCTTCCCTACTTCTCGGGGCGATTCCCCCGCCCGGTGCGCCGGCTGCTCCGCTCCGCGGTTGCGGTCGTCACCCCCTCCCGCTACCTCTTCGAAGAGATGTCGCGCTACCGGGAGGGAATCATCCTTCTTCCGAACGCGCTTGACCTCGGGCGGTACCATTTCCGGGTCCGTTCCTCCCCCCGGCCCCGGCTGATCTGGGTACGGGCGCTCCACGCCATTTACAATCCGTGCCTTGCCGTCGACGTTGTCGCCCTGCTGGCCGGGGAATTTCCCGACATCCACCTGACGATGCTCGGTCCGGAGCGCGGCGCAGGATCCCTTGCAGCGGTGAAGGATCTCGCGGCGCGGCTCGGCGTATCGGACCGAATTGACCTCCCTGGTGGCGTGCCAAAATCGGAGGTCCCGGCCTGGCTCGCAAAAGAGGACATCCTGATCAACACCACAAACGTCGACAACACGCCGGTCAGCGTGCTCGAAGCCCTCGCATGCGGTCTCTGTGTCGTGAGCACGAACGTCGGCGGGATACCGTATATGCTGACGAATGAGCAGAATGCGCTCCTGGTCCCTCCTGCCGATCCGGCGGCCATGGCGACGGCCCTCCGCAGGATCCTTCATGACCATCGCCTTGCCGAGCGCCTGTCCAGTTGCGCTCGTCGGACCGCGGAAGATCTTGACTGGGGGCTGATACTCCCGCGGTGGGAGGCATTGCTCACGAGAGTCGCTGAGCGGCCTCCCGAAGCAGAGGCTCGGGTCAGACACGCAGCCCTGCCTGAAGGAGGATTGGAGCCGGTGGATGAACAATCGCGTAAAATAATCGGAATGTCTCGCAACGTAAAGGCGACAATGAGTTCACAGGGAGGGAGCATGACCGGCCGGCGGCAGAAGGGGGACCTCGCACCCGATGAGGTCGCCCGCCGTGCAGATCAGGACTCGGGCGACGGTCAAGGGAAGGCCCCCCTGCGCCTGGCATTGTTCACGAACAAGTTTCCGATCAAGGGGGATACGTTCTTTGCGCGCGACGTGCGAAGCCTGGTCGAAGCGGGAGTATCGGTCGACATCTTCCCCATGCACAGGATTGATCCGCGCCTCTGGCCGTGGATCCCGGATATACTCGATGAGCGCTCATTTCCCCGTGAGCATGTACACGGATTAAATCCCGCGGATCCGCTGAGGGAACTCAGCCTCTCCTCCCTGCGCCTTGTGCCGCGTTTCCTGGGGGAGGCCGCCTCCATCAGCGCCTCCGCCCTGAGGTTCGGCCCCGCGCGCCTCGTGAGGTCATTGTACACGCTCCCCCTCGCCTGGGCCTGGAGCAGGCGGTACGGCATGGCGTACGATCACATCATGTCGTACTGGGGGAATTATGCGGCGACCTGCGCATATCTCGCGCACCGCCTGGGGGGCAGGGACATTCCCTATTCGATCCTGTTGCACGCGGGGACCGATCTGTACCGCAACCAGGTCTACATGGAAGAAAAGCTCCTGTATGCCGACAACATATTTGTCGCGTGCGAATTCAACAGGGAGTTTATTCACAGGCGGTTCCCGCGGATCTATCCCCTGATCGAACACAAGATCCGGCTCCATCATCTCGGCCTCGATTTTTCCGAGCACCCGTTCACCCTGGCGGGGAGGAAGGAGGAGACCGTCCTGTGTGTCGGAAGGTTCGACAAACTGAAGGGTTTCGACTACGTGCTCCTCGCCGCGGAGAAGCTGCGCCGCCGTGGCATCGACCTTGAGATCGAGATGGTGGGAGACGGCGATGAAGCGGCGGCGTTGAAGGCCCTCGCCGTCAAATGCGGCATGGGGGAACGGGTCCGGTTTCCCGGCTGGCTTCCGTTCTCCGGTGTGCAGTCCGCCATGAGAAACGCGACCATGCTTGTCCACCCCTCCCCCGACATCGGCGATGCGGTGCCGACCGTGATCAAGGAGGCGGCGGCACTCGGTCTGCCTGTGATCGCGACCCGGGTTGCGGGAATCCCCGAACTCCTGGACCAGGGACGATGCGGGATCCTCGTCCCGCCGCGTGATGTGACGGCGCTGGCGGATGCGATGGAGACCTACCTGAAGAACAAAGCGCTTCGTACCGACTATGCCGTCGCCGCCCGGGCATACGCCGAGGAACGGTTTGATCTCTGGGTGAACGGCCGCGCGCTGGCCCGGGAGCTGTCGTCAACCGTACGGGGATCGCATGTCCCGATTTGAGCGATACATGCAGTTCAGGGGATACGATATCCGGGGCGCCTCCCGCGTCCTCGGAGATCTCTCGGGTTGCTCGCCCGAGGAGTTCGGCCGCCGGCTGGGGGCGGCCGCCTGGGAAATTGCCCGGTTTCATCATACGAACAATCCGCTCTACCGCTCGAAACTGCATGGATCCCTCCCGCAAAGATGGGAGGACCTTCCGATAATGACCAAGGCGGATTTCCAGGCGGCAATGCACACGATCCTCACAGACGGGATGAACATCCGGGATCTGTATCTCTCCAGCACGTCGGGCTCCTCGGGGCATCCGTTTTCGTTTGCGAAAGACAAGTTCTCTCATGCCTGCAGCTGGGCGTTGATCAAGGAGCGCTTCGGCTGGCACGGAATCACGCTGGCATCCCGGCAGGCCCGCGTCTACGGGATACCGCTGGATCGCCGTCAATATCTGGCGGAACGGCTGAAGGACGTCCTGATGAACAGGGTACGGCTGGCGGTGTTCGACCTGTCCGACGAGGCGCTCGGGCGGTTCGCCCGCAGGTTCAGACATACCTCGTTTGAGTACCTGTACGGCTATACGAACTCGCTGGTGATATTCGCCCGGTATCTTCTCCGGAACGGGATCGATCTGAAGGCATGGTGCCCGTCGCTGCACCTGTGCATCGCGACCTCCGAGATGTGCACTCCCGAAGACCGCGCCATCCTGACGCAGGGGCTGGGCGTGAGGGTGGCCGTTGAGTACGGCGCCTCGGAGGTCGGTGTCATTGCCTTTGAGAACCCCGCTGGGGAACTGATCGTCTCGGAGGAGAACCTGCTGCTGGAGATCGTGGGTGACGATGGGGCTCCGCTCGAGGACGGACGCCCGGGATCGATACTGATCACGGACCTGCGGAACAGGGCCATGCCGTTCATACGGTACAGGATCGGCGACATGGGGACGCTCGTTTCCCCGCTTCCCGGCAGCCCGGACGTCAGAAAACGGCTCGGATCACTGGAGGGGCGTCTCAACGATACGATACTCCTCCCGAGCGGGAAACGTGCCGCGGGAATGACGTTCTACTACATCTCCCGGAGGGTGCTGGAATCCTCGGGAGTGCTCAAGGAATTCGTGATTCACCAGACCGGCCTCGCGGATTTTGTGTTCGATGTCGTTACCGACCGACCGCTGGAACGGCACGATGAGGATCTGATCCACGGCATTCTGGATCGCTACCTGGAGCCCGGTCTCAACCTCACCATCAGGCGCGTTCCGGCGATCGAGCGACCGGCCTCCGGGAAGATCAAGCATTTCCATTCCGAGTTGAACCCGTGAAAACGATTGCGCTCGGCTATCATGACGTGATCGGGGCCGGCTCGCCGCCGGACGCGAGCGGGTTCCCGGGCCCGACGGCGGCCCGCTACAAGCTCGACGCCGAAGAGTTCGGCCGCCACCTGAGTGCGATCGCCGAGGTGCACGCGCCGGTGCTCGCGGACGCGCGGACACTCGGGGCGAAATCCTCCGGCCCGATCCCCCTTATCCTGACCTTTGACGACGGAGGAGCCGGCGCGCTTGCGGCCGCCGACCTCCTCGGCCGGTACGGCTGGGGGGGACATTTTCTGATTACCGTCGGCCGCATCGGGACGAACGGGTTTCTGGACAAGGAGGGAGTGCGCGAATTGAGGCGGCGCGGTCATGTCGTCGGAAGTCATTCCTGCACTCATCCGGAGCGGATGTCCCTCCTCACACCGGAGGCGCAGAGGGATGAGTGGACGAAGAGCGTCCTCATACTCTCTGATATGCTCGGCGAACAGGTGGACGTGGCATCGGTTCCCGGCGGGTATTATTCCCCCGTCGTCGCCCGGACGGCGTCGGCGTCGGGGATCCGCACGCTGTTTACCTCGGAGCCCACGTCGCGGCTGCACGATGTGGACGGATGCCTTGTCGTCGGCCGGTATTCTGTTTTGCGGGGGACGTCTCCTTCTGCTGTCGCCGCCATCGCGTCCGGCAGGTTCCCTCCGCGGCTGCGGCAGACGCTCCTCTGGAACGCGAAGAAGACCGCCAAGTTTGTCGGCGGCGAGAGCTACCTGAAAGTCAGGAGATTTATCATCGCGCGGGGAGGACAGTCATGAGCCGGACTGCGGATCCCGATGCGCTCCTTCCCTTCGTGAGCGTCATCATGCCGGTCCGGAACGAGGGGAAGTTCATCACGGAGTGCCTCGACGCCGTCATGGAGCAGGACTATCCCCCCGACCGCCTGGAGGTATTCATCGTGGACGGGATGTCGACCGATTCGACCCCCGGTATCATCCGGTCGTATCAGGGACGGCGAATCCCCCTGCGCCTGCTGGAGAACCCGGGAAAGATCGTCCCGAAAGGAATGAATGTCGCTCTTGCAGAAACAAAGGGGGAGATCATCGTCCGCGTTGACGGCCATTGCAAGATTGCGCCGGATTATGTCAGGCGCTGCGTCGACCATATACGCACGGACCATGTCGACGGCGTCGGCGGGCCCGTCCGGACAATGGGGGGGACCAGGACGGCCCGCGTGATAGCGCTTGCGATGAGCTCTCCCTTCGGCGTCGGGGGTTCCGCGTTCAGGACGATGAGTGACAGGACAATGCTCGCCGACACGGTCCCCTTCCCTGCGTACACGCGCTCGATCGTCGAACGGGCCGGTCCCTATGACGAAGAGCTGGTCCGCAACCAGGACGACGAATACAACTACAGGCTCCGGAAACTTGGCGCGAGGCTCCTCCTGGCTGCCGATGTCAGGTCTGAGTACTACAGCAGGAGCTCGATCGGGTCGCTGTGGCGGCAGTACTTCCAGTACGGTTACTGGAAGGTCCGCGTCTTGCAGAAGCATCCCCGCCAGATGAAGTTGCGCCAGTTTGTCCCGGCGGCATTTGTTGCCTTGCTGGCTCTCGCGCTCCTTGCCGCCCCGTGGGGACCGGGGGGGGTGTGGGCGCTGGGGTTCGTGGCCGGATCGTACTGTGCGGCCAACCTCTGCGCAGGATTCCTGACGGCCCGGAAGGAAAGCCTCTCGATGGTGCCGCTTCTCGTGGTGGCATTCGCCACCCTCCACGTGTCATACGGGCTGGGTTTCCTCTCAGGGCTGGCGAAGTTCCGCAACCGCTGGAGGGGCGGAGAGTCCGTTCAATCCTTTTCCCCACACATCACCTGACTGACGATGAGAGAGAATTTTCTTCCCTTCGCGCTTCCCGACCTGGACGAGTCCGAGCTGGCTGAAATCCGCGAGGCGCTGAACTCCGGCTGGGTGACAACGGGTCCGAAGACGAAGCAGTTCGAATCCGCATTCGCCGCGGTTGTCGGGGCGAAACACGCCATTGCCGTCAATTCGTGCACCGCGGCCATGCATCTCGCCCTGGAGGCCATCGGGTTGAAACAGGGGGACGAGGTGATCACTACCCCGTACACGTTTGCGGCCACGGCGGAGGTGATCAGGTATTTCGACGCCCGTCCCGTGCTTGTCGATATCGAACCCCGGTTCTTCAACATCGATCCGTCGCTCATCGAAGCGGCCGTAACGGCCCGGACCAGGGCCATCATGCCGGTGCACATTGCGGGGCTGCCGGCGGACCTGGATCCGCTGCACGAGATAGCCCGGCGCCGCGGCATCCCGGTGATCGAGGATGCGGCGCATGCATTTCCGTCGACCTACAGGGGGCGGCTCGTCGGTACGCTCAGCGACGTCACCTGTTTCAGTTTTTACGCGACAAAGACAATCACGACGGGCGAAGGGGGAATGATCTGCACCGAGACCGACACGCTCGCGGAACGCTGCAGGATCATGGCCCTCCACGGGATCAGCAAGGACGCGTGGAAACGCTACACGGCGGAAGGGTCCTGGTACTACGAGATCATCGCGCCGGGCTACAAATACAACATGACCGACGTTGCGGCCGCGATGGGAATTGCCCAGCTCCGGAAAGCCCGCACCATGTACGAACGGCGCCGTGAGATCGCACAGGCCTACAATGCCGCATTTTCCGGTGCCGGGGAGCTCCAGATCCCGGGTGACCGGGACGATGCGCAACACGCGTGGCACCTCTACATGCTCAGGCTGAACCTGGACCGGCTGCGGATCAACCGTGCGGAGTTCATGGAGGAGCTGAAAAAAAGGAACATCGGGGCGAGCGTCCACTTCATTCCGCTCCACATTCACCCGTATTACCGCGACACGTTCGGGTACCGGCCTGAGGATCTGCCTGTCGCATACCGGGAGTATATGCGCGAGGTCTCTCTCCCCATTTTTTCGAAGATGAGCGGTGACGACGTTCAGAGTGTCGTCGATGCCGTCAGGGCGATTGTTGTGTCGAGCCGCCGCTAGGCGGGGCATCGACGGAGTATCGGGCAGTTCAATCACGAATGCGGGGAAATCACATGCACGCACTGGTTTCGGGAGGCGCCGGGTTTATCGGATCCAATCTTGTCGAAGCACTTGTAAAAGGCGCGCATCGCGTCCGCGTGATCGACAACCTCTCCACGGGGAAGCGGGACAATCTCAGCGGTCTCGGGGGGGAGATCGAGCTTGTCGAAGGCGACATCAGAAGTTATCACACGGTGCGCGAGGCGGTCGAAGGAATTGACGTGGTGTTTCACGAGGCTGCGCTCCCCTCCGTGCCCCGGTCCGTGCGCGATCCCATCTCATCCAATGCCGTCAACGTCGACGGGACGTTGAACATCCTGTATGCGGCGAAGCAGGCCGGCGTGAAACGTGTCGTGTACGCCTCCTCATCGTCTGTCTACGGGGATACGCCGGAACTCCCGAAACATGAAGGGATGACCCCTAACCCCCAGTCACCCTACGCTGTGTCAAAGCTGGCAGCGGAGCACTACTGCAGGGTGTTTGCGACCCTCTACGGCCTCGAAACGGTGGCGCTCAGGTACTTCAATGTATTCGGTCCGCGGCAGGATCCCGCGTCCCAGTATTCCGCCGTGATCCCGAAATTCATAAAGGCGATTCTGAGCGACCGGCAGCCCGTGATCTACGGTGACGGTGAACAGACGCGTGATTTTACGTTTGTCGCCAATGTCGTCGATGCGAATCTGCGGGCTGCCAGTGCCCCCTGCAGGAAGGGGCTTGCAATGAACTGCGCCTGCCATGACAGGATCTCCTTGAACCAGCTTGTCGCCGAGATTAACGGCATTCTGGGGACCTCGCAGAAGCCGGTGTACGAGGGACCGCGCGCAGGGGACATCAAGCACTCGTTTGCAGCGATCGGTCTGGCAACGAGCGAACTGGGCTATGCTCCATCCGTGGATTTCAGGGCCGGCCTCCGGAAGACCGTCGAATGGTACAAAGAACTCCTCGGCCCGTCGAAGGAAGAGCAAAATCTTTGATTTCCTGTGAGTTTTCGGGGCGCTGCATGGTGCCGCATGTCACAATTTCCTCCGGCGAAAATGGCGATGTTTGAGCATATCTCTGGGGGAGGCGGCCGAATTCCGTATACTGTCCAACGTGCGTTCTCGCAGCGCATTGTCGATATCCTGGCCGCGAGCCTGGGACTTCTTCTGTTGACCCCGGTTTTTCTTGTCATCGGGGCTGCGGTGAAGCTCCAGGATGGTGGACCGGTGTTCTACCGGTCGATGCGAGTGGGGGTCGGGGGAAGGCTCTTTTCCATATACAAGTTCCGGAGCATGGTGCAGGGAGCCGACACGATGGGGGGCGGATTGACGGTCAGGGGGGATCAGCGCGTCACGCCCGCGGGTCGCATTCTCCGTGCATACAAACTTGACGAACTTCCTCAGCTCCTGAATGTAGTTAAGGGAGACATGAGCCTCGTGGGGGCGCGGCCGGAGAACCCCGCGTTCGTTGCACGGTATACTCCTGAACAGCGGGAGATCCTTAGATTTCGTCCCGGCATCACCAGCCCCGCATCCCTTCGTTACAGGAACGAAGAGGAGTTGCTGGGGGGAGGGGACACGGAAACGCTCTATCTCGAGAAGATTCTACCGCACAAACTGACGATGGACCTTGCCTACCTCACCCGGCGGACGGTGCGGTCGGACCTGGTCGTCATTCTACGAACTATCGGGGGAATCCGGTGATGAAGAAGCGATTAGAGATGCTCTCCAGGCTGAGAAACCGCGACCTGCTGGTCGTTGATATCCTGTTGATCTCTCTTGCACCCTGGATCTCTTTTTTCATCCGTACTGAGAGCCTTCACGAACTTCGTCTGTATATCAGCACTCTGGTGGCCTTCATGGTGCTGGACGGGATGTGCAAGCTCGCCATATTCTATGTGACGGGCCTGTATGCCCAGTACTGGCGGTATGCGAGCGTACAGGAACTCACTACGCTCCTCCGCGCCACGATTCTGGCCGCCATCGTCGAGGTCATCCTCTTCTTTGTGGTCTTCACTCCCGTCGGGATCATCCCCTACGGATTCCCCCGCTCGCTCCCCGTGCTTGACGGCCTTGTCAGCATGCTCCTCGTCGGGGCGATGCGCTTCAGCATCCGCCTCGTACAGTCGTGGCAGACCCGATCGGAGGAAGGTGTTTCGATGAAGCCCGCCCTGATCGTCGGCGCCGGCGTCGCAGGTGCCATGATCGTCAAAGAGCTGCAGGTCAACCGGCATCTCGGCCTTCTCCCCGTCGGGTACATCGACGACAACCTCGAGAAGGTGGGGAAGAGCATCCATGGCGTCCCCGTGCTCGGGACGCTGAAGGAGTTCCCGGCGCTGCTGAAGCTGCACCATGCACAGCAGGTGATCATCGCGATGCCGGCGGCATCGGGGAAGAAGGTGCGTGAGGTCGTCCAGGTGTGCAAGGAACACGGCGTGACGAGCAAGATCGTCCCCGCTCTGTTCGAGATCCTCCGCGGCACGGCGCGCGTCGATCAGTTCCGGAATATTCAGCTCGAAGACCTTCTGCGCCGCGGCCCCGTGAAGACCGACACCAAGAGTGTCGTCGCGCTGCTCCACGAAGCGCATGTGATGGTCACCGGTGCGGGGGGATCGATCGGGTCCGAAATCTGCAGACAGATCAAGGAGTTCGGCCCGGGGGAACTTATTCTTGTCGGTCACGGCGAGAATTCGATCTTCAGGATTGCACAGGAGCTCACGGAACACTCCAAGAGGGGCGTGTCCATCCGCACGGTCATTGCCGATATCAGGGACAAGGAGAGGATGGACAGCGTCTTCGCTCAGTACAAACCGAACGT
This sequence comes from Ignavibacteriota bacterium, assembly GCA_003158475.1. GTDB lineage: Bacteria > Bacteroidota > Ignavibacteria > UBA10030 > UBA6906 > Fen-1273. Next base: position 34,435 of record PMJR01000078.1, on the reverse strand, counting down.
GATCTTTCACGCGGCGGCGCACAAGCATGTCCCGCTGATGGAGGTCAACATTTCGGAGGCGGTGACAAACAACGTCCTTGGAACGCGCAATCTCGTCGAGCTGTCGGAACGCCACGCGGTCCAGAGGTTCGTGATGATCTCCAGCGACAAGGCCGTCAATCCGACAAGCGTGATGGGTGTCTCAAAGCGCATCGCGGAGCTCATCGTGCAGGATGCCGCCAAGCGCGTGGGGAAAACGTTCGTCGTTGTCAGGTTCGGCAACGTCCTGGGAAGCAGCGGCAGCGTTGTTCCGGTGTTCAAACGCCAGATCGAAATGGGTGGACCGATCACGGTCACGCACCCGGAAGTGAAGCGCTATTTCATGACAATCCCCGAGGCGGTCCAGCTGGTGCTCCAGGCGGCCACGATGGGGACGGGGGGAGAGACGTTCGTTCTGGATATGGGCGAGCAGATCCCCGTGGTCGAGCTCGCGCGGGACATGATCCGTCTTAACGGGCTCGAGGAAGGGCGCGACATCGATATTGTGTTTACGGGTCTGAGGCCGGGCGAAAAGATGTTTGAAGAGCTCTTCTATAAGGAGGACAGGATCGAACGCACCAGCCACGACAAGATCATGGTCTCGTACGGCAGAATGGATCACGATGTCCCGGTCTCCATGGGTGATGGAACAGTGAGCATCCACCAGCATATCGTGAGCGGGATCCCCGGCTACGAGGATTCCCTGGCCATGGACGTCACCACGATCATCGAAGCTGCCCATCAGGGTTCGGAGAACATCGTCTCCCGGCTCTTCTCGAAGCTGGTTCCGCAATTCCGGACGCCTGACAGTGCTGCCGACGCCGATGAGGCGATCGCCCGGATGAGCGGCCAGAGCGCCTCCCTCAACATCAAGTCCTGAGGGAGGGACGGTGCCGTCGCCCTCTTGCAATTCAACCCCGATGGCCGTATCTTCTGTGCATGCCGAGGGTACTTGTCATCGACGACGACGAGATGGTGCTCGCGCTCGTCCAGCGCATTTTGAGCCTGGAAGGGTTCGAAACCCTGACGACGGCCGATGGCCCGCAGGGGCTGGCGCTCTTTAAGGAACGGAACCCGGACATTGTTCTCCTGGACCTCGCCCTCCCCGGCATGAACGGCTTGGAAGTGCTCCGGAGGATCCGGCACCTTGACGAGAAGGCGAAGGTGATCGTGGTGACAGGATCGGGGTCCGACGAATCAGCGGAGGTCGCGCTGCGGTATGGTGCGTGCGATTTTGTCCGCAAACCGGTCGATTATGCTGATTTCGTCAGGAGAATCAAGGCAGCCTTGCCTGTGTGAAAGCAGTCCCCGCCGTTGACTTTCCCCCCCGAAATCGATAAATTTTGTGTCGGACCGTTGAACCGTGTACTGCTGACTCTTTCCGGAAAGGAAGAGTAACCCTCCCCTTTGCTACAATTGGTTCCCTCCACACCGGTTGGCGCCGTGCGAAACCATGGTCTCAGGCAAACGTCGCATCACTCTGGTGATGCGCCGGCGAGTCTGATATACAGCAGCTTTTGAAAGGTGACTCATGTTCAGGAATGGGACGATTCGGGATGTCATTGTGCGCAACCTCTCGAAATTCATCGACGACCGGGGGTGGCTGGCAGAGCTCTTCCGGGAGGATGAGATCTCCGCGGATCTGTATCCGGCCATGGGGTATGTTTCAATGACGGCGCCCGGGGTGACGCGGGGTCCTCATGAGCACGCCGACCAGGCCGACTGCTTCGCATTCCTCGGTCCCTCCAATTTCAAAATATATCTCTGGGACAACCGGAAACCCTCCCCGACGTACCTGACCCGCCAGATCGTCTTTGGCGGGGAGGATGCGCCCAGGTCGCTGATCATCCCCCGGGGTATCGTCCATGCATACAGGAACATCGGAGACCGGCAGGGGATGGTGCTGAACTTCCCCAACCGGCTCTATGCCGGGGAGGGGAAGAAAAATCCCGTGGATGAGATCCGGCATGAAACCGATCCCACGAATATTTTCCTCATGGAGTGATACGATGCGCTCTCTCCTCGTCACCGGCGGAGCCGGGTTCATCGGCAGCAATTTCGTCCGCTATCACCTTGAGTCACACCCCGGGGTCCGCGTTGTCAATTTCGACAAGCTGACGTACGCGGGAAACCTGGACAATCTGCGGGACGTCCAGGACCACGACCGGTACACATTCGTGCGGGGGGACATCTGCGACAGGGATGCCCTCCGGGGGACGATGAAGAAACACGACATTGATGCGGTGGTGCATTTTGCGGCGGAATCCCACGTCGACAGGAGCATCCACGGTGCGGCCGTCTTCGTGACGACAAACGTGCTCGGTACGCAGGTCCTCCTGGATGCGGCGCGCGAACAGAAGGTCGGGAGGTTCCTCCATGTTTCCACCGACGAAGTGTACGGGTCTCTTGGAGCGACGGGGAAATTCACTGAATCCACGCCTCTCCACCCGAACAGCCCGTACGCCGCGAGCAAGGCGGGATCGGACCTGCTTGTCCTGGCCGCCGCACATACGTTCGGGTTTCCCGCCGTCATCACGCGATGTTCCAACAACTACGGGCCCTACCAGTTTCCGGAGAAGCTCATCCCCCTGATCATCGCCAATGCGACGGATGACAAGCCGCTCCCCGTCTACGGGAAAGGGCTGAACATTCGTGACTGGCTCTTTGTCCGTGATCACTGTACAGCCCTGGACGCGGTCCTGGAGCGCGGGCGCGACGGCGAGGTGTACAATATCGGCGGCAACAGCGAACGCAGCAACATCGACATCGTGCGGCTCCTGCTCGGGATTGTCCGGAAACCGGAGAGTCTGATCACGTTCGTGAAGGACCGTCCGGGACATGACCTCCGTTATGCGATCGATGCCTCGAAAATCATGAAGGAGCTGGGCTGGGCGCCTGCGGTGACGTTCGAGCAGGGTCTGCAGCGGACCGTGGAGTGGTACGTCAAACATGAGCCCTGGTGGCGGGGTATCATGAGCGGAGCATACAAGGAGTACTACAGGGAAATGTATGAAGAACGGTAGTCGGCGCGGTACGCACAACTTCCGTCTCCCCTGCCGGAACACACGTCGGTCACCGGCGATTTCCTGATCCCGCTGAACACCGTCGTGAAGGGTCATTGCCATCGAACAACCTGCGAGGTCCTCGGGTAGAATGTCCAACCGCCGCGAAATCCTCGTCCTGTGTATCGCGGACCTTATCACGGTATCAGCCGGGTGGACGCTGTATTTCATGTTCAGGATCAGCAGCGGCCTGTTCGATCTCAGCGCCGAACCCGATTTCTGGGCGCCGATGGTGGCGGTGAGTGCTTTCTGGCTTCTCCTCTTCTTTGTGGTCGGACTCTACCGTCCCTGGTACGCGGCCTCCCGGTTCGACGAGCTGGCACTCCTTTTCAAGACCGTCCTGGTGGGCTCGATGATACTCTTTTTCGCCGTCTTCCTCGATGACGCCGGAAAACCCACGGGAACGAATTCGCGGCTCCTGATTGCGGTGTACTGGGCGGACGTCCTCATCATGGTCTCCGCGGGGAGGATGGTCCTCCGCAGCGTGCAGCGGCGCATGTTGATCGCCGGGATCGGCGTGCACAACACGCTCATCGTCGGGAGCAGCGCGCGGTCGCGGGATCTGTGCGGAGAGGTGGAGAAGTATCCGGCCCTCGGGTACAGGATCGTGGGGTTCGTCGGGCTCGACCGCCGCCGTGCGGGCCAGCGTTACCGCAAGATCCCGGTGATGGGAGGGATCGACGACCTGACCGGGGTGATCGAGCGGGAGGATGTGCGGGAGGTGCTTGTCGCCCTCGACTCCGCCGATCATGACCGCCTGCTCGACATCATCGGGAAATGCAACGGCCATAAGGTCAGCATCAAGATCATGCCCGACCTGTACGACATCATCAGCGGCCAGGCAAGGACAAACCAGATCTACGGTTTCCCGCTGATAGAAATCACGCCCCAGCTGATGCCCCCCTGGGAGGAAGCGACCAAGAGGCTGATCGACGTCGCGGTCTCTGCGCTTGTTCTCATCGCCGGATTTCCGCTCTGGGTCCTCGTTGCGGTCATCATCAAGCTCGACTCCCGGGGACCCGTGCTCTATCGGCAGGACCGTGTCGGCAAGGATGGTGCGCCTTTCAATATCGTCAAGTTCCGCTCCATGCAGAAGGACGCCGAGTTGAAGGGTCCCCAGTGGGCGGGCCACCGCGACCCACGCGTCACCAGGTGCGGGAAAATACTCCGCCAACTCCATCTCGATGAGATCCCGCAGATGATCAACGTGCTCAAGGGAGACATGAGCCTGATCGGACCGAGACCCGAACGGCCTGTATTCGTCCAGCGGCTGTCACAGGAGATCCCCCTGTACCAGCGCCGGCTGAAGGTCAGGCCCGGCATCACCGGCTGGGCTCAGGTGAAACAGAAATACGACGAGACGATCGACGACGTGAAGAAGAAAGTCCAGTACGACCTTTTCTACATCGAGAACATGTCCCTCCGGATGGATTTCAAGATTCTCCTGAGCACGGCATACCACGTACTCCTGGGACGCGGGCGCTGATCCCCCTCCCGGGTACGATGAAAACGCACAACGACGATGTGAGGAATGCGACATGAAACTACAGATGGTGGATGTTGTCGGCCAATACCGGCATATCAAGCGGGAGGTCGATGACGCAATTCGCTCGGTGCTCGATTCGGGGATGTTCATCCAGGGGAAGGAGGTGGGTGAATTCGAGTGCGAGGTTGCGGGGTACCTCGGCGTGAAATCCGCCGTCGCGTGTGCATCGGGAACTGATGCCCTCCAGATAGCGATGATGGCTCTCGGCATAGGGCCGGGGGATGAGGTCATCACGACCCCGTTCACATTCGTGGCCACGGCCGAGACGATAGGGATCCTCGGGGCGAAGCCCGTCTACGTCGACATCGATCCCAGGACGTTCAATATCGACCCCGCGCTCATTGAAGCGGCGATCACGCCGCGCACCAGGGCGATCATCCCCGTTCATTTGTACGGCCAGCCTGCCGACATGGATCCGCTCCTTGCGGTCGCCCGCAGTCGCTCGGTGCCCGTCATAGAAGACGCGGCGCAGGCCATGGGGGCCTCCTGCAATGGGCGCAAGGTCTGCTCTCTCGGCACCGTCGGATGCATCAGTTTCTTCCCGAGCAAGAACCTGGGATGCTTCGGCGACGGCGGCATGGTCGTGACGAACGACGCGGCCCTTGCCGAATCGATGCGCGTGATCGCCGCCCACGGATCCAGGGTCCGGTATTATCACGAGGTCCTCGGGTTGAACAGCCGGCTGGACACGCTCCAGGCCGCGATTCTGAGGGTGAAGCTCCCGCACCTCGAAGAGTACAATTGCGCCCGGCGCAAGGCTGCCTCCCGCTACAACGAACTGCTGACGGGGCTTCCCGTGACTGTCCCGTTTGTCGCGCCGGGGGCGGACCATATTTTTCACCAGTACACGCTCAGGGTGCCGAAACGCGATGGTCTTGCCGCTTTTCTCAGGGAGAAGGGGATCCCTCACGGGATCTATTATCCCGTCCCGCTCCATCTCCAGAAGGCGTTCGCGATGTCGGGGGGAAAGAAAGGGGACTTCCCGGTAACGGAACGGGCCACGGAGGAGGTCATCTCGCTCCCCATCCACACGGAACTGACGGATGAGCATCTGAAGTTCATCACAGGTTCAGTAAGAGAATTTTACGCCTGACGCAACTCCATGACAGAGGTGAGACCCGGCGTGCCAAAGATCCTTGTCGTCATACCGACATTCAACGAATCGGAGAACATCCTGCGTCTCATTCCACTCGTTCTCGAACAGGCCGCGGGAGTCGAAGTGCTCGTCGTCGATGACGGCTCACCCGACGGGACGGGAACCATGGTTCGCACGATGGCGGAGGCCGACCCGCGGGTCCACCTCCTGGCCCGGTCCGCGAAAATGGGTCTGGGCACGGCATATGTTGCGGGATTCAAGTATGCACTGGGGGGGAGCTACGACTTCGTGTTCGAGATGGACGCCGATTTTTCCCATAACCCGAACGAGATCCCCGTATTCCTCGAGAAGGCGCGCGACGTGGATCTCGTGGTGGGTTCACGGTACACCAACGGGGTGCGGGTGCTGAACTGGCCCATGGAGAGGCTGCTCCTCAGCTGGACCGCAAACATCTGGACACGCTTCATGACCGGACTGCCGCTCAACGACGCGACGGGAGGGTTCAAGTGTTACAGGATCGCCGTCCTCAGGGGGATCGATCTGGGCAGCATCCGTTCGAACGGATACGCGTTCCAGATCGAAATGAGTTACAAGGCCTGGCGCAAGGGTTTCCGTCTCGGGGAGATCCCGATCGTCTTCGCGGACAGGCACGCCGGGACCTCCAAGATGTCAAAGCACATTGTCTACGAAGCATTCTTCATGCTCTGGAAGCTCCGGTTCCGGAGCATGCTGAACCGACTCTGACCCCGGCATGACCCTCTCCGTTATAATCGTCAATTACAATGTGCGGCAGTTCCTGGAAAACGCGCTGGCGTCGATTGAGCGGGCCATGGAAGGGATCGAAGGGGAGGTGTTTGTCGTCGACAACGCTTCCGGCGACGGAAGCGCGGATATGGTGAAGACAAAATTCCCCCGCGTTTGCCTGATCGAGAGCGCCGAGAATGTGGGATTCGCCAGGGCAAACAATATTGCCCTGCGCAAGGCGCGGGGGGAGTTTATCCTCCTGATCAACCCCGACACGGTCGTTCAGGAGGACACTTTCAGGGTCATGCTGCAGTTCTTCAGGGATGTCCCCCTTGCCGGAATCGCGGGGTGCAGGATCCTCAATCCGGACGGGTCCTTCCAGCTCCCCTGCCGCCGGACCTTCCCGACTCCCTGGGTGGCGTTTACAAAGATATTCGGCCTGGCGGCGCTGTTCCCGAAGTCCAAGCTCTTCGGCAGGTACAATCTGACGTACCTCAGTGAAGACGAGACCTATCCGGTCGATGCCGTCAGCGGTTCGTTTATGATGGTGAGGCGGGAGGCCTACGGGAAAGTCGGGGGGCTCGACGAGAGCTTCTTCATGTACGGTGAGGACCTGGATTGGTGTTACCGGATCGGCATGGCCGGGTACAGGGTCTACTACGTCCACGCGACGAAGATCATCCACTTCAAAGGGGAGAGCACGAAGAGGAGCGATATCGACGAAATCAGGCTCTTCTACCAGGCGATGCAGCTCTTCGTGCGGAAACATTTCGGCCGTTCCCGGGCTCTCCTTCTGTTCCTGAACCTGGGGATACTGACCCGGGCATCCGCTGCGTCGATGGCGCGTCTGGCGCGGCCGGTCCAGATTGCGCTCCCGGACGCGGTTCTTGCCGTCGGTGCCCTGATCGCGGGAGAGTACCTGTACTGGGGGGGGCTTTCCCGGTTTCCCGCCTACGCATTTCCGATGGTCTGGATCGTGCCGACGGCGCTGATAGTGGTTCTCTCCGCGTCGGCGGGATTGTACACGACAGCCCGGTTTTCGGCCAGCCGGTCATTTACGGCGGTCGCTTCTGCGTACGTCATCATCTCGGCGACGGTGTTCTTTGTGAAGGCATTTGCGTTCAGCCGTGCCGTGGTCATCATCGCGGGACTCCTCAGCCTGGCTCTGCTTCCGGGGTGGCGGCTCGCCGTCCGACTATTCGGGAGAGCGGGTTCGCGGACGTCGGTGTTCGGGAGGAGAACGGTCATCGTGGGGACGGGGTCTTCGGCACAGCAGGTCCTGCGCAAGCTCCGTGCCCGTGTCGACGACGGATATGATGTCCTGGGGTTCATCGACACCAGCCTCCGGCGGGTCGGCGAAAAGGTGGCCGGTGTGGAGATCATCGGGAGCGTCGACAACGTCGGGAAGGTGATCGATGAATACCGGGTCGGAGAAGTGATATTTTCGACCGATGGACTCTCGTACGAGAATATCCTGTCGGTGATCGCCAGGAGCAGGAACCGCAGCATTAATTTCCGGCTTGTGCCCGGGAGTCTCGAATCTATCATCGGCAAGACAAGCATCGACGAGCTTGACACGCTTCCACTTGTTGACATCGAGTACAACATCCACCACCCGGTGAACCGGCTGGTGAAACGGCTGACGGATATCGCGGTTGCCTCATTGCTCCTTGTCACGGTGTATCCCGTCAGGCGTCTCTTCCGGAAGAGCCGGGACCCGCATGATTCCCCGATCCTCCTGATCCCGGACGTCCTGCGGGGGCGTCTCAGCCTCGTGGGACTCCCGGTGGGAGACAGCGGACGGGCAGGGAAGGGACCCGGGAATACGGGCTACCTCGGGCCGGAGGGGCTCACCGGACTCCTGCAGATCCATTCGCGCGAAGACCTGGACCCCGAAGAGCGTGAACGGTACAAACTGTACTACGCAAAGAACCAGTCGTTGATGCTCGACATGCAGATCATCGCGAAATCGCTCTTCAACCGCCGCTGACTGCTCACCCCCCGACAGGAGGTATCCTATGGCCAAAACGGTACTGGAGTTCGAGAAGCCCATCCTCGAGCTGGAACAGAAAATGGAGGAGATGCGCCGGTATGCCGACAATCCCGACATCGCCCTGGAGATCGCCAAGATTGAAAAGCGCGTGGGCCAGCTGCAGCTTACGATCTACGCGGGTCTCACGCGCTGGCAGAAAGTCCAGCTTGCGCGCCATCCGGACCGGCCCTACACGCTCGATTACATCGGCATGATCACGAAGGATTTCGTCGAGCTCCACGGCGACCGGTACTACAGGGACGACAAGGCGATCGTGGGCGGTCTGGCGACCATCGAAGACCGGAAGGTGATGCTCATCGGGCACCAGAAGGGACGCGATACGAAGTCGAACGTGTACCGGAATTTCGGCATGCCGAACCCCGAGGGGTATCGCAAGGCACTCCGGCTCATGAAGCTGGCGGAAAAGTTCAAGCTCCCCGTCGTCACGCTCCTGGATACGCCCGGCGCCTATCCCGGACTGGAGGCGGAGGAACGGGGGCAGGCGGAGGCGATCGCGCGGAACCTCATGGAAATGTCCCGCCTCCGCGTCCCCATTGTCGTCGCGATCATCGGCGAGGGAGCCTCCGGCGGAGCCCTGGGGATCGGTGTCGGGGACAGGATTCTCATGATGGAGAACTCCTGGTACTCGGTGATCTCGCCCGAGTCCTGCTCGAGCATCCTCTGGCGGAGCTGGGACTACAAGGAGCAGGCAGCCGAGGCCCTGCAGCTCACGGCACCCGACCTGAAGAAGCAGGGGATCATCGACGAGATCATGCCCGAGCCGCTTGGAGGAGCGCACCGGAACCCCGAGCAGGCGGCGCGTGTCCTGAAGGACACGATCGTGCAGGAACTCAAGCAGCTGGCGAAAATCAAACCCGAAAAACTCCTGGAACGCCGCATCGAGAAGTTCAGTGCGATGGGCGTCTGGGTCGGCTAAGCAAAGGAAAAGGCAATGGTGAAGCACACATCCAGCATCCGGATCAGATACGCGGATACCGACCAGATGAAGTACGCGTACTACGGAAAATTCTTCGAATACTTTGAAGAGGGGCGTTCGGACCTTCTGAGGAGCGTCGGACTGCCGTACGCGCGCGTGGAGGAGATGGGGCTCTTCCTCCCCGTGATCGAAGCCCACGCGACGTACAAGAAGGCTGCCCGGTATGACGATCTCCTCCAGGTCGTGACCATTCTGCGCGATGTTCCGGTCGCCCGCGTCCGCCTCGACTACGAAGTCTACAGGGAGGGGGAAAAAGAACTGCTGGCGGACGGGTACACGATACACAGTTTCGTGAATGCAGAGACCGGAAAGCCGACCCGCGCTCCGGCACAATTCTTGGAAGCCATCGAAAAGGCGATCGCAAAAGCCCCGAAAGGATGAGCCATGCTCAGAAAGGAACTGCTGGATATTCTCTGCTGCCCGAAGTGCAAGGGGGAGCTCTCCTACAAGCCGGAAGAAGAGACTCTGACCTGCAGGAAATGCGGGACTGTCTACCAGGTCCGGAACGACATTCCGATCATGCTGGCAAACGATGAGCACAAGTGATTCTCTGAACGACAGCCGCATCAGCAGGATGGTGGAGCTTGCGCTGATGGAGGATATCGGCCTCGGCGACATCACCGGAGAAGCGATCCTGGAAGAGACCGACCTCGGCGCGGCGGAGTTCCTCTGCAAGGGGGAAGGGATCGTCGCCGGCATTGAAGTTGCGGCGATCGTCTTCAGCTACTGCGACCACAGCATCACCCTTCACCCCCTGGTGGAGGACGGGAGTCCCGTGAAGCCGGGTCTGGTGCTCGCAAGGATCGACGGCAACGCGAAAGGGATACTCCGCGGGGAACGAACGGCGCTCAACTTCCTTCAGCGCATGAGCGGCATAGCGACGCTGACGGGCGAGTTCGTCCGTGCGGTGGCAGGCACAGGGGCGAAGATCACCGACACGCGGAAGACCGCACCCGGTCTCCGCGCACTCGACAAGATGGCGGTCCGCCTGGGCGGAGGCGAGAATCACAGGTTCGGCCTCGACGACATGGTGCTGATCAAGGACAACCACATCGTCGCGGCGGGGGGAATCGCCGCCGCCGTGACGCGCTGCAGGACCTATCTGGCGGAGCACCGGATCGACGCCCGGATCGAAGTGGAGACCGGGAATCTGGCGGAAGTCGATGAGGCGCTCTCCTGCACGGGCGTCGGAAGAATCATGCTCGATAACTTCGCTCCCGCCGCCATGAAGAAAGCCGTGGAGAGGATCGGCCGCCGTGTGGAGGTGGAAGCGTCGGGAGGCATCACTCTTGCCACGGTCAGGGCATGTGCAGAGACCGGTGTCGATTTCATCTCCATCGGCGCACTCACCCATTCGGTGAAGGCGCTGGATATTTCTCTCGAGCTCTCTCAGACAGCGCGCGGCCGCGCGCACTGATCCCGGGAACAGCCATGCTCGCTCAGATCAGACGCCTGGGGACGGACACCGCGATCTACGGGATCAGCACCGTCATCGGGCGTTTCCTCAGCTTCCTCCTTGTCCCCTTCTACACGAACGTCATCCGCCCCGGCGAATACGGGATCGTCGCCAATGTCTATTCCATCATCGCGTTCCTCAATGTGATCTGGGTGTACGGGATGGAGTCGGCGTATTTTAAGTACTCCTCGACAGGGGAGATTGGCACGCCGCGGCAGAATTTCAGCACACCGTTCTTTTCCCTGTGTGCGACCTCGGTTCTTTTGTCAGGGGTGATGGTCGCGCTTTCTTCCTCAGTCACTTCATGGATGGCGATCCCGCCGGGACACGGGCAGATCGTCCCTTACACCGCGGGAATCCTCCTGCTTGACACGCTCGCGATCGTGCCGTTCGCCTCGCTCCGGATGGAGCGGAAGCCTCTGCTCTTTGCATCTCTCAAAGTGCTCAACATCTCCGTGAACGTGGGGTGCAATCTTGTTCTCCTGCTGGTGTTTCACGCCGGGGTGGAGGGGATATTCCTGAGCGGTCTTATCGCTTCCGCCGTAACCCTCGTTGCGCTCGTGCCGACGATCGCGCGCCAGCTGACGGGTGATTTCTCGATTCCCCTCTACAGGGCGCTTATGAAGTTCGGGCTTCCCTACGTCCCCGCGGGACTCGCCTCGATCGTTGTTCAGGTTATAGACCGACCGATCATGCTCCTTCTCACGAATCTCGCGGTGGTGGGGGTGTACCAGGCGAACTACAGGCTGGGCATATTCATGATGCTCGTCGTGTCAATGTACGACTACGCCTGGCGGCCGTTCTTTCTTTCCCACGCCGCAGAGCCCGGTGCGAAAGAGCTCTTTGCGCGAGCGCTCACGTACTCCGTCGCGGCGATGACGGCGATATTTCTCGCGGTATCAATGTTTATCGGCGACGTCATCATGATCCGGATATTCGGCAGGTATATCATCCACCCCGATTACTGGGGAGGTCTTTCGATCGTTCCGGTGGTGCTCCTCGCGTACATGTTTCTGGGCGTGTACAACAATCTCGTGGCCGGAATTTATATCGAGAAAAAGACGCAGCGGCTGCCTGCTATCACGCTGGCAGGCGCCGTTGTGAACATCGGGGCCAATTTTCTCCTGATCCCGACGATGGGGATGATGGGGGGGGCTGTCGCGACGTTGCTTGCCTACGCGGTCATGGCGCTTGTCCTCTACCTCGAAGTGCGGAAATTCTATCCTGTCCGCTATGAATGGGGACGGATCGCGCACATTGCCGCGGTTGCCGGCGTGACATACATGCTCTTCCGTTTCGTGGACGCCGGGCCGTATCACATCGCATGGAAATTCCTCCTCCTCCTCCTCTTCTGCGTCACGCTGTATGTGACGGGGTTCTTTCTCCCCGAGGAGCTTCAGGCCCTCCGGCGGTTGATTCATACCGGTTCCCGTTCCGATTCTCGCTGACGGGTGCCGGGGGGCAGGCCGGCAATCTCTCCCCTGGGGCATAGGCGCGCCCCCGTAGCATATCGCCGGAAAAATCTGTATCTTTGAATATTTTACAGGATGGAATGGATTCTCAACCGTTGAAATACAGATACGACGCGCAAAACCCGATGATGGTCGGGGGGCAGGCGGTGATCGAAGGGGTGATGATGCGTGCCCCCGGAATGGTCGCCACGGCGGTTCGGAGACCGGACGGGTCCATTGCGGTGTGGAAAGAACCGTACATCACTCTCTCCGAGAAGAGGAAGTTTTTCAGGCTTCCCGTTCTCCGTGGCGCCGTCGGCCTGATCGAGATGCTGGTCGTCGGACTCCGCGCGCTCAACTTCTCCGCTGAGGCGGCCCTCGGGTCGGAGGAGACTCCCGGGAACGGAACCGGGAACGTCCCGGGGAAGAGCCGACCCGGTGATACCCTGCGCCTCGGCCTGACGCTCGCAGCCGCGCTTCTGGCGGGTGCCGCCATATTCTTCCTGACCCCGCTTGTCATCACAACGGCCTGGTTCCACGTCGACCAGCAGCCCCTGGCCTTCAACCTGATCGCCGGTGCCATCCGTCTCACACTGTTCCTCGGCTACCTCCTCGCGATCTCGATGATGAAAGATGTCCGGCGTCTTTTCGAGTATCACGGGGCGGAACACAAGGTGGTCTTCACGTTTGAACGGGGGGAGAAGCTGTCGGTTGATTCCGCTGCGAGGCATACGCGGTTCCATCCGAGGTGCGGGACGAGCTTCCTGCTTGTCGTGATGCTTGTGGCGATCCTCCTCTTCGGGCTCTTCGATACGCTTCTGATGTACTGGTTGGGGGCTTTGTCGCTTCCGATCCGGATCGCGACACATCTCCCCCTGATCCCCATCCTGGGGGGAGTCTCGTACGAATTCATTAAGATATCGGCACGGAAATCCGACGCCCTCCTCGGACGTCTTGTCGTCGCTCCGGGGCTCTGGCTGCAGAGAATTACCACACGGGAACCCGACGAAAGTGAGCTTGAGGTAGCCCTGGAAGCTCTTCGGTTGGCCCTGGGGGAGGAAGCCGCGGTGCCCGTCCCATTTGCACACCAGGCCGCCGCCAGCTGACGCCATGCTCGACCGATTGGAAAAAGTACGTGAACGCTACGATGAGCTGACAAGCCTGCTCAGCGATCCCGCCGTCCTGTCAAACCAGGAGAGAACCCGCCAGTTAAGCAAGGAGCACAGCGATCTGGCGCCTCTCATCCGGGTGTACAACATGTACCGGAAAGAGAAGCAGAACCTGGCAGGGGTGAAGGAGATCACAGAAACGTCGTCCGATCCTGAGATGAAACAGCTTGCCTACGGAGAGCTTGAGGAAGCCAGAGGGAAAGTCTCCCGTCTCGAGGAGGAGCTGAAATCCCTCCTGATCCCCAGGGATCCCAATGACAGCAGAGACGTGATCCTGGAGATCCGGGCGGGAACCGGGGGTGAGGAAGCGGCCCTGTTCGGTGCTGACCTGTACCGGATGTACTCGAGGTTTGCGGAAAAGCAGGGATGGAAGGTGGAGGTTCTGGACCTCAACGACATGGGGAAAGGAGGGATAAAGGAGATCTCGTTTGCGCTCTCCGGCGAGGACGTCTTCGGCACCATGAAGTTCGAGAGCGGCGTTCACCGCGTCCAGAGGGTTCCGGAGACCGAGACCCAGGGTCGCGTGCACACCTCCGCGGCGACTGTCGCGGTCCTGCCTGAAGTGGAACCGGTTGAGGTGGAGATCAACCCTGCGGACCTGGAAATGGACACGTTCCGTTCGGGAGGGAAGGGTGGACAGAACGTCAACAAGGTCGAGACCGCCGTCCGGATCACGCACCGTCCGAGCGGCATCATTGTTGTCTGCCGCCAGGAACGGTCACAGTTCCAGAACCGCGAGCGGGCGATGAAAATGCTCCGGGCCAGGCTCTATGAGAGGATGGTGGAACAGCAGGTGGGGGATGTGGCTGCACAGCGGAAAATGATGGTCAAGAGCGGCGACAGGAGCGACAAGATCAGGACCTATAATTTCCCCCAGAACCGGGTCACCGATCACCGGATCGGCCTGACGCTGTACAATCTCGCGGAAATCATTGAAGGGAAGCTGGATGAGCTTCTCGAGGCATTGAAGATCGCCGATAGGGCGGAAAAACTGAAGGCGTAAGGTATGCCCCCCGGGGCGAAGAAATTGACATTCCAGGCGAAAAGCGTTAATTTAAAGAACTCTTAAGGAGAAACCGCTCACCTCTTTGCTACCGCCGGGTTTCCAATATCGAAGTCCCGCCTGCTACGCTTACTGCCTTTTGCCAGATCGACCAGATCAAATAGAGAAACGGATGATCCAGTCACGAATCGTAAATGCCAGGATGACGAGGCTCCCCAATGAAGTTTCCTAGTCACCGCTCTCTCAATGTGTTGCTGAGCGGCTTGGTTTTTCTGAGCGGCGCGTCACGGCTCGTGGGGCAAACGAAGCAGGATATGCAGCTTCCGGAACTGCTGTTTGGAAAGACAGACGTGAAAGCGGCGACAAAGTCGCAGCTCGATTTCAAGGATATTCCGACCGACGGCCCCGTGAATCCGGATGAATACCACGTCGGCCCGGGTGACGGGTTGGTTCTCGATGTCTGGTCAAGCGCTCCCGTGGAACACCAGTTGAGAGTCACCCCCGAAGGGTATCTGCTCATTCCGAGCGTTGGCGCCGTGGCTGTCCAGGACCTCACACTGAAGGAGGTCAGGGAGAAAATTGTTGCGCTCGGAGCCAAACGGTACCCGGGCGCCACTATCACCCTGACTCTCGTAAGCCCGCGCAAAGTGTCGGTGGAGATCACCGGACAGGTGATGAATGAAGGGATGCAGGATGTATATTCTGTGCAGCGCATCAGTGCACTGATAGAACAGGCAAACACTCTTCCTTCGACGCAGCTTACCAGAAAATTCTACGACCAGGACAAGCAGGAGCTTCGCCGGCTTGCCTCACAACGGTTTATCGTGGTACGACACCGGGATGGATCATCCCAGCGCGTGGACCTCGTCAAATACGCCCTCACCGGAAACGGCGCGTACAATCCCTATCTGAGAGAAGGCGATAACGTTTATGTGCCCGGCCGCCAGGACGTTGACAACCGGATTGGTGTCTTCGGCGGGGTGGTGAAAAACATCAGTGTTGAATATGCCGCCGGCGACAGCATTACCGACCTCGTCCAACTTGGTCTCGGACTTTCTCCGCTGGCCGTACCTGAAACGGCAACACTCATGCGGCAATCCCTCGACGGACGGGTGATGGACTCCGTCGCCGTCAACCTGCGGGCTCTTGCTGAGCGACGATTGCCGAACATCGCCCTGCAACCCGGAGACCGGCTTCTGGTTCCCCGGGGGCACGACGAGCGAGTCGGGAGCATCGTCTCGATTGAGGGGGAGGTGCCCCGTCCCGGCAAATACCCTATCACGCGCAATACAACAAAGCTCTCCTCTGTGATCCGGGAGGCCGGTGGATTTACCGGAGAGGCTAACATTCGCCAGGCAACCATGTTCCGCTCCAAAGTCGTCGATGCAGAGATCCCGCAGGCGCTCGAGGAAGAACGATTGCTCACCGCACGTTCGAGCATCCCCTCTGATTCACTCTACTTCCTCATGGAAACAGAATTGAGGCTGAAAGGAGAGGTCGTCTCGGTCGATTTCCACAGGCTCTTCGTCGAGGGAGATTCAACGCAGGATGTGACGTTACGGAACTATGACCGGATCGTCGTGCCGAATCTGACCCGGACGGTGTATGTGTTTGGTCAGGTCATAAAACCAGGTCACATTCCCTACGTGGAGGGAAAGCGGGTCGGCTATTACCTCGACCTGGCGGGAGGGTTTGCCGACGAAGCACGGTCGGGGGATGTCAAGATCATCAAAGGAACCACGCGTACCTGGCTTGACCCGGGTGAAACATCCATCGAGGATGGCGACTGCGTTTTCGTTCCGAAAGTAGTCCATTATCCCTTTGCCTATTACCTGACAACATTCACTCAGTTTGCGGGGATTGTTGCCTCCCTCGCAACAGTCATCCTAGTAGTGCGCAACCTGAAATAACCGCCACCGGTCTTTGCAGACTCGGGCCATGTGGCATTCCACCACCAGATCTGTTCCTTTAGACTACCATGCAAGAACAACAATCATCCCGTCCCGGGGAGACTACTCGTCAAGTGCCTGAATCCGATGGATCGCATACGTCATCTGCGACGGTCCTCAACTTCCTGGCCATCGTCACGAGGTATCGGCGGTTCATCTCCTGGTTCGTCCTGGGGGTGACCGCCCTCGTCACCATCATCACGCTCTTCCTGCCCAGGTGGTATAAGTCTGGCGCGTCGGTGTTTCCCGCAGAAAAGGCCGACCTTCTGGGCGGCCTGGAGGGGATCGCCTCAGTGGCAAAAGCGCTTGCTCCCGCGCGGGCGCTCAGCGCACTCGGGGGAAACACGGAGATGGATCGGTATCTCGCCATCCTCAAAAGCGGGACGGTTCTCACGGAGGTTATCACCAGGTTTGACCTCGTCCATGTCTACGACATTACGTCCTATCCGGGAGAGAAGACGATGAAGGCTCTCCTGGAAAACGTGGAGTTCGTCGTCGAGCCGGAAGGATACCTTACGATCACGGTGTACGACAAGGATCCGCAACGGGCGGCGGATATGGCCAATTATTTCGTCGAGCGGCTAAACAAAACCAATTCTGAACTTCAGGTCCAGAATGCCCGCGGGAACCGCCAATTCATCGAAGAACGATATCGGAAGAACATCAGCGATCTCACGGCCGCAGAGGATTCTCTCCGGGCCTTTCAAAAGAAGTACGGGATAATCGCATTGCCGGAGCAGACCGAAGCGTCCATCAAGGCCCTGGGAGAAATTTACGGGCGGTTGACTGTCAAGGAGGTGGAATCCAACATTCTCCGTCGTACCCAGTCCTCGGAAAGCCCCGATGTGATCGCCGCAGAGATCGAGGTGCAGGAGATTCGCAAGAAAATGAATGAGATGACGACCGGCACCGAACACACGGGCTCCGGAATGAGTGTGCTGGTCCCATTCAGCAAGGTCCCGGATCTCGGGAGCGAATACGTCCGCCGGTACCGCGATGTTGAAATCCAGTACAAGATTCTGCAGATCCTCACCCCGGTCTACGAGCAGGCCAAGGTGGAGGAACATCGCCAGACGCCGTCCGTGATCGTCCTTGATCGGGCGGGACCGGCCGAACGCAAGGCAAAACCACAGATCTCCCTGTACGCCTTGCTTGCGCTCGTTTTCTCGGCGCTGACGGCGCTTTTCCTGGTGTTCGTATGGGAGATGATCATTCGCCTGCGGGCGTCCCATCCGGACCGGTTCGATGCAATTGTCTCCACGATGCGCCGGGATTGGCTGGGTCTCAGGATTCAGCGGAAATCCTTGTGATCTGCTCTTCTCTGTCCAAAGACCGGTTCGACAATCGCCTGGCGTCGAGCGCGGATGGCTCTCCCGTTTTCGCCTCTTCCTCCAGGGCCCGCGAGGTTCACGCAAGACGAATTATCACTCGGACGGACTCCTAAGTCCCATGGCTCGGGTTCGACGCGTTTGGCGAAACTCTTTCTTCGCATTCCTTTCGCAGCTCATCCGGCTGTCGACGAATTTTCTTCTTTTCGTCGGAGTCGCGCGCCTCTACGGGATTGAAGCGTTCGGACAATTCACGACTGCCCACACACTGTCGACCGTATTTCTTCTGCTGGCCGATTTCGGGTTCGATACGCTGGTGGCGATGGAGATTGCACGGAACCGGCCGCAGGCAAGGCAGATTGCCCGGCGCTATTTTTCCCAGAAAGTCGTCTTTGCGGGAGCGGCTGCGCTGGGAATGCTGGGTCTCTCGCTTGTCCAGCATTTCTCCTGGCAAACGCGGACACTTGTACAGATTTTCGCAGTGTATGTCTTCGGGGCCTCGCTCAATAATTTCTTCTTCGCCTTTTTCAAGGGCTTCGAGGAATTTCATCATGAGACGCGGATATCCTTCTGGATCAATGGCGGTCTCCTGGGATTGCTTATACTCCTGGGCATCGTGCATGTCCCCATTCAATTCATTGCCCTGGCTTTTGTCGTCACCCGGCTGATGGGCTTATTCATGTCATCGGGGATCGCCTCAAGGCTGGCCGGTGGTAGTGTCATGCGTTTGACATTCGACCGATGGCGCGAGACGTGGCGGTCGGTGGCTGTTTTCGGGGGCCATTTCCTGTTTGGCAGCCTTTTTTTTGTACTCGACACGATTCTCCTCTCTTTCTGGCGGGGAGACCGTGACGTGGGCATCTACCAGGCGGCATTCAAGATCGTCGGGTTATCGTTGATCGTGCCGGATATCGCCATAAACACGATTATCCCGGTCCTGGCCCGTTTGCATGCGGAGGGGGACGAACGCTGGGCAATACTGGGGAGGTTGCTGAATAAAATGCTCTCTCTTGTGGGTCTGCCGATTTGCATAATCCTGTTTGTGTGTCCGGACCAGATCATTGCGATCCTGTACGGAGGGGATGACTTTCGCCAGGCGGTTCCTATCCTGCGTCTTTTTGCGCTGACGATCTATGTCCGGTTCGCAGTCGACGTGTACGGTCTCATGATGACGACCTCCCAACGACAAACCGTGCGGATGTATATTGTGATCGCGGGGACGATGATAAACCTCGCCCTGAACGTCTACATGATCCCGCGTTACGGGCCGTGGGGGGCGGCATTAGTGTCTTTTGTCACGAATGTTCTGGTGGGCGTCGGTTACGTAATCGGATCCCGGCAACCATTCCTGCGCTGGACCGGCGATCCCCTTTACGTCGTTTCGTTCTGCATCAGTCTGGGGATCGCCATCCTCGAGTGGAACTTTCGGGAAGTCTCGGTCTGGCTAACCGCGCCCCTAACAATCGTGCTCTGCGGTCTGATCGCGTATTTCATCGGGTTCTCGCGCGAGGAATTGAAGCTGATCTCCGCCCGCAGCAGGCCCGTCAGTTCTGCTCCAATGGCCGGAGGAGGATAGGACATGAACCTGATCTCCGGAACCTGTCTCGGGCTGTGCCTGCTGATCATCGTCGCGTCATTTCGACGCTCAGCGGACGTCTTTTCGCCTGGCAGAGTCTTTGTATTCGTCTGGGCACTGGTGATCGGCCTCGCCGAGTTAAAATTCAGCCGGCTCCAGCATATCTGGACGATTGACGTCTGGCTGCAGGTCCTGCTCGGCCCGTTGGCGTTTTTGACCGGTATCTTTGTCGTCTACGTTCTGAACCTCAATACTCCGCTCCTCACGGGCGAGGAGATCCGCCGGTCGTGGCGCACGAAAGATCTTCACGCAGGCAGACTCTTCTGGACCGTTGTGATCCTTTTCCTGCTGTTTATCGGTGCATTTGGAGTTATCCGGTTCATCAAGGGGATCACCCCGCCCCTGTTCAGTGCGAGACCCAGTGTGGCACGGCTCGAGTTTACGATGTTTGGTATCGGCCTTTTTCTCCACAACGTCGCGCCGATCATTTTTCTGTCGGCCGTGTTCGCCGTCGTTGTGGAGGGCCAGCGAACGAGGAAGTGGGTCCTTGCTGCTCTCTCTATTGTGGCCGTGGCAATCTATTTCACTCTCCTGCAGCGATTCCAGATCTTGATGGGTGCGGTAATGATCGTCGTGCTCGTGTACTACACCACACGACATCTCCGCTGGACTACCGTTTTTCCGTATATGGTCGGTGCCGTGGGGCTGTTTTACTGGGTTTCAACCCTCCGTTCCGCGATGCAGTTCTTCTTCCTGTACCTCTATCGGGAATCCAGGATGACATTCCCCGCGGCATACGCATGGCTTACGGAACCCTATATGTACTTCGTCATGAATGTCGAGAACCTCGCCCGGGGAATCGCCAGACTCGAAAATCACACATGGGGGTACTACTCACTTAATTTCCTGTTTTCTATCAGTGCCTTGAAACATTGGGTCGAGGAGTACTTTGCGGTCGATGACATGCCCTACCTTGTCAGTGGTTACAACACCTACACATCCTTCTGGGTATACTATCGTGACTTCGGGATTCTGGGGATCACGATCCTCCCCCTGCTCGCGGGTCTTGCCATCGGGAGCACCTATTACGCCATGCGCCGGAAACCGTCATTGGAACGGGTCGCCCTCTACAGTCTGTGCGTGTTTTTGATGCTCTTCTCGTTCTTCAATAATCCCCTGACACTTTTGTGGTTCGTGTACAGTCTGGCACTGACCGTCGTCGGGTTCCGACTGATGCGGAGACTGACGGTGAAAGCCGCGCCCGGCGGGGAGGTCGCCTGAGGGGTGGTGAGTCTGACAAACAATAGGCGGCGACAGATGCAGATAGCGATTGACGGTACGGAAGCGCTCCTGGCCCGGCAAACGGGGACCGGTGTGTACCTCCGGCAGCTCATCCGCCACCTCCTCGAGAGTGAGCTCGGCAGGGATTTGACCGTCCTCAGCATGCGCGGTGTGGACGGAGACACGGAATTCATTCCGGGGGACAAGCTGAGACTTTTGCGGTCGCCGATGGTTCGCACGTTCTGGACGCAGGTACGCCTGCCGCTGCACATGATAGCCCACAGGTACGACCTGGTGCATCTTCCGGACCATAAACTCCCATTCTGGGCTCCCGGTGACATGATCGCGACGATCCTGGACCTTGCAGTGTTCAAGTTCCCCGGGATGTTTGAACCGATGCACCGGCGGCGCCTGGAGTGGTTTACGCGGGATGCGGCGCGCCGGGCGCGACGCCTTCTGGCAATCTCAGAATCGACAAAGAATGATCTCACCACGATCCTCGGCGTGCGGCCGGAACGCATTGTTGTGACGCCGCTGGGGGCAGACCCGGAGATCTATCGCCCGAATGTCGATCCCCACCGCCATCCTGCGCCGTATGTGCTCACTGTGGGGGCGTTGCAGCCGAGAAAGAACTTCAGCCTTCTCATTAGGGCCTTCAAAAGGGCGTGCGCACAATGGAAGGAGCCCGTCGAGCTTCTCATTGCAGGCCAGCGCGGCTGGATGTGGGGTCCCATTGAATCGGAGGCAAAGGCGCCGCCCTTTGCCGATCGCGTCCACCTCCTGGGATATGTGCCGGATGAGAGTCTTCCGTCCCTGTACCGGGGTGCAATGATATTTGCGTTGCCGTCTCTCTATGAAGGTTTCGGGATCCCGCTCGTGGAAGCAATGGCATGCGGCGCCCCTGTGGTCGCCTCAAACGTCTCCTCCTTTCCCGAAGTGGTGGGCGACGCCGGGCTTCTGCTAGATCCGGCCGACGAAGCACTCTGGGCTGAGAAACTCCTGATGCTCTTTGGC
The DNA here is from genome assembly GCA_003158475.1 of Ignavibacteriota bacterium. Taxonomy (GTDB): domain Bacteria; phylum Bacteroidota; class Ignavibacteria; order UBA10030; family UBA6906; genus Fen-1273. Next base: position 12,713 of record PMJR01000078.1, on the reverse strand, counting down.
AATGCCGACCTCCGGCAAAATCTCAGCCGGAAGTCGATTGATCGGGCACGCCAGTTCACATGGAAAAACATGGCATGCAAAACCATCGCCGCATATACGGAAGTTCTCAAAGAAGCGGGCCGTTGGGAAGACCCATGAGAATATTGCTCCTGAGTCGATATCAACACCTCGGCGCGAGCAGCCGGTATCGCAGCTACCAGTACCTGCCGTATCTCCGATCCCGGGGACATGAGGTAGTCGTTTCGCCGCTGTTGAGCGATATATATATGCGCCGCCTGTACGCCGGAGAGTCCCCCCCAGTGTTCGATGTCCTCAGGTCGTACTGGCGGCGGGTGAGCCACCTGCTCGGGTGCCGGAGGTATGATCTCGTCTGGATCGAATACGAATCTCTTCCATGGATCCCGTACCGGATTGAGCGATTGTTACAGGGCTCCAGCACTCCTTACGTCGTCGACTACGATGACGCCGTGTTTCACCGTTACGACATGCATCATTCAGGCGTTGTCCGAAGGCTGCTTGGCAGGAAGATTGACGGGGTGATGATGGACGCCGCCGCTGTCATCGCGGGGAATGACTACCTCGCAGAGCGCGCCCGCGCTGCCGGTGCCCGGACGGTTGTCACAATTCCTACCGTCATTGACCTTGGCCAGTGTCCGGGTACGCCGCTGCCGCGTCGTGAGCCCTTCACCATCGGATGGGTTGGATCGCCCTCGACCTCACGCTACCTCGCGTCGATCGAGGAAGCTCTGCGGGAGGTCTGTGCGGGTACCGGCAGCCGCGTGGTTGCCGTTGGCGACCCTGGCCTGCGACTGAGGGATGTCCCGTTGGAGTCGCGGCCATGGAATGAGGCAACGGAGAATGAAGAGACTTCCGGTTTCGATGTCGGGATCATGCCCTTGCCCGACAGCCCCTGGGAACGGGGGAAATGTGGCCTCAAACTTGTTAAGTACATGGGCTGTGCCCGCGCAGTGGTAGCCTCTCCTGTGGGGGTGAATCGCTCCATCGTCGAGGACGGGGTTAACGGCTTTTTGGCGACGGGTACGGCTCAATGGGTGGATGCATTGACGCGGCTGAGGCAGGATTTTGCTCTCCGGCAAAGGATGGGTCTCGCGGGGCGCGCGAAAGTTGAGAGGCAGTACAGTCTGCAGACGGCGGCACCCGTGCTGGCTTCAATTCTGGAACAATCACAACGACCGGGACACTAAATGTGCGGCATCTTTGGCATCATTGCTCGTGATCCGAGACATTTTGACTACGCGCAATCGCAACTGAGGAGCATCGCGCACCGTGGTCCCGACGAGGAGGGATCATGGAGGACGGGCGGTGTCTTCCTGGGAAGCCGCCGCCTGAGCATTATTGATCTTGCCGGAGGGAAGCAACCCATTTTTAACGAGGATCGTTCCTGCTGCATCGTGTACAACGGGGAACTTTACAACTTCCTCGACCTGCGGCCTCAGCTCGAAGCGCGAGGGCACGTCTTCACCACCCGCACGGATACGGAGGTGGTGCTTCACGCCTACGAGGAATGGGGATTGGAGTGTTTTCGTCATTTCAACGGGATGTTCGCCTTTGCCATATGGGACGCCAGGAAAATGCGAATGATCCTTGCCCGGGACCGGATAGGGGAGAAGCCGCTCTACTACTTTTCTGGTAAGGACCGGTTCGTTTTTGCATCAGAGATCAAAGCAATCGTTGCCGACCCCACCATCCCGCGCCGGGTCAGTCCTCGCGGCTTGGTGAACTATCTCACGTACGGCCATTCGCTCTTCCCGGGAACGATGTACGAAGGGATATTCAAAATCCCGCCGGGACATTTTATGGTTGTGGAGAACCTTGAATCCCGCGTGATGCAATACTGGGATGTGGGGGATGAGCCCCAGGAGCCTGACCGCCCGGGAGTCGGCGAAGAGGAATACGCCGGGAGAATCCTCGCGCTGCTGGACGATTCCGTCCGCCGGCGAATGATTGCCGACGTACCCGTGGGAGCATTCCTGAGCGGGGGCGTTGACTCGAGCGCTGTCGTTGCCCTGATGAAACGCCACGCCACCGGTCCCGTCAAGACATTTTCGCTCGGATTCACAATCGGCGGTGCCTACGACGAGCTTCCCGACGCGCGGCGGGTCGCACACTTCCTCGGGACAGAACACCATGAGCTGCTTGTCGATCATGCGGACATGGTCGGGACGCTCATGAAGCTTGTGTATCAATTCGATGAGCCGTACGGTGATGCCGCGAATTTTCCGGTCTATCTTCTTAGCGAATTCGCCCGGAAGCACGTCAAGGTGGTACTTGCAGGAGAGGGGGGAGACGAACTCTTCGGAGGATACCGACGGTTCGTCGCCGATCAGGTTGCTCCTCTTTACCAGGTCCTGCCGGGTTTTCTTACCCGTGGGTTGATCCCGGCAGCCGCCGGGCGTGTTCCCCGCCTCCGAAGGATGAAACGGATCCTCTCGACACTCCCCGTTTCGGACCCGGCGGCACGTGCAGCGGCCTGGCTCCAGGTATTCACCCCGTCGATGCGGGAAGAGCTTCTCCTGCCTGCCGTGCGGGAGGCTGTCGGTGACCATGATCCGACCTGGCAATACCCCCTGTTCTACAACCGGGAGCGCTCGGATCGCGCACCCCTGGACCACCTCAACCGGCTGATGTACGTTGACCTTAAAACGTGGCTCGCGGACGTGTATATGGAAAAAGTGGACAAGGCGACCATGGCAGCAAGCCTCGAGGGAAGACTGCCGATTCTTGACCATCGTCTGGTGGAACTTGCCTTCCAGATTCCGGGGCGATTCAAGATTCGGGGTCGATCTACAAAGCGGATATTCAAGAAGGCGGTCAAGGACCTTCTCCCACCGGAGGTACTTCGGAAACCCAAACACGGGTTCGCAGTGCCCACCGACCCCTGGTTCCGGGGCTCACTCAAGAGCTTTGTGTTCGACACCCTGATGGATGAACGGACTCGATCGCGGGGTTACTTCAACAACACATACATTGAGCATCTGTACCGTCTCCACAGCGGCGGGAAAGCAGTCCACGACACCGCGCTATGGCTGCTTCTGAACTTTGAATTATGGCACAGGACGTACCTCGATTCGCCGCAACACGGGAACCCGGAGGCCAGATCCCATGCCTGATCCTTTAAGCGACACGCCCGTGCGGGTGCTTCATCTAATCACGCTCTTCAGTCTCGGCGGCGCAACAGAGAACACGCTTCTGACCGTCGAGGGTTTGCAGCAACTGGGATACGACGTCGAGATCATTACCGGTCCCCCTATTGCCTCCGAAGGCGACATGTTCGCTGAGGCGCGGGCGCGGGGAGTCCGGGTCAAAGTCATCCAGATCCTGAAGCGAAGCATCCATCCACTTCTCGATGCGCGCGCCTTTGTGAGAGTCTTCTGGATGATCCGGGAGGGCCGCTACCAGATTGTCCACACCCACAGCTCCAAGGCCGGCGTTCTCGGCCGGCTGGCGGCCAGGCTTGCCGGCGTCCCTGTCGTGGTCCACACCATTCACGGGCTTCCGTTCCATGATTTCATGTCCGCGGCGCCCCGGAGGCTCTTCATCCTCGCGGAGCGTCTCGGGACATCCATGTCGGACCGTGTGATCTCAGTGACGGACACGATTATCCGCAAGTGCATTTCGGCGGGGATCGGTTCCCCCGAGAAATTCGTGACGGTGAGGAGCGGATTCGAGATGGATCCTTATCTGCGTCCTGCGGGGGACGCAGTGGCACTGCGGCAATCATATGGGATCGGTCCGCAGGAGGTTGTGGTGGGTAATATCGGCCGTTTCAATGCTCTCAAGGGGCATCAGTATCTCATCGACATTATTCCGGACGTGGTGAAGGAGGTCCCCAATGTTCGTTTCGTCCTCATTGGCAGTGGCGAGCTCGAGGAAGAGTTGAAGGAGCGTGTGCGGCAGCGAGGCGTTTCCGACCGGGTCATTTTCACAGGCAGGGTGGATCAGGACCGCATTCCGTTGTTCATTGCCATGATGGACATCCTTGTTCACACATCACTCCGCGAGGGTCTCGCCCGCGTCCTGCCCCAGGCACTGGCTGCAGGAATACCGGCGGTCTCTTTCGACCTCGATGGAGCGCACGAAGTTATTCGGGACGGGATTACCGGCCGGCTCGTCACGGCGTGCGATCAGGAGCGGCTCTGCCGTGCATTGATCGATTTGCTGAAAAACCCGGACCAGGCCCGCTCGATGGGAGCCACGGGCCGGGAGATCGTGCGGCACACGTGGACAGTTGAAGCGATGGTGAGAGGAGTCGACGAGGTCTACCGCCAGCTTCTTGAACGGAAAGGGCTCTTGGCCTCCGGCCCCGGCGAGCCGCCTCGACTGAAGAAGAACGCACGCGGTTCGCGTTCATGAACTGCGAGCAGCCCACGCCGCGGGTGTCCGACCGGACTCACTGTATCCGTTGCCGTCCGGATCTCATTGAGCGCCGCGTGCCGGTTTCCCCGGAATGTACGCAACCCACCCGCTTTCCCGGGGCAGGATAACCGTCGCACCGGGAACTGTTCCCGTCCCGAGCGTCGCCTTCTCCCCAGTCAGAACGTGATAACTGTACCACCCTCCCGCACCGGTCTCAAGACTGACCGCCCACGGCTCCACGGTCCGATTCACATAGACGACGACCCCGTTGTCATAGGCCACTCTGATCTTCCCCATAAACTCCGTGGAGTGGTAGTCGTCAAACCCTTCCAGGTGATCCGCAATATACTGGCTTGCGCTCTTTCCGCCTTGTCGATCGAAGTACGTGATCGTGACGGTCCGGGCTTTCCCGTAAAGCGTCTGGATCGGCAGGACATACTTTTCTTCCATGACTGCGTGAGAGAGCGAATGGTCATAATCCGGGAGAACGGCCTTTGTGACAAGTCCGGCATGTCCGAAGGCAAGCTCAGTCGCCATATATTCCAGCGTCTCATCCACTGTTACCTGCGGGTGGGGATGGTTCTCGGAATCCAAGAAGTACTGAATATGGCCGACTCCATTGTATGCAGACCTGCCATGCAGCTTCCTGAGTTCAAATTCCAGGAGCAGGGGGACCGCTTTTCCGGAGAAGCGGTCGTCAGCCGTTGTCAGCCGGCCCTCGAATCCGTCAAAATACCCTGCATAAAGGAAGTGATTGGTTCCCTCACCCAGTACCGGTCCCGCGTACATCTCCCGGACGACGGTGGCAAGATGTCGGTAAGCGTTCAAAGTCCCGGCGAACTTTCCGGCGCCGCTTACCCTGGAATCAAAGTCGACATAGCTGCATTGAGGGTTCCAGGTGACGGGGCCGGACGGATTCACTGCGGTCGCAACATCGATATAGCTCCAGTCGACGGCCTTCGTTCCCCCGAGTCCCTTGATGATCTCCCCCATCGACCAGCGTGCAACCTGTTCAACGCGGGAGGGTTTGAGCAGCTCGGCCTGTGAGGGATGGTCACGACAATCATTGAAGAATGTTTTCGCCGGTGTCCCGTCGGGCAGGAGGCCGCGATATTCCCCCTGTCCGATTTGGGTCGCGAGGTCGCAGTCTGAAGAGTGGAAGTCTGTATAATTTTCATGAAGGGCGAAGTAATACCCTTTCGATCGGACCGAATCCCTCAATTTCCGCAACCCCTCAACGCCCCCCTCTCCCGGACCGGCGACGGGTGCGCCCCAACACGCGCTCGTGCGGTAGTCGTCCGGGGGCCATGTGCAGGGATATGCATGGTCGAATTGCCCCTTGCTCCAGTCTTTGACGATGATTGCCAGATGGCGAACGCCGGCATTGTACAGCATATCAATATAGTCCGGCATCGGATCCTCTTTTGCAGGTGCGCGCAGGATCCATGGAAAGAAACGCGAATAGCTCAGCACGATCCGATTCCAGAGCTCTTCCCGACGGGGAGCGGGAGAACCGACGACATTCGGCAAAACGCTGAGCAGATCTCCCGCAACGGAGAGATACACCCGTTCCCGGAGAATATTGCGCCGGCCGTTGGTGAGCTTGCCGTATCCGATCCGCTGCGAGTAAAAACCGGTCCCTGTTGATCCTCTCTCGAACCATGGCGTGATACTCGAGGCCTCCGTCTTCTCCCAGTCCGTGAACAGAGAGACAAAGCTCCGGCTGCCGCTGCAATACAGGACGGAAAGGAGGGTGAGAGAGGGAATTCGGATGACCTTCGTCCCACTGCTCGGGTAGGCATGGTTGAACCCGACTCCAGAGAGCATTCCTGATCCGTCCCCTTCGACGTCGATAATGAGCGTCTGGTTCGATGCATGGAGTCTGAGCGTAAAGGTCGTGGCATCCCGCCCGTATCTCATAGACCAGACGGCAACCACCGTATCCTGCATCCGTGAAGCCCTGACAAGGGTATATGCCAGATTCCTCTGTCCGTCTTCTGACCAGGGTTCACGGATCCCCCCCTCCAGTTCCGCGGTAACTCCACCATAGTAGCTCGGAATGAATTCTTCTCCGCTTCCCGGCACACGCGCCGTCAGGGCAAAGAGGGATCCGCCACGTTCAAGGGAGTATGTGTAGTCAACGCCGACTCCATGGAAGAGATATGCTTGCCGGATCGTGTCGAACACGACAGAGGTCGGACCGGGGAGAGGATCGGGTATCGGACTCGTTTGGCTCAGAAGGTGATGAAATGGTGTGAGAAGCAGAATCGCGGTAAGCAACGTGCGAGAGGCATTCATGTTATTCCGATGATTCTGGCGTGGATCATCCTGGCGTAGATGATCGACTGAAAGCGTGAGAAATATGCGGTTATCCCTCCCCCAGCCTCTGACCGTCCCCCCTGAGTGTGGTGAAGAAACTACTCAGCAGTTCCCCGCATCGCTCCTGCAGAATCCCTCCCGTAAGCTCGGCCCTGTGGTTGAGCCGTCCATCCTGCACGATGTTAAAGAGCGACCCGCATGCGCCGGCTTTGGGATCAAACGCACCGAACACCAGCCGCGGTACCCTGGCCAGGACTATCGCTCCCGCGCACATGGCGCACGGCTCGAGCGTCACGTACATCGTACACTCTTCGAGCTGCCGGCTTCCGAGTCCCGTAGCTGCCGCGGTAATGGCGATCATCTCCGCGTGCGCGGTCGGGTCCTGCAAACTCTCGATCTGGTTGTACCCTTTTCCGATGATCCTGCGGTTTCGAACGACCACAGCCCCGACGGGGACCTCTTTCCTTTTGAGGGCTTGCTCCGCTTCCCGCAGAGCTGATTCCATCCAACGCTCGTCTTCGGTCATGCTCCAATATAGGAATAATTGTGAAGGGGTGCTAAAGTTGGAGTCGCGCCGGGAGGATTATCGCGTGCGCCTGGAGGGAGTCGAACCTCTAAGCCTCAGATCCAAAGTGTGCTGCGTCACAAATGCAAGATCTCTTGCTGTCATAGGAAACATCGTCTTTGCGGGTGCCTCTTGGGGGGCGGAGTTCTTCTTTCGATAGATGGCGGCAACTACCGGACTGAGGCCCGGGCTCCAGGTTTCCTCAAGCGATTGGTGATTGAGAAGAGCCGTACTGGAAGACGCCATAAATTTTACCGGTGTTCAACTATCCAGGGGAACCAGAAATTGGCGCGACTGCCAAAAGACAAGGTCGGCAAAGACGATAAAGAGAAGTTCCTCACTCTAATCGAAACCCGGGTGAAGATCGCTTCGCCGTGTGCGCACCGAGCGAGGGATATTCTCTCGTTCAGGGGGTAAAACTCGTTGCCTTGTCTTTTCGGTTAGCGCTTCATTTGCTTTGCCGTTTCCCTGACAATCGAATCGGGTTTTCGGCAAACGAGAAAGAACGCGCCCACCAGTAACTCTTCAGCCGGAAGGTGAGCAACGTCTCTGTTCAGCCATGGTCTAATGCTTTCGACCATTTTGACCGAATTGTCATCATAGTCGACCCCATACTCAAGTTCCTTCTTGTGGACCTTGACCTCCTCGCCATCCTCTCGAACTGCATGGACTTTCAGGATATCGATGTCGTAGCCTCGGCGGTCCAGCTCCCCGAAATAGTGCCTCATCGGCACCCGGTTGGGAGATCCTGTATGGGAGCTCATCATATACCAGGATTTCTTGCCAAAGGTCAGGAACGTAAAGGGATTGAGGCCGTACCGTGTGAACATTCCGTGATCCCTCAAGTCGACCTCATGAATCATGACGCCTCCGGGTTTCAGCAGAAGATCCATGGTCTCCAGAGCTCGGTCAATGTCAAAGATATGCTCAAGCACAGCCCGCGAGACGATCAGGTCGAATGTCGATGGTGCCAAATGATGGTAGAGAAATTCCAGGGGCGATTCGGTGATGTATGTGCAGATATGGGAGTTGATCGTGTAGTCACGCTCTCGAAGATCAAGCACGAGCTCGAGGCGGGTGCGCTGTGCCGCGTTGAGGCTGCTGATCAACCGCCTGTAAACCTCGACCTGTTCCTCAGGTGGGCGGAGCGACCTAAAACGGTCGGCACTTACGACCCGGGTGGCTCCATCGGCAGCGAACCGGAGCCCAACCCCCAAGTTCTCTCCCGGCCCCACCTCGAGAACATGCTTTCCTTCGACCGCGCTACTAGCAAGTCCAGAATAAGTGAAGTAGTCTTCATATACTTCATTCAGGTAGGAGAGACTCTGTTCCGGATCGAAATGGGGAAAGCTGCACACATAGGGAGTCTTCCTGTCCCTCTTGATCTTGGCGAGCCAATTGGACACGAGGAGCCCGATGCCGGCGAGCCGGCTGGTCAAAACAGACATCATCGGAATTCTGAGAATGGGTTCCAGGAGTCGCCTGAGTTTCTTTATAGCGGAGCGGATGCCCATTTGTTCCTTCGGTCGATGCGCCAGTGAACAGTGATTGTGATGCTATTGCCGACATGGGAGCGGCCACATCAACTCATATTGATACATTTTTTCCGACAATTGTCAACAGCCGGACGCCGGAATCAACGCGCCGCCGGGAGAGGATGCTCGATGACGAGAAAGAAACTCCCGCGGCACCCCATATCCAGCTGACCCACGCTCTCCTGTACCCACCGATGACGATGGACAGGGGTTTTGAAGCCGTGAAGTTGGACAAACCCAAGACCTCCCTGACTTCACAGATAAAAGTAATGGCGGTCACAATTGCGCAAGCGTTCCTCTCAGGGCGTGATGGAATGTTGTTTCTCGCGATCGAGGGGGCTATATTGGACATGAAACCAGGTTCATTGGAGGGGCCTTCTGTACATGTGTGCGGGAGGCCTTCGCGTATACTGGACTGAAGCGGGGCAGAGATTTCAACGGAAGGGAGAGGAGATTCTTCTCAGGAACACGCACATGCGCAACTCTATTTTGCTTTCAGCACTTCTTGTACTTCTGCACGGTTGTTATCAGATCGGCCAATCCCAGTGGGCACAGACAACAGGGCCGGCGGGGATTGGAGCGTGGAGTATCGCCGTTTTCGGCAACGACATCTTTGTGTCTGCCTATGTCGGAGGAGTATATCATTCCAGTGACAACGGGGCGAACTGGGTTCAAGTCAGTTCGATTCCGACGGTGAACTGTTTTGCCAAACTGGATGTGGACCTCTTTGCAGCGACCGAAAGCGAAGGGATTCTCAGATCGACCAATAACGGGGCAGATTGGAACCCGGTGGATAGCGGATTGACTAACATGGCAACCGAGTGTCTTGCTGTCTCGGGTTCGGACCTCCTTGCCGGGACCTGGGGGAGTGGTGTCTTTCGCTCTACGGACAAGGGAGCCAGCTGGAGCACTGCTGGCTTGTCAAATATCCATGTACGTTCAATAACTATTGTCGGCGCGAACATTTTCGTTGGTGCCTTCCAGGACGGCTACCTGTCAACTGACAATGGCGCGACGTGGCATTCACTCAATATCGGCCAGTCATGGAACTTTGTCATGCTAGGGCACAAAGTCTTCGCCCGGATCGGAAACGGCGTTTCGAGCTCTAGTGACAACGGTGCGACCTGGACGCCGACGAGTATGACGAATTCTTTTCCATGGACGATTGCTGTGAGCGGGACCAATCTCGTCCTCGGCTCAGGTTATTATGGGGTATTTGTCTCCACTGACAGCGGTTCAAGTTGGACCCCGGCTAACGGAGGGATGACTGAGAATTGGATTACCTCGTTCGCTATTGCGGATGGAAACCTCTTTGCGGCAACTCGATGGGGTGGTGTTTTCCTTTCCACCAACCACGGCGCTAGTTGGCGGGCAGTGAACAGAGGTTTCACGAATTGCACACCTGTTGGATTTGCTGTCGTTGGAACCGACCTCTTCGCTGCATGTTCTGGCTCGGACTATGTTTCTGCCGGAATTTTTAGAACAAGCGACAACGGTGCAAGCTGGTGTGCGATCAGGAACGGATTGCCATCCAATCCGAACTACGGATATTACCTCACCATGAACTGCATTTACGCTTATGGGAATGCTCTATATGCTGGATGCAATGGGGGCTACGGCATCTTTCGCTCAACCGATAATGGAGCACATTGGACAAGTATTTTTTGGACAAGTATTCTTGGGAACGGAACCGTCACTGGCTATACAAGCAGCGGCACACATCTCTTCGCAGCAATGGATGGCTGGATTTTTGGCTCGACGGACTCGGGCGCAACCTGGAATTTCATGGAGAGCGAATATACAATGCCCATGTACTATGGGCTGAACACAATTGTATTTTGTGACACGGTTCTGTTAGCCGGAATAAACAGCGTTGGAGCCTTTCGCTCCACTGATTTTGGAGCCAGTTGGACTGCGGCGAATACCGGCCTGCCAAAGGGAGCGGGGGTGACTGCTTTTGGGGTGTCGGGCGCGAATCTGTTCGCCGGGACTCAAATGAATGGCGTGTATGCGTCTACGAACGGCGGAATAACCTGGTCACAGGCGGGCAGCGGTGTGCAGAACACGCGTATCTATGGTTTTGCCTTTAGCGGCACGAATCTCTTCGCAGCAACCGGGGTTGGCGTTTTCCTTTCCACGAACTACGGCGCCAGCTGGACTCCGGCAAGTAGTGGTCTGCCGAATACCGCTGTGGTTTCACTCGCAGTGTTGGGTAATTATCTCTTCGCGGGCTGTTCAAACGCCGGCGCATGGGCGCGCCCGTTGTCAGAGATGACATCGGTACACGAAGTCGTGCCAGTTGTGCCGATGTCTTTTTCGTTGTCGCAGAACTACCCCAATCCGTTTAACCCGAGCACAATAATCAAGTATGAGTTGCCGAAGGCGTCAGTGGTGAGGTTGAGTGTATTTGACATCCTCGGTCGCGAAGTGTCTGTGCTTGTCTATGAGCGAGAGAATGCTGGGTCATATGAAGTGAAATTTGATGGGAGCAGTTCGGCGAGCGGAGTGTACTTCTATCGACTGCAGGCAGGAAGCTTTGTCCAGACCCGCAAGCTCTTGTTGTTGCGGTGACTTCTGCCATCGATTAGCTAAACAAGAAAGTTCGGATCCCCAGGCGTTTCCGTATCGATAACGGTAAGGTGGTCACCCGGCTACTTCTCTGCAGAAGCCCCCGATAGAGGCCTTTTTATTCGCCCGCGAGACTATGTAAGAAATCGGTAAGATTCTGCGGTCGGCGACGTTACATAAAACGGGTCACTCCCCAATGTCATTGTGCTTTCTTATCTTATGCGTGCGCCTGGAGGGATTTGAACCCCCAACCCTCAGATCCGAAGTCTGATGCTCTATCCAGTTGAGCTACAGGCGCATCAAACTAACACATATTTCGCAAGATTGCATCTTTCCTACTTTGCAAATCTGTAGAAAGTGCGAAATTCTTTCTACATTCTTTTCGACACAATCACGAAAACAAGTCTAGGGTGTGGACTAATTTGCAGCTTGCCACAGAAATAATATACAACGATCTCAGCGAAAGGACAAGTGAGGCTCTTGCAGCAAAGTGCCTGAGCCAAGCGTCACCAGGAGTACTATGAACGTACCGTCACTCGTTGTCACGACCCTTCTCGTCTTGTGTTGTGTCCTTTTGGCGAAGGGACAAGAATGGTCACGGGATGATTTCAATGTTGCATTTCTAAAACTCATTGCACCCTTTGATTCCATTTCTACCCATCTACATCTTTCCGATCCTTATCCCTCTCGAGTTCTAAGAGCGAGATGTCCTTCTGATCCAAGGAGGAGGTAGCCTATGCATTTCACTACTCGCCTGGTTGTTACCATATTCGCTGTGGGTTTGCTCCGACCCCTAGTCCATACTCAGTGGGTGAAAACCAACGGGATTGACGTTATTAATGTTCAGTGTCTCGCTGTCAGCGGCACCGATCTCTTTGCAGGAACGATAGGAGGCGGGGTGCTTCTTTCGACGGACAACGGCGCAAGCTGGACAGCGGCAAGTAACGGGTTGGGGAATACTTACGTTCTGGCGCTTGCCGTCAGCGGCACGAATCTCCTTGCGGGAACTGCCGGAGGCGGGGTATTTCTTTCGACCGACAAAGGCACCAGCTGGTCAAGTACCGGCTTGACGAGTACTGACATTTCTGCTCTTGCCGCCAGTGGCACAAATCTCGTTGCGGGATATTGGGGAGGAATATTTCTTACGACTGACAATGGTAAAAGCTGGACAGCAGTTGAGGGTAGGGGTAGTGTTAATGCTTTTGCCGTCAGCGGCACGAATCTCTTAGCTGGGACTGTTGGTGGCGTCTTCCTCTCAACAAATAATGGCGCGAGCTGGACACTGACGAGTACGAACGCTGGGATGCCGCGAGTTTCGGTTTCTGCTCTTGCCGTCAGCGGCACGAATC
>PMJR01000036.1 GCA_003158475.1 Ignavibacteriota bacterium | reverse complement strand
AAATCAAATAGAACGAATTCCGATGAGTCAGATTGTCCGTAACCGAAGACGCGCGAGCCTTCTTGCCTCAAGAATCGAGTACCAAAATTGGTTTGAGTGAATTGAGAGTAAATCTTGCCGTTTGGAAGGATAGTGTCGCCAGTAATAAGTGATTCCCATCGGTCGGGGGAAGTGAGATCACCGGATTGATATTGCCAGAGATTACCCTTCTGAAGCGGGTACATACCCTGCCCCGAAGCTTGAATTGAGACCAGGGCGAGGGAGATAAGGAGCATGATCGATTTCATGTTTCCTCCCCTCTTTCATTGTTGAGTCGCCCCTACGATAGACGGGATGACAAGACTACCCCTCATAAGAGCGACAAGGCAGAGTCTATCACGCGATCCGGATAGCCACACAAATAGTATTTGACGGCACTTGCGACTTCCGCACTTCGAAATCCAAACCTCATGCCTTCGTCAAAACACAACAGCCCTCAATCCATTCGGACCAACGGCCTGTCTCAATGAACGCCGAATCATCTTTCCTAAGGTACCGTTGTTCCGCCCGACAATCAATCAGGTGTATGCAGCATCATATGTACCTATGCGTTGTGAGGAGTGAAGCGCCGTCAGATCGCCGTATCCCTTCGCGGCCTTCTAAAGACTGTCGGAGATCTCCCGCTCCACAGGATTGGAGTTCGTGAAGTCGAACAATGACCCGCCACTACGTTCGCAGCCGTGTTCACCGCATCGCCCGTCAAGTACACCCTGGCGATCACATACGCGAAGGCGAAGCCGCTGGTGATGCCGTTGAGCGGCGAGAGGACGCCGGCGATGTGCAGCAATTGATTATTTGGGATGGAATGTTGAAGTTGAGATGTCTCTCATCGTCCGAATGTGACATGGCGGTGTAGAAGCAAGGAACGCACTTGCGTATCGTGAATTTCTGAACCATCGGGCTATACCCGTGGGCCAAGGGAGGGTCGACCAGGTGATGACTATCGGCGCGGTTGAAAGTCTCTGGCGTTATCCCGTCAAAAGCATGAGCGGCGAACCGATGATCAAAGCGTTCATGGGGTTTTCCGGCGTCTACGGCGACCGTTGTTTCGCTTTTACGAGTTCAGCCGCACGCAAAGGGTTCCCGTATCTGAACGCACTTGTGCAACAACAAATGCTACGCTTTCGTCCACAGTTTCGTTACCCCGAACGGGCCGCGGCACCGCCGAATCTGACCGAAGCAATGAGCATCGCGCCCGGCGTAACGCCGGCGAACGGCGATAAGAACGACATGACCATGGATGTTGTCACGCCTTCGGGAAGGATCCTTGCTATTGATGACCCTGCCCTTGTGGAATTGCTCGGCGAAGGAATCAGCGAATCACATCACCTTACGCTCGTGCGTTCAGACCGTGCTCTGACTGACTGCCGTCCGGTTTCGCTGATCAGCCTACAAACCATCCGGCAGGTTGAAACGGAGCTGGCCATTCCTGTCGATAAACGACGCTTTCGGGCGAACGTGTACGTCGACCTCGCATCGAATTGCGGCTTTGACGAGGATAAATTCGTTGGTCGCACCCTCCGCATCGGCGCTCGGGCGGTGATTGTGATCCTTGAACGCGATCCACGCTGCAAGATGATTTCCCTCGACCCCGTTACCGGCGAACACAACCCGGATATCCTACGCATGGTCGCCCAGGCACATGATGCGTTTGCCGGCGTGTATTGCGCCGTGCTTGTGGAAGGTATGTTGACACAAGGTGATCCGATCCAACTGTTGGACTGAAGGAGATGGCGGCAGGTAGCAACCCTGATAAATGATATTCAGGAGGCAGGCGATTTCGTCCCGACTCGCAAACTGCTCTTGCTTGAATGAGTTCTCGGTCTTCCGGTAATCCAAACCCGCACTGAGGCGGTACCGGGCCACGATGGTGTTCAGTCGAATACCACCGTCTTCCGTCCGTGGACGAGGACTCGGTCATCGAGATGCAGCCGCAAGGCCCTTGCCAGCACGAGGCGCTCCAGGTCTCTCCCCTTTCGTATCAAGTCGTCCAGCGAATCCTTGTGGGATATTCGGATGATATCCTGTTCAATGATGGGCCCTTCGTCGAGGAGATCCGTCACATAGTGACTTGTCGCACCGATGATCTTCACGCCGCGGTCGTATGCCTGTTTGTATGGATTGCCCCCGGCAAATGCCGGCAGAAATGAGTGATGGATATTGACGATCCTGTGCGGGAATCGGCTCACAAAATTCGGCGACAGTATCTGCATGTAGCGCGCCAGTATGATTGTGTCGACATTTGCCTCACCCAGGAGCTTGAGTTCCTTCGCCTCCTGTTGCTCCCTGTTCTCTTCGCTGATGGGAAAGACGTGGAATGGGATGTGGTATCGTTCGGCAAGGACTCCGGCGTCGGGGTGATTTGAAACAATGAAGGATATCTCAGCGCGGAATTCTCCGAGTTCCCGGCGCCAGAGAATATCCTGGAGGCAATGGTCATGCTGAGAGACGAAGATTGCCAATCGTCGATTCTCATTTCCCAATCGTATGGACCAGTGGGCTCTGTACTCCGTCGCAAGCGGTAGAAACTTCTCGCCGAATTTGTCCGGAGCGATTGTGAAGTCGCTCATATCCCAGGCAACCCGGAGAAAGAACATGCTCTCCTGGCGGTTCACATGCTCATCCAGGTCGACTATGTTTCCCCCGTGCTCGAAGAGGAACCGGGCTATATGGGAGACCAATCCCTTCCTGTCCGGGCAGGACCACAAGAGGACTGCAGTAAGCTTCTCGTGAAACACTGATGCCTCCATCTGTTTGCCTGAGGTAATGAGCGGCCGGTGGCGTTCCTCTACTTTAGGACGCGAAGTTCAATCCGCCTGTTTGTTGCCCGTCCCTGCATGGTGAGGTTGTCGGCGATGGGCTCATCGGCGCCTTTCCCGGCCACCATGAGCCGCTTCGCAGAAACCCCTCTTTTCACAAGCCACGTAAAGACAGCCTGTGCCCGGTGAAAAGATAGTGACTGGTTGAAATCCCGGGACCCTGCACGATCCGTGTGGCCGACAATCAGGACCTCGATATCCGGACTGGCAAGAAGCGCGCTTAGGACCGCCGAGAGAACTGGTTCGGAGTCCGTCGTGAGAGCAGCCCTGTTCAACTCGAAGTTCACCCCTTTGAGGATGAGGCTCTTCCCTCTTTCGAGGAGAAGCGTGCTCTCCCCCGCGTCCCGCCTGGCCGAAGGATGAGGCATGACGGGAGGATCGGGAGGGTCGTCTGCCGCAACCGTTGGAGAAGGTGCCGGGTCCCTGGGGAGCTGGTCTTCCGCATGGGCAAGCACCTTCGTGCGATTGTCTTCGGCGGTCTGCTTCGCCCAGCGCACTTCTGCCTCTGCGGCTATTCTCTTCCGCTGCTTCTCTTCAACAGCGCTGGTGCCAAAAAGAAAAGTCACACCGAGCCTCGCAGCCGCATACCAGGTCACCCTCCCGGCGTTGGGCAGATCGACGTGGCTGTCAAGCAGGCCGTAACCAAGATCGACGGTACAGAGAAGACTCCTCGAAAGAAGGGCTTCGACGCCAATTCCTGCCGGAAGATGAAGGGAAGAATGGTATTTTTTGTCCTGAAGGAAGAGAGTCTGGCCGTTTTGAGTGGTCTCTCTCTGGTATAAGAAAACACCGAGACCGAAATAGTAATAGGGGTTAATCGTCTTTCCCGGGCCGAGAGAGACCCAACCGACAAGGGAGAGAGGAATCGCGTTCAGCTTCAGGTAGTCGGGCGATGTTCCAGGGAATGCAGGATCCTCCCTGGATTTCAGCCCTTCAAGACCGGTAACAAACCCTGCCGAGAACAGATCGCTGAAGCAGTACCGGAGAGAGATCCCGCCGCCGGGTCCGACGGTCTGCTTGTTGTAGCTGTTCAGCCAGAGGTTGCCGCCGATCTGAAATCCGACGGCCCACCGACCTTCCTTGTCCTGTGAATACGCCGGAGCCGAGACTGCACCGGACAGGATCGTCAGGAAGAGGATTGCAGAATAGGTCCTTCGCATAAATCCCTTCATACACGCCATCCCCGGATAGCACCGAGAACACCAGGTCTAAAGCCAGTCCAACCAGTACTCACAATCTAAGTGTATTCCTCGATTGATTCTGTGAGATTCGGCACTCTTCCGGCGCACGCCCGGCAAGGTGAGCAGGAAACAGGAATCTCTTGCACAAAATTGCAGGTTTCGGTAAAAGACTCCTATTACAACACACAGGTAAAACCGGCATTGGATACTTGCATACCACAGATTGCCTCACGAATGGTTCTATTCGAACGGGGAATCGTGGACGCAATCGGAGAGACCCCCGGATCCGGGACTGTCGGAATCATGGGATTAACTCCTTTCCCATCCTTTTGGTTGAACAGATCAGGCATTTCCGTTCACTAAATTCCTCTATGGTGTTTGTCCGTGTCGGATCCCGATCGATGCGGCCACACGCCGGGGACGGTCAACCGGAAGACAACGGAGGATCAACATGACGTTCGGACGCATAGTAGCTGTGTCGTTCCTGCTTCCGTGCCTCGTTCAAGCCCAGGATGCCGGGACACGCATATCAGGGGGGGCCACCGGGGAGTACCGGCGGCCATACAAGCCAGAGTTCAGTCTTTCCCCCTTTCCCGTCCCTGCTCCTGCACGGAAAACGCCGGGCGACACAGCACGCTACAATATGTACGGCATGTTGCGTGACGACAACCCGGAGTACAACCAACGATCTCCCTGGTGGCTGTGTGCAATAAGAGTTGTTGGGAATAACGTTGTTACATGGGCATCTGATCGGTATATCTTTAACTGGGATTTTGCCAGGATAGGGTTTAACTCCTGGCAGCATAACTTGAAAACAGGCTTTGAATGGGATACGGATAGGTTTGGCATGAACTTCTTCTTTCATCCCTATTCCGGGGCCGGATATTTCAATGCGGCCCGCGCAAACGGATACACCTTCTACGAATCAATCCCCTTCGCGTTCGGGGGAAGCCTCATGTGGGAGTATTTCGGGGAGAATACGTTGCCGTCGATCAACGATTTGATCAATACAACTGTTACCGGCGCGTTCGTTGGAGAGATTACTTACAGGCTCAGCTCGGATTTTCTGGACGATCGAACAACCGGATCAGAAAGGGTTTTCAGAGAACTCCTTGCCGGGATTATCAATCCCGGGAGAGCTTTTGCCCGGCTCCTGCAGGGAAAACTCACCAGAGTAACCCCAGAAGAGATCTATCAGAAAGAACCTCTCAACATGACGTTCTCTGCAGGGCCACATGTTGTCAATAACGGAAGAAGATTCGGGGCAGGGTCCACAGACGAAATGTTAAGCCTTCAGCTTGATTACGGGAATCCGTTTGAACAGCGATCGCGAAAGCTTTTTGATTATTTCATACTTCGGGGAAACCTGACTTTTGGAGCGGGGAGGAAGGTTGTAGACAATGTCATCGGCCAGGGGATTTTGTTTGGCAGAAATGTCCAGTACGGACATCTGGATATGCTGGTCGGGGCATTTCAACATTATGATTTCTGGGATAACAAGACTTTCGAGCTGGGCACAATAGCTTTCGGTGGCGGAGTGGTCTCCAAGCTCTCTTTAAGTGAGAAGTCCAATCTCTACTGGGATCTCCAGCTCGGATTGGTGCCACTGGCAGGAAACAGCACGCAACTGGGACCGGATACTTCCCAGTTCAGAGATTACAATTATGGTGGCGGCGGGGAAACGAAGTTCGAGACGACTCTGAACCTTGGCAGTTGGGTCAACCTCACGTTCAAAGGCTATTATTACTGGATTCACACGTATGTCGGCATTGCGGGGGAGAGTTTTATCGGCATAATAAAGCCGAGCGTCGCATTCAGAATTCTCGGCAGTTTCAGCCTTGGATTTGAGCACCTTGTGTACTACACTGACAGATACCCGCGTGATTTTCCTGACTATCATGATGTACGAACCGAACAGAGGATTTTTCTGCAATACTATATAGATAATTTTAAGCAACAACGCTGAAAGGAATCACCTTGCGACGTGTCTTTCTCCAAGCGCTCCTCCTCCTGACCATTTGCCACTCATCTCTTTTCGCGCAGCCTAAGTACAATTTCTCCCAATTCGGGGATGAGACCTGGAGTTTCATCAAGCAACCGACCAGATGGGATGGGAGTGACTGGCTCAAGCTTGGTTTGACGGGTGTCGGAACGTTTCTGGTAATGCAGGCCGACCAGCCAATTCGGGATGCAGTTCTAAGAAATCATGCATATTCCAACAGTGCGCCGGTCGAATTCGGCAGAATATACGGGGAGCTATACTCGCCCGTGGTGCTCTTCAGCGGTTTCGCTATACATTCATTGCTCACAAACGACGCGGGAACAAAGAAAATTGCCTATGAGATCGGCCAGGCATCGCTCTACGCCGGTGCGACGACGTACCTGCTCAAGATGGCAATTGGCAGGGCAAGACCCTATACCGACGAAGGCTCCAGGTCGTTTCATCCATTCTCAAACCTTTTTTTCAAACAAGATTACCAGTCACTTCCAGGCGGGCACACTACTGTTGCATTTGTCTTATCCACTGTGCTTTCAAGAAACGCCCGATCCGATTGGCTGAAAGGGATAGCATACCTGCCCGCCGCACTGACATTTATCGCCCGGGTGTATCAAGATCAACACTGGACATCTGATGATTTTGCCGGCGGTATCATCGGTTACTTCATCGCAACCTGGGTTGTGGATCAGCATGAGAAAGAGGAAGACCGGGTACACATGTCCTCCCTCTTCCCCTTCACGATCAGCATTACAATTGATTAGTGACATCGATTGACGCCACGGCACAAGACATTGACGTCAACAATCATGGTATTCAAACAGCTTCGTTCACTTCGGTGGCTGACCAATTGGCCTCCCACCGTCATCTCATGGCCGGGTCCATTTTTCAGTCCGTCCGAAGAGGGGGATCACCACAAATCCCCGAAGGTCAAGGTTCTGCTCATCCACAAGCGTCATTTTTGCGCTGTAATCGTTCCCGCTCTTCGGATCGTATATTTTCCCGCCGCTCCAGAGGCGTTCACCTGAATACGTGAAGCCGCGAAGGATCTGCAACCCGAGGACAGGGCGGGATTTCAGGGAGTCTTCGGGGTTTTTGTCATCGGTGAGGGGCTTTCCCTCCTTCAGGGGGTCTCGCAGCCAGATGATCTTCCCGCAATACGTGACGCTGTCACACTTGTAAATCTCCACTTTTGATTCTCCCCCCGCAGTCACCCAGGCCCCGAGTATCCCGTCTTTGTCACGATCCTGTGAAAATGTGAAGGGACGGAGAAGTATAAAAAGAAAGAGGAGTGGAATTTGAGGGCGCATTAGAATGTCCAGACGAGTGTGAGGGTCTGGGCTCCGGGAACAATCCTGAGCCCGCTCCGGCTCGAAGAGTCTTCGCCGGACTCAAACCACCTGACGAGCGAGTGGCTGACGGAGACAGAGATAAACGCCCCGAAGACCACATCCGAGACCCAGTGCTCGTCTGTGTACATTCGGGAGACTCCGCACGCTGCTGCCAGACCGTACAGTCCGATCGATGCCCAGGTGTTTTTGATCCTTTCCGCCAGAACGCCGGAGAAGGCGAACGCAACGATCGTGTGCCCGGAGGGGAACGAGGCAACGTCGACCAAAGGAAGTGAGAACGGTTTGAACGAAAGGTGCCCCCGCCCCGTGTACGGGCGTGCCCTCCCGACGAGGACCTTGGTGACAGTGGAAATGCTCCCGGCGATAAGTATCGCCGATCCGGCTAGGAACGACGTCTCCCTGATCCACCGGTCATCGAAAGCAAGTCCCGCGATATACCCTCCGGCCGAAAGCGCTATCATGTTGAATCCGTTGCCGTATTGTTCCGCCGCCGTGGCAAGAGTATTGTTTCCCGCCGTTTGATGCTTCCGCATGAACAGGCGTCCGTCGATGTCGAGTCCGCTCACAGCCGCCGTCCCGACACCAGCCCCTCCGAACGTGAGCCAGTCGTTTCCATGCCAGCGTACTGGCGCGGAGAAGATGTATCCCGCCCCTTTGAGGAATTTCATTCCGTCCGATTCCATTATCTCCACGCCGGACGAACCCGGCGCGGACGTGGAATCGGCCCCTCCCGCACACAGGGGATGGAGAAGAACGATGAATGTAATCAGGAAAGAGAGTTTTTTCATATCCATGATGATAAGACAAATCCCCGAGAAAAGACAGATTCTGGAATAGGGACGAGCGTTTCGTTACATTGCCAGTGCCATGACACCCGACTTGAAGGATTCTGTCCGTTCGATATTCTCCCCGTCCGGCACGCTCGCTCGCCGCGAAGGATTTGAGTTGCGCCCGCAGCAGGGGAAAATGGCCTCCGCGGTCGCCTCGGCGCTGACGGAACGCCGTCACCTGATCGTGGAAGCCCCCACGGGCGTCGGGAAGACGCTCGGCTACCTCGTCCCCGCGGTGCTCTATGCCGTACGCGCGGGACAGAAGGCCGTCATTTCCACACACACGAAAAATCTGCAGGAGCAGCTCCTCCAGAAGGACTTTCCGATCGCTCGTTCCGTGACCGGAACGGAGGGGGCGGTGGCAATATTGAAGGGGCGCAGGAACTACCTTTGCACTACCCGGATGGAGCACACCATCGGTGTTGCACCTTCCCTGTTCGATGAGGAAGGACTGGAACAGTTGATGCGTATACGGGAATGGTCGCTCCACACGCGGGATGGAGATGCCGAAGGATTGGACTTTACTCCCCGCCCGGATGTCTGGGATGCGGTATGCTCGGAACAGGGGGTCTGCAGCTCGGGCATATGCGGATCACACTGTTTCTTCCAGCGCGCGAAACAGCGGGCACGTGAAGCACCGGTAGTGATACTGAACCATGCACTCTTTTTTTCGTTGATGGGGATCGGGGGAGGAGAAGAATACTACCTGTTCCCCGATGATTTTGTGATTTTTGATGAGGCCCATACGCTGGAGGGGGTCGCGGGAGCAGGGATGGGACTGAAAATCTCACACCGGCAGGCGATACTCGCCCTGCATAAATTCTACCATCCGGGAACCAAGAAGGGACTCCTGTCCCGGCGGAAAAAAAGGAATGCCTCGCTCTGCACCAGAGCGGAAACAGCGGCCGATGAGTTCTTTGCGCTCGTCGGCCGGACGGCCCGTGCCCTTGCGACGGAATCGGGGCGCGAGGGGGGATTCCGCCATGATGTCAGGATCCGGAATCCCCACCTGGTCGCCGACGCGCTCGGAGATCATCTCGCAGCGCTCGAGGGCGCGGTGCGTGCGGAGGAGGAGGATGCCGATGATATGTTCCGGAAGCAGGAGCTTGGCGCGGCCCGCGGAGCCGTCCAGTCGGTCCGAACGGGAGTTGCGACTTTTCTGGAGCAGCTCGACCGGGAGTTGACGTACTGGGTGGAACTCCCCCCGGGAGGGACCAAGAACGTCACACTCTGCGCCGCTCCCTCGGACATCGGTCAGGTGCTCGGCCCGCGCCTGTTCCGTGAAGGGAGTTCCGTCATAATGACGAGCGCTACACTTTCGGTGAACGGTTCACTCGAATACTTCAAAAACCGCGTGGGGGCGGGGGACACCGAGGGGCTGATTCTGGACTCCCCGTTTGACCACGCGCGCCAGATGACGCTCAGCATCGCAGCCGACATCGCCGAGCCCGAGACGGATGGATACATCACGGAACTCCCCGGCTGGATTATGCGGAGCATCGAGAGGACGCACGGGAAAGCGCTGGTGCTCTTCACGAGCACGGCAACGATGCGCTCCACCGCGTCGGCACTTGCGGATGAGATTTCGAAGCGTGGACTCACGCTGATGGTGCAGGGAATCGACGGTCAGCGCCATCAGTTGCTCGAAGAATTCAAGCGTGACATCCATTCCGTGCTCTTCGGGCTCGACAGTTTCTGGATGGGAGTTGATGTTCCGGGAGAGGCCCTGGAACATGTTATCATCACGCGCCTCCCGTTTGCGTTTCCCAACCATCCTCTGATCGAAGCCAGGCTGGAGGGGATCGCGGCGCGGGGAGGGAATGCGTTCATGGAGTACACACTCCCCGAGGCAATACTCAAATTCAAGCAAGGGGCCGGAAGGCTGATCCGCACTCGGGAGGACAAGGGGATAGTGACAATACTCGATGCTCGTATCGTGAGGAAGAGCTACGGAAGGGCGTTTATTTCATCTCTTCCCCGATGTCCCGTCGAGATTATGACGTCGGAAGGAGACGTTGAGTACATGGAGCCCTTTGAGCGGTAACTGCTTGTCCTGCAACGGTTTGTTGCCGTTCCCCCCTCTTTTACTTCTGCTCATCGTGTCAATCAACTGATATTCGCACGTTTTTATTGGCCTCTTTTGGGTTTTTTGTTTGAATATTGAAGGCATTGTGGTATCTTCTCAATGAAATCGAGCCTATTTCAGCGGTGGAATGAACACGATTCTCACTCACAACCTGTAAGGAGGTTCAATGAGTAAACCAATGTCAAAGACGGCAACGATTGCCCACTTTGCCAAGAAGTTTGATCTGAAGAAAAAGTTTGTTGCATCGTTTTTCGAGGAGCTCGCTGCGCTCTCCTATAAGGAGGCAAAGAACTCCTTCACACTCCCGGGCATCGGGAAGCTCGTTCTCGTCAATCGCAAGGCCCGCCTCGGACGCAATCCGAAAACCGGCGAGACCATCCAGATCCCGGCAAAGACAGTAGTAAAATTCCGCGTTGCAAAGGCCTGCAAGGAAGCAGTGCTTCCGAAGAAACCGCTTCCTCCGATCTAGTCCCTGTACGGGGATCGGCTCATTGCCAGCAAAAGTCCCGCGCATAACGCGGGACTTTTTGTTTTTTGGGGAGGGGCCTTTCAAGGATTCGCCCGCCCCCGTGAGGAAGGTTTCGTTGTAAGTCTAGGGGTCGTTTTGTACATTAAAATCCGATGAAAAACCCCGTTGCGGCGTTCCGGCTGTTTATACGTAACCTGGGCCCGGTAGAGCAGGCGCAAATTGTGGCCTCCACGGCAGTTATAGTCTCCATGGCCACGATCATCAGCGCCATGGTGGTGACCGGCCAGACTCCTCGGCTTATGGACTTCATAAGCATACTCACCGTCGGAACGATCGGGTTCACCAATGTCTATTTTTCCCTTCGATACAGCCGGCAGCTGGACGAGCAGAGGCGCCAGCTCCTCGCGATGAACACGATCGCCGAGGCCGTCAACCGCGTCGTGGAACTTGATATCGTTCTCCAGACCGCCCTCGACAAGATTACGGAGCTTCTCGGGACCGATTACGGCTGGATTTACATGCTGGAGGGGGACGCACTTGTTCTGAAGTGCTCCAAGGGGACAACGATGAAGTTCCTCCCGGCGAACGGGCACTCCGCAAGCACGCCGGCCGTATGGCTCCACCAGCCCCGCGTGCAACGCGAGCGGCTGACGGAGAACCTGGGGGACATCGACCCCGCTTTCAAGGAGATGGGAATCCAGTTCTGGACCACAATCCCCCTGAAAGTGAAGGAGTCGGTTGCCGGGGCACTGATCGTGGCGGGACGGAACTACGGGATGTTCACGAGCAAACAGGCTGAGCTCGCCGAGGCCTTCGGCAACCAGATCAGCGTCGCACTGAATAACGCACAGCTCTTCGAGCGGCTGAAGCAGTCCGAGAAGGAGTACATCGACCTGTTCGAAAATGCCCCCGATATCTACCTGAGTGTCAACAGGCGGCAGGTCATTGTCGGCTGCAATACCACGGGAGCGGCGATGCTCGGATTGCCGAGGACGGAGATGATCGGCAAGCCCTTCGAGCACTGCTTCGTGGAGGACCGGCGCGGTGCGGTCCGGGATCTGGTCGACAGGATGTTCACCGAAGGGCGCGGATTGAAGGACGTGGAAGAGCAGATGCTGAAAAGCGGCAACATCCCTTTCCCCGTGACGCTGAACTCGTCGCTCGTCTTCGACGAGAAAGGGGCCACGGTCAACGCCCGCATCGTGGCCAGGGATATTTCCGAGCAAAAGATGATGGAGGCGGCGCTCCTCCATGCACAGAAGATCGACAGCATCGGCAACCTCGCAGGTGGTATCGCGCACGATTTCAACAACATACTCGCCGCTGTCCTCGGCTCGGCGTCCATCATGAGACGGCGGCTGACCGAAAAATCGAAGCTCTACAAATACGTGGAGATCATCGAATCCTCCGCCCGCCGCGGGTCGTCGCTGACACGCCAGCTCCTCACGTTTGCGCGGAAAACGGAGACCATCGTCAAGCTTGTGGATATCAACGCGCTGATCGTGGAGACTCTCCACCTCTTCCAGCGGAGCGTGACGAAGGAAATCGAGGTGATAACAAACCTGACGGAGACGGGCGGGACGGTCAACGGGGACGACGGGCAGATCCAGCAGGCCCTCCTGAACTTGTTCCTGAACGCCCGGGACGCAATGCCGAACGGCGGTACGCTTACGATCGCGACGGCCATCACGATGGCCGACGCCCACACCACGAATCGTTTTTCGTCGATCAAGCCCGGCCAGTTCGTGCTGATCACGATCAGCGATACAGGGCACGGCATCGAAAGAAACATACAAAACAGGATATTCGAACCGTTCTTCACCACGAAGGACTCGGGGACCGGCCTCGGACTGTCGGTGGTGTACGGGGTCGTCCAGAGCCACGGAGGATTCATCAACCTAGAGAGCGAGGTGGGACGGGGAGCCACTTTTTCGGTCTATCTCCCCCGCGCCGATGCGAATGCCCCGCTGGCAGCGCGCCAGAGGCGGCAGCGCCTCCCGCACGGCAAGGAGAACATTCTGATTATTGATGACGAGCTCAGTATCTGCGAGATTGCACGGGATATGCTGTCGGGACTTGGGTACACGGTGTACGTGGAGCACGATGGAAAATCGGGCGTGGAACTCTACCGCATCCGGCAGGCAACGATCGATCTGATCCTCCTTGATATCAATATGCCGGTGATGGGGGGGAAACAGACGTTCGAGGTCCTTCGCTCGATCAACCCCCGCTGCCGGATCATCATCGTCACCGGCTACGGCCGCGAAGGCGTTGAGACATCCAATTTCTCCAGCGAAGTGGACGGGTTCCTGCAGAAGCCCTTCCAGCTGGAAATGCTGGCATTCAAGGTTCGACAGATACTGGACGACCGCAAACCGGCGCCCGCGGAGGCCGTGACACCATGAACATCTTTTTTCAGGAGCTGAAACGCGCCCGGGAAGAGAAAAGGGTGAGCCTGGCCGACATCGCCGACAGGACGCTGATCAACATCAGGCACCTGGAGGCTATCGAACGGGGAACTACTTCAATCCTCCCCGAAGCGTATATCCGGGCGTTCATCAGGGAATACGCCGCAGCAATCGGCCTGGACGGCGCAGAAACCCTGCGCCGGTTCGACGAGACACGCAGGGCGGAGGAGGGAGCGGCCCGTCCCAGGGAGCGGGTGCAGCCCCCGCCACCGGCGAGGCGCCCAACATTATCACTCGAGCCGGCCACGTTTATGACGCCCCGCGTGGCGACGCTCGGCGTAACTGTCGTCGTCATCGCCGTCGTTGCCATATTCGCATGGAACCTCTTCTCTCCCGGGACCACGGCCCCGGTGATCGAGATCCCGTTCCAGAATGTCGTCAAGGAGCAGGAAGAGCAGTCTGCGATGGCACACCCGGCTCCTCCTCCAACGGCACTCCCGACGGACAGCCTGACGCTCTTCGCCTCGGTGAGCGACACCGTGTGGATGACAATCACCGTGGACAGCCTCCCGGCGCGGGAATACATATTCCACCGCGGGGCGAAGCCGTCATGGCGCGCCGGGAACAGGTTTCTGCTGACGCTCGGAAATGCGGGTGCGGTGTCTTTCGCGCTGGACAAGCGACAGCTGGGGACCCTGGGACGGAGGGGGAACGTTGTGCGCAACTTTTCCCTGACACGGCAAACAGCGACCGGCAAGTGACAATGCCGCCACCTCCCCGACAGGCTCTGCAGCGAGCCGAACAGCTCCGGAAGGAACTCCACGACCACGATTACCGCTATTACGTCCTCGCCGAACCCGTCATTCCCGACGAGAAGTATGACCGCCTGATGCGGGAACTGCAGGACCTGGAGGCGGAGTACCCGGATCTCCGGTCCCCTGATTCTCCGACACAGCGCGTGGGGGGGGAACCTACAAAGGAGTTCCGCACGGTGGCACATGACCCGCCGATGCTCAGCCTGGCAAATACCTACAGCGAAGAGGAAATAGGGGATTTTGACAGGCGCGTCCGGGAACTCCTGGGGGACCAGAAACCACTCTACGTGGCGGAGCTCAAGTTCGACGGAATCGCGATCGCACTGAAATACAGGAACGGCGCCCTCGTTCAGGGTGCAACACGCGGCGACGGCACACAGGGGGATGACATAACCAACAACCTTCGGACGATCCGCTCGATACCTCTGGTGCTGAGGACCAAAGAGAAGGCAATGATGAATATCGAGGTCCGTGGCGAAGCGTTTATGCACCGGAAGGATTTCGAGGGGATGAACGCCGCTCGGAGCGCCGCGGGGGAAAAGGTATTCATCAACCCGCGCAATGCAACGGCCGGGACACTGAAAATGCAGGACCCGAAGGTGGTGGCGTCAAGGCCGATCCAGATGTACGCCTATTTCCTTTTCGCGGGGGGAAAGGAACTCACCCGCCATTCTTCGAACCTCGAGACGCTCCGTGCTCTCGGCTTCCCCGTGAACTCGAACAGCAAGGTGTGCAGGAACATCGATGAGGTGATCGCCTTCTGGAAGCGCTGGGAGGAAAAAAGAGAATCGCTCCCGTACGATATCGACGGCATCGTCGTGAAGGTGGACAGCCTCCGCCAGCAAGAGACTCTGGGGACGATCGCGAAGAGCCCCCGGTGGGCGGTCGCGTTCAAGTTCGCCCCACGGCAAGCACAGACCCGGTTGAAGGGGATCGCCCTGCAGGTGGGACGGGTCGGCACCGTGACGCCGGTCGCCGAGCTGGAGCCGGTGTTTGTGGGAGGGACGACCGTCTCGCGCGCGACACTGCACAACATCGATTACATACGGGAGCTCGACCTGCGGATCGGCGATGCCGTGATCGTGGAGAAAGGGGGGGATGTCATCCCCAAAGTGAGCGGGACGGTTCCCTCGCTCCGCCCGAGGGGGACGGTACCCTATGTGATGCCTGCGTCCTGTCCTGACTGCCGTTCGCGGATATACCGGGAAGAGGGGGAGGCGAACTACTTCTGCGAGAACGCGGAATGCCCCGCACAGGTCCAGGGACGCATCGAGCATTTCGCCCACAGGGGCGCGATGGATATCGAAGGGCTCGGCGAGGCAGCCGTGGAGACACTCGTGTCCATGAAGCTCGTCGCGAACGTGGCAGACCTGTACTCGCTGGGCGGAAAGAAGAAGACACTCGTCGCTCTGGAACGCTGGGGGGAAAAGAGTACGCAGAACCTCCTGGATGCCATCGCCGGGAGCAGGAAGCAGCCGTTCCGCCGGGTGCTCTTCGGTCTCGGCATCAGGCATGTGGGGACGGGTGTGGCGAAAGTACTCGCGGAGTCGTTCTTTTCGATCGACACGCTCGCCCGGGCGACCGAAGAGGACCTGCACCTCATTCCCCAGGTGGGGCCGAAGATCGCGGAAAGCATCGTCCATTTCTTCGCCGACAAACACAATCGCGAGATTGTACGTCGCCTGAAGGACGCCGGGCTGTCGATGACGGGGACCGCGCGCTCACAGAAAGGGATGCTGAACGGGAAGACGTTCGTCCTGACGGGCACCCTCTCCTCCTGCACCCGGGAGGAGGCCAGCCACCTCATCGAGGAGAACGGCGGGAAGGTGGTCTCGTCGGTCAGCAAGAACACGTCCTTTCTCCTGGCGGGCGAAGATGCCGGATCAAAGCTGGCGCGGGCGCGCGAACTCGGGATCGCGGTGATCTCCGAGGAAGAATTCACGAAGCTGATCGGGTAAAGCCGTCATGCTCGAATCACTCCGCAGGTCCATAGGGATGCACGCCGCGCGGTTTCACTTCCGTTCGTCGCACGAAAAGGTGATCTCGTTCAGCCATTCGATATCGACATCGAACCGTGTGCTCGTCATCATGCCGCTGAAGCCGGACACCGAGGAGGCCCAGACACGGGTGCTGACGTTCCTGCGCGAACACTTTTACGAACCCGATATCACGGTGATCGCGATGGCCGGAGGGACTCCGGTCGAACGCGTTCTCCCCCGCTGCCGGGTTCTCCTCGTCGGACCCGGGGACGTGAACGTCTTCTTCCTCCCGCGGCGTGCATTCCTGACACTCGTTGCTGAGCGGAGCTATGACCTGGCACTGGATCTCAACCTTGACTTCATGGTTCCTTCCGCCTATATTTGTAAAGAAAGCAACGCGCGCGTGCGGACGGGATTTTCGGGGGGGTACGCAGATTCGTTCTACAATTTCCAGGTTCGTCTGGAGGCCGCCTCGCGCAGAGAGCACGCCTACGATCGTCTGGTGCATTGCCTCGAGATGTTTTTCAGTGCAGAGGAAGTATGAACTTCGAAATTGCGCACAACGGCGCTTCGACGACACTGAAGCTGAAGCAAAAAAAACTCGATTCTACGATTGCGCCGGAACTGAAGGGGGAGTTCCTTCTCCTGTGCAAGCCCAAAGTACAATCCCTGGTGATCGATCTCGGCGAGGTGGATTTCTGCGACAGCAGCGGCCTGAGCGCCCTGCTGATCGCGGAACGGAAGATGAAAGAGCACGGCGGGACCGTGAAGCTCGTCCACGTGCACAAGAAGGTGTCAAGCCTGCTCAAGATCTCCATGCTGGACCGCCTGTTCGAGATCCAGGAGTCCGCCGCAAAACACTGACGGCGGATTGAGCCGCTCCCGCCTCTCACCCTATCTTTTCAACTTTGATGAAGTTTGTCGACCCGCGGGCGAAGAACGGCTGTCCCGCGAGGAGCACGATGTATTCCCCCCGCTTCACGAGCCCGGAGGCCGTCAGGCGCTCCTGAACTCTCGCCAGCGCGCTGTCCGAATCATCCCCGAGGTTCTCGATAATCAGTCCCCGAACCCCCCAGACAAGGCCGAGGGAGCGGAGCGTCCTGGCGCTGTCGGTAACCGCGATGATCGGGGGATCAGGCCTGTACCGTGCGATGACGCGTGCTGTCTGCCCGGAGTTCGTGACCGTCACGATCGCCGCGGCGCGCATCTGATCGGCGAGCACGCAGGCAGAGCGGCCAAGCGCGTCGTGCCGGTTCTCGACGGTGGTCCTGGACTCCATGATCAGGTGCCGCCTCCCCTGACTTTCCGACTCGACCTTGCGGATGATCCTGGCCATGATGCGGACAGTCTCCACAGGGTACTTCCCCACCGACGTCTCGCCGCTCAGCATGACGGCATCCCCCCCGTCCAGCACGGCGTTGGCTACGTCGCTCACCTCGGCACGCGTGGGGGTGGGACTGCTGACCATCGATTCGAGCATCTGGGTGGCAATGATGACGGGTTTCCCCGCTCCGTTGCAGCGGGCGACGATCATCTTTTGCAGTATGGGGACATCTTCGGCCGGGAGCTCGACGCCGAGATCGCCGCGTGCAACCATGACACCGTCGGTTGCGCTGATGATCTCGTCGATGTTCGCAATTGCCTGGGGCTTTTCGATCTTCGCAATTATCCGGGGGCGGAGCCCGGCGGGGCGGCGGGCGGCAATTGCCGCGCGGAGATTGCGGACATCATCGGCGGTCCTGACAAACGACAGGGCCACAAAATCGACGTCGCGCTCGAGCCCGAATTCAAGGTCCTGTATGTCTTTTTCCGTGAGGGACGGCGCGCTGACGGCAACGCCGGGGAGGTTGATCCCCTTGTGGGCGGAGAGGCTTCCGCCCACGAGTATTTCGCACGTCACATCTTTCCCTTTGACCTCCAGGACTTTCAGACGGAGCTTCCCGTCGTCGAGAAGTATGTCGACACCGGGCTGGACGTCATGCGAAAGGCCTTCGTACGTCGTGGAGACCCTCCCGGGTCCGCCGACGAGAGGCTCGGTAGTGATGACCAGTTTCTCCCCCTGGCGAAGGTCTATCGACGGGACACTGAGCTCGCCGATGCGGATCTTCGGTCCCTGAAGGTCCTGCAGGACGGACACCTCGACACCGGCCCGTTCAACGGCCCGATGCACATTCTTCAGTGCTTCGTCGTGTTGCCCCTGTGTCCCGTGGGAGAAATTGAGCCGCACGATCCCCATCCCCGATGCAATCAGGTCTACCAGCGTTTCGGCGGATGAGGAGGCCGGTCCGAGCGTGCAGATGATCTTCGTCTTGCCGCGTGGGGAGGTCATGCACTTCCTCTCGTTGTCATCTTAGCCATTGGAGTGGGGGGAACGGCGCATTTCTTCCATGACCTCCGCAAGGAGGGGAAGGAGAATGCCGGAGGCACCCTGAAGAAACTCGTCCGCCTGCGCCGTCAGCGGCGTGGGTTCGGGGTTGATTTCAAGCAGGTAGGCGCCGGAGCGTTTTGCGACCAGCGGGAGCGACGCCGCAGGGTAGACGACCGCGGATGT
The DNA here is from genome assembly GCA_003158475.1 of Ignavibacteriota bacterium. GTDB lineage: Bacteria > Bacteroidota > Ignavibacteria > UBA10030 > UBA6906 > Fen-1273. Next base: position 57,232 of record PMJR01000036.1, on the reverse strand, counting down.
ACCTATCGACATAAACAGGTCCGCCCCCTCGGCCGCGCGCACGGATGCTTCCCATGCATCTTCCGGGAGCATTTCGCCGAACCAGACCACATCAGGCCGAACGAGTCCGCCGCATGCCGGGCAAAGCGGAACACCGGAGGCGGCCACCACAAAATCATCCCCGTACGGCGTCCCGCATTTCATGCAGTAGTTCCGTTCGATGTTCCCATGCAGTTCATGGACAGTCCGGCTCCCCGCGCGGCGGTGGAGGTTGTCGATGTTCTGCGTGATGACGGCAAATGACGGGGCGATGGTCTCCATCCGGACGAGTGCATAGTGACCCGGGTTGGGTGCAATCCCGCTCATGATCCTCTTCCGGTGGTCGTACCACTCCCAGACCATCGCGGGGTTCTTCATGAATGCGCTCATGCTGGCGAGCTCTTCAGGCTTCAGCTTCGACCAGATCCCGTCCGTGCCCCGGAATGTCGGGACACCGCTTTCGGCGGAGACTCCCGCCCCCGTGAAGGCGACGATCGTGCGGGCGTCACCGATTCGCCGTGAGAGGCCGGGAGAGATACGGGACGTCATCGACCGGGTTCCAGGAGGAGATGTTCCATGTCAGCGCGTGCCGCCCCCCGAAACACGCCGGTCCGGTAGCCCCCGTTGAGCCAGAGGCTGGTCTGGTCCGAGTAGTGAGAATCGAATACCTGCCCTGATTCCCCGGAGGGGAGGACGGACCGGAATTCCCCCACCCCCCCCATGTCGAATATCTGGCGGAACGAAGGCCCGACGGTCACGTCGAACGGATTGTTCAGATCGTACTCGAAGCTGACCAGTGCAGTGGAGCCACCGCTTGCGGGGAAGGGGCCGACGTTGAATATGCGGTCAAGGGGTTTCCGGAGTCCGAACGGATGCCTGAGGGACACGGTGTGAAGATTCCCCCAGCGCCAGTTCTTCGGGTCCGCCCCCCACTGCGCCCGGAGATCCGCCAGGGCCTCCCGGAGGCTCTTTCGGACGATGTCATCACGCGTTTCCACGGCCGGGGTCCGCACGTCATCAAACCAGGCGGACGTTCCCTGTGTGAGGAGCCTCGCCATGACCCTGAGCGGGATATTGGTGAGGAGCACCCAGTCGTGGAACAAATCGTCCCCCATCTCGTCGGCGAACGTGTTACGCAGCAGCCGGACGAGGAACTCCTGGTAGATGGAGGTCGCGACATCGTCCGTCGTGAACCGGTAGTGCCAGTTGCGCAGGTATTCAAAGACCCTGTCCCCTCCGGGAAGTGTTCCGATGCTGTCGCGGAATGCCTCGACGATGTAAGGAATGATCTCGCGTGCGTAGGAGGAGTATGTGTCGAGCTGCAACCGTTCAAAGTCCTGCACGGAGAAGACATCCCCCTTTTTTCCGAGAACATCGTTCAGGCGCTGGATGCGCGATGAGGGTTCCCACAGGTCGGAGATGTGAAACGGATACGAATCATCGACGATCTTGTTGTTCGCGGTGGCGATGTATCCTCCCGGGGGATTGAATCTGTGCGGGAGCCGCGCAAACGGCACGAAGCCCTTCCATTCCGTGGATGGATCCCAGCCGGGGAGGGGTAGGAGCGAGTTTCTTCCTGTGCGAACGGGGAGACGCACACCGCACCAGTATCCGATGTTCCCGCGAACGTCCGCATAGACGAAATTCTGACCGGGGACGGCGAACTCCCGGACACCCGCGGTGAACTCGTCCCAGTTCCTCGATCTGTCGATACGTGTGAATGCAAGGAACTGGTCGTCGACCTCGCTCCCCGTCCATCGCATGCTGGCGACGTAGGGGGACTTCCCCTTCTGGAGAGGGGTTGCAATATCCGTGACGATAGGACCGTGTCGGGTGAGACGTATGGCGAGCGAGCGGGCGGAATCGCCCCTCACCGGAATTTCTTCGGCGAGCACCGTGAGAGGATACCACTGGCCATCGTACAGATAATGTGCGCCGGTCAGTGAGTCCAGCTGCTCGACGTAGAAATCCGCGTCATCGGCCATGACGTTGGTGATACCCCACGCAACCGAGTCGTTCCGCCCCGCGACGACCGCCGGGACACCCGCCATCGACATCCCCCGGACACGTGACCCGGGCATCTGCATCTGGATTTCGTACCAGCGGGATGGGGACTCCAGCCGCAGGTGAGTGTCGTTGGCGAGAATCGCGGCACCGGTGATGGAGCGCCAGGGTGCGACCGCCCAAGCGTTGCTCCCCCCGCTCAGGGACGCGGACCCGGAAAAAGCGGCATACGCCTGCGCAGTCCGGAGATACGGGAGGCCGACCGAGGCGTATGCCCTCCATTCTCCCGACGGCACGGTCGGCGGCACGCCGGCGGGATACTCGGGCATGATGTCGAAGATGCGGTCGAGCCCGACACGCTCCGCGATGCTCCCGTACGTCAGGTCGGTCCACCACGACAGGTTCAGCTCCCAGGCGGTCAGCCGTCCGACGATCACGCTGTGGAGGGGCGTCCAGAGCTCGGGCTCATAGCCGAGGAGATCGAATTCCACAGGGTATCGCCCTTTGTTGGATGCGATATACGCGTTCACCCCGTCGGCGTACCAGCGGAGGCGGTCCAGCGATTCGGGCGCCATGTGTTCAATGATCCTGGCGGCACTCCGCCTGATCCCTACGATGCGGAGCATCCTGTCGAACGGGAGCGTCGCCTGACCGAAGAGCTCGGAGAGCCGCCCTTCCCCGGCTCGGCGCGTAAGGTCCATCTGCCACAGACGGTCCTGCGCGTGCACGTACCCTGTCGCGACCATCAGGTCGTGTTCGTTCGCGGCCTCAATCTGCGGGACACCGTATGCGTCACGCAGGACGTGTACTTCGGAGGTCAGTCCGTGGACACTCAGTGTCCCCGTCGTGACAGGAAAGGACTTGCGGATCTGGTAAAGGAGAAATAGCGAGGCTGCGAGAATCGCAACAAGCAGAACGCCGATCGTGCCCCCGATAATCCTGGTTTTCCGGCTCATCTGCTTAAAATAGAGAAGTCCATCGAATGATGGACTTCAATATATCGAATGGAGTCTACTTCTGCAAACCGGGGTGTCAGCCCCGCTTGAAATCGGCGGGATCGACGGTGGCGCCGAAGGCACCATCAACGATCACGGCACCTGCGGCGCCACAGGCGCCGTTCTTGGGCATGACTGCTAAAACCTGTGCGTGAGCGTCAGGAAAAAATTGTTCGTCGAGAGTTTCTCGTTAGCCGACGGAGGGGCAACGACCGCGTTCGGGTCGGTGTAGCTGTAGACAAACGTGTTCCACATGCCGTGCGCGTACGCGACGTCGACCATCGTGGATTCGCCGAGGAGTATGCCGAGGCCCGCGGTGATGTACTTCTGATCGAATGATGTGGGGTCACCCCTGAACGGGGAAGGGATGTACATGTACCCGCCGCGCAACCTGACGCCGATCTGGTGTATATCGTATTCCGCACCTCCGCGGAGCGTCGTCGTTCCGACAAGTATCTGCTTGATCTGCTCGTTGTTTGCGAGAATATCGGGACTGGCTTTCGCGAACTCGAGCTGCGTCCAGTCGGTGTATTCTGCGTCGACGGAAAGTACGAGGTCCCGCAGTATCAACGATGCGCCGGCACCGAAGACCCAGGGCGTGTTGATACTGTACCTGTTGGACCCTTCACCGGGATCGAACGTGGTTGTCGCAGTGGCACCTCCCGATCCGAGCACGGCGGTCGCGGGGGACGAGACGGGAGTGCCGAACGTCTCCTGGATGTTAAATGCCGTCGGGGTTTTGACCGTGAGGCCGAGGCGGAAGAGATCCGGTACGCGGTACATGAGACCGAATTTGGCGTTCCATCCCGCGATATCGTCGGCGATGTAATCGTTCAGGGCAAGGGAGTAAAATGTCTGGTAGGTCGCCAGCGGCAAGGTGCCATACAAACCGTTCCGGTCTTCTTCCCTGTATGTATGATCGTACCTGTATGTCCCCGACAGGTACGTCAGGGTTATACCGAGCGAGAGGTTCTTCCCGATGTCGATCGCGCCGCCGAGGGACCAGTTGTTCAATCCTCCGGATTCGAGTACCTTTCCGAGCTGAGTGAGCCTCCCGGTGATCGGACTGTTCCACCTGCCGGAGAGTGTTGTATCAGCAAGGTAGAGTTCATACGCGAGGTTCCCGGTGAGATCCACCGGCTCGTAATCGCCGTTCCGTGCATATGTCTGTATAACGGAGCTGTTCGGGTTAAACCCGTTAAATGACAGTCCGCTCGCGAACGAGCTTTGACGATCGAACCCGAACGCTATCACCGCGCTCCCCTGTCGCACCGGGATCGGGTAGACGAGTCCCAGCGTGTTCAGGTTCGTCGTATTCACGGTGTACTGCTCACCGGTTCCGAAATACGTGCTTGTGTTTCCGATGTTATTGTAGTTCAGCCCAACGGAGAATTCACCGTGCACGGCCTGGGCGAGACCCGCCGGATTCCAGTATAGCGCGCTGAAGTCGGAGGCGACACCGGTGTAAGCTCCCCCCATCCCGATCGCCCTCGCGCCGACACCGATGCCGGGCGTTCCAAGCCGAAGAGCATCTTCCGGTATTTGTGCAAATACACCTGCCGGAGCTGCGGTCATCAGAAGAGCCACCGCCGCAATCATGAATCGTTTCATTGTCATTCCGTTATTGTCTGGGTTCTTGTCTAGCGCCTGCCGCCGCCACCTCTCGAGCCTCCGCCTCCACCACTGCTCCCGCCTCCGCCCCTTGAACCTCCGCCTCCCCCGCTACTCCCACCCCTGCTGCTGCCGCCACCGGATGGTGCCGGGTGACCTGAGGGAGAGGAGTAGCCCCTCCCGCCGGACCTGCCCTGGCTGCTCCCCTGGGGGGCGGAGCGCGATGATGGTCCCCGCATGCCCGACTGACTCCGCGGTGAAACTCTTGTCCCTGCATATCCTCGCGATGACGGCGGGCGGGCGACAATAGCACCACGTGCAGACGATCTTCCGGTCGATAAGATTCCCCTTGTCGCTCCTGTGCGCCCTGCCGGCAGCGGCGAACCCGGGTGACCCCCGGCCGGTGTGGCATAGACGCCCCGGGATCCGCCCGTCGTACGAGCCATGCCGTATCTCCGCGTTGCGTATCCCCTTCCATTGTATGCGTACCCTCCCCCGTGATTGTAATATCCGGAGTAGGAGTGGGGGTACCAGAACGCGTACGGATAGAACCCGCCGTAGTATGGATACCCATTAGAGAAGTACCAGGGATAGCCGTAGCCGTACCAGGGCGTCTGCCAACCGAAACCGATACCGACGCTGTATGCCGGATAGTCGGGCGGGTAGTAGGAGTCATTGTAGAACTCCCGCCGGGCGGAATCATAATCGCCGGGCTGCGTGGTGTCGCCAGCGCTCTGGTCGTTAGCGGCGGTCTGGTCGTTCGCTGCAGTCCTGTAATCGTATCCTTCGTCCACGTCTCCCCTGGCCGTACCCACCTGCGTGTAACAACCGGAAAAGAGGATGAGCGGAATCGCGGCGAAGAAGCCGCAGAGTAGAAATCGCGTTGCGTGTTTCATTGTCGTCGCCTCGTGATGAAAATATGAACCGAGAGGGTCCACATACTGCAATGGGTTACAACATTGGTGCCAAGGGACATGCCTGAATCCGGCCATTCTGGCGGGCCGGGGAGAGCAATCTGTGCATATTACTGGACAGATACCACAGGGCCGTTCATTAATAAGAACACCAGGGGCGGGATGTGGATTCCCGGATCGGGGAGCCATCGCGTTAAAGGGATCTGACGTATTCTATCTGGACGGTTCTGTTGGCGACAGTCACGTTTCCGCCGTTGTCCGCCAGGTCTTTAAAGTTTACCCCCAGCGTAAGTCCACCACCGAGTGAGCACCTGAGCCCCATGTTGAAATAGCCTTTCCCCTCCCCCAGCGCGTTATTCCCCGTGTCGTTTGAACCGAGATTGTATTCAAGCATGAGGGAAAGGAACGGTCCGAGTGTTTTCTCAATCCCCGCAAAGATATTGATGTTCCGGTTCCCATCTGAACGTTCGAGGGAATAGTTCGTCCCTCCGTGCAGGCTGAAATACCCCAGGACAGAGTAGTTCTTGCTGAAAACGGCGTACAGTCCGGGGGACTTGATGGCATAGCGGTTCAGGCTCCTGTTGTACCCGTCATGTCCCTGCGAGTCGAAGCCGAGCGCCAGCGCGGGGACGTAGACGCTCTCTTCAAGCAGCCGCAGCTTGATGGTGAACCCGGGGGTCCCGTTCATTACGGGGGTACCCGCACCGATCAGCCCCGACCCCCCGTAGGAAAGCCCCGCACTCAGCCTCTCGAAGATCCCCACGGCACATGCGAGATCGATGCCGCCGTCCCTGTAGAAGTTAACGTCCAGGGCAATACTTCCCCTGGGAATCATTCCTGCGGTGGGAAAATCGACAAGGGCTCTTGGCTCGAGTTTCCCGGCCGATCCGGCGGAACCCTGCGCACGCAGATCGGGACCCGATGCACAGAGGAGGAGCATGAGGGGAATCAGCCGGAACATCCGCTTCGTCATTGTCCTCGTCTCAGATGTCATCCTCACCGAATACTTTCCTGATCTTTTTCACGACAACGGGAAATTTCTGCATGGATTCGTCAACCACCGGACCGGGGGAGTGCATGTTCGCTTTCTCTTCCCTCGGAACATCGTGACTTGTTTCTCCCTCTCCGAGGAGGGATGGTTTTTCGCTCCGGTCCGACAGGACGAGCGGAATGCCCGGGGAGCGGTCTCTCGTATGTTCCTCCGCCGCCGGGGGGAGGAATTTCCCCTGAAGCTGCCGGAAGTCGCGGAGTATTTCGTTCCCGTCGATGCGCACAACCTCGCCGTCCCTCACCCTGAAGACTCCCTGCGCCATGACGTCCGATATCATGCCGGTGTCGCAGTAGTCCGTGATAATTCCCGCAATCTCCTCCGCTGTCGGGTTCGCACTGAGCGCAGGCAGACGGACGTCATTGAATGGGATCAACACGAGATCGGCATGTTTCCCCACTTCAAGCGACCCGGCCTGCGAGGCGATTCCGAGCGCGCGTGCTCCGTTGATCGTGGCCATGCGAATGAGCTCAAGCGGTGTGTATGGCAGGATCCCCGGGTAGTATGTGCGCAGATTCCGGAGTACCCTGATTTCACCCAGCAGATCCGTTTCTCCCCAATCGGTCCCCAGACAGATCGTGACGTCATGGGATGCAAGTGAGCGAAGGAGAGGATACCCTGTTTGCTTGGCGAGCGCCGAGCGGACACAGAGCGTGACGGGGTTGCCGCCGTCCCGGGTGAGATCAATCTCCTTTTCCGGGATGTGGTTGCAGTGTATGAGGTGGGTGGCGGGAACGAGCGCGCCGGAATCCTTCACTATGCGGAGAGGACTTTTCTTGAACCGGCCCCGGAGGGATTCGACTTCCGCGCGCGTTTCGCCGAGATGCACCGCAAGCGGAAACTGTGTCTCGGCCGAGACGCGCACAAAGTTATCAAAACTGTAGACGGTATAGCTCTCCACCGGCCCGAGTGAGATCGAAAACTGCCTCAGAGCGGGAGGAGAAGATCGGAACGATTCGACCTGATCCCATGTCTGAAGGGCGAAGACGGTACGGACGCCTGCCCGGGCGATATTTTCTATCGCTCCCTGCAGAACTGCAGGAGTGTAGCCGGCGGGAAATTCGGCGACTGCCGTCGTGCCGCTCCTGATATGCAGATATCCGGCAGTCCTGTACAGTGTCGCAATGTCAGAGGCGGATGCGGGATCGAGCAGGCGCGCAAACGCTCCGCGCAGGCCGGGGAGCTCATTCCATGAGCCGAAGGAGACTCTCCCCGTGATGTACCTGAGGAGAACGCCCTCCCCGTGATAGTGCGCGTTGATGAAACCGGGGAGGATGATACGATTGCGCGCGTCGACAACCTCGGCCCCCGGATAGAGGGAGATCAGAGTTTGCGCGGAGGGATTGATATCCACGATCCGCCCGTCCCGTATGAGCAGACTGTACCGGCCGCATCTGTTCACGGGATCGCACGAGAGCAGGAGGCCGTCGGCGATGATCAGGAAATGTTTTTCCAGGTTGTCCCCGCCTTCTTGTCTTCCAGTCCGATCCCGATCCTCGCGAGCCCGTCGCGGATTTTGTCGGAGAGCGCCCAGAGCTTCTGCAGGCGGATATCACTCCGGATTGCGATGAGGAGCTCGACGAGAGGCCCCACAAGCGGGCCGGAGCTCCCGGCCCCCCGCGCATCTCCCGTCATTATCCCGAGAACCGAACCGGCGTGGAGGGCATACCAGCGGTCGATCGCTTCAAGCGAAGGCCGGCCGTAGTTCTTCTCTGACGCGAAAGCCTGGTTCAGCTCACGGGCAACATCGAACAGTACCGCGATTGCCTGCGGCGTGTTGAAATCGTCATCCATCGCATTCCGGAATTCCGCCGTGCGCCGGTCGAGATCAACCCCTGTCCCTTCCCCCCCGTCGGGCGCAATCGCGATTTTCTCGCGCAGGTTGCGGAGTGTGTTGGCAAGCTTCTCGTAGCCCGCGCGGGCACCATCGAGAGCTTCATCGCTGAAATCCAGCGTGCTCCGGTAGTGGCTCTGGAGGATGAAGAAGCGCACGACCTGCGGGTCCCATTTCGCGAACGCGTCCTTCAGCGTTATGAAGTTCCCGAGCGACTTCCCCATTTTCTTCCCGTTCACCGTCACCATATTGTTGTGGAGCCAGTACCGGACGAACGGCTTCCCGGTCGCTCCCTCGCTTTGCGCGATCTCGCATTCATGATGGGGGAACTGGTTTTCCAGTCCCCCTCCGTGGATGTCGAACCCTTCTCCGAGGTACTTCATCGACATCGCGGAGCACTCGATGTGCCAACCGGGGAAGCCTTCACCCCACGGGCTCGGCCAGCGCATGATGTGACCCGCATCGGCCCTCTTCCAGAGCGCGAAATCCGCAGGGTGCTTCTTCTCTTCCTTGATTTCCACCCGGGCGCCTGCGTTGAGATCTTCCACGGTGCGGCCCGAGAGTTTTCCGTACGCGGGAAATGAGCCGACGTCAAAATAGACGGACCCGTTCGCGACGTACGCCATTCCCTTGCCAATGAGCGTCTGCACCATCGAGATCTGCTCGGTGATATGGCCGGAGGCTCGGGGGACGATATCGGGGCGAAGGACATTCAGGGTGTCCATGTCCTCGAAGTAGCTCCGGGTGTACGTTTCGGCGAGCTGCATCGGGGGAATCCTGTCGATGCGTGCCTGCCGGGCGAGCTTATCTTCCCCCTGGTCGGCGTCATCTGTGAGGTGCCCGACATCCGTAATGTTCTGCACGTAGAGCACTCTGTAGCCCAGGCTCCGTAGAAAACGGACTATGACGTCGAACGAGACATAGCTCTTCGCGTGGCCGAGATGGGAGTGACCGTAGACTGTGGGGCCGCAGACGTAGATGCCGACGAAGCCCTCGTGCTGCGGCGTGAAGAGTTCTTTGCGGCGGTGAAGCGTGTTGTAGACCTGGAGTGCCATGATGCCGGTGTGTGTTCGTTGGGAATCAGGTTCTTACCTCCGCCGAAAATCGGCGGGATCTGCGATCACGGCGCCTGCGGCGCCGCTGGCGCCGTTGTGGGGCGTGACTGTTACGCGGGGCCTGTGAGGCCCATGAGCTCCCGCGCGCCGAGCAGTCCGGCGTCCGTCACTTCGGCGCCGCTCAGGAGCCGTGCTACTTCGCGCACCTGCTCGTCAAGCGAGAGGCGGCGCATGCCGGTGGTGGTTCTCGTTCCCCGTTCCGTCTTCTCGACGGCAAAGTGCGTGTCCGCAAGCCCCGCGATCTGGGGAAGGTGCGTGATGGCAATGACCTGATGGAAATTTGAGAGATTTTTCAGACTCCTGCCGACAGCCTGTGCTACGCGCCCGCTGACCCCGACGTCGATTTCATCGAATATCAGCACTGGAAGTCTATCCGACTTGGCAAGAATGCTCTTGAGCGCGAGCATAATACGGGAGACTTCCCCCCCGGAGGCAACCCTGACGAGGGGCATTTCCTCTTCCCCCAGGTTCGTGGAGATAAAGAACTCGACATCGTCGTATCCCCGCTGGTTGAGACGGACATTCTTCCGGCCGGCGCCGACAAAGTCCGCGCCCTCCCCTCCTGAGGGGAGCTCCGTCTGGAGGATCCGGGTCGTGAACCTGGCGTGCCGGATCCCGAGTTTCTCCAGTTCCTCGACGACGGCCCTGTCCACCTTCTTTGCGATGTCGTGTCGCTTGGCCGAAAGACGCCCCGCGATCGCGCTGCACGCCTCGCGCGCTTCGTTGAGCTCCCTCGTGAGGCGGTCGATCACCTCGTTGAAATTCTCAGCCAGTCGCACCTCCTGCCCGATTTTCTCCCTGTGGGCGAGAGTGGCTTCGACGGAGCCTCCGTATTTCCTTTTCAGGAGGGCCAACTTCCCGAGCCGGTCCCGGAGAGTGTCGAGACGTTCCGGATTGAATTCTACCCGCGCGTTGTACCCCTGTATGAACTTCGCAAGTTCGCTTACCACGGCGCCCGCGGAGGCGCATTCCCCCGCAGCCTCCGTAAACTGATTGTCGATCCCGGAGAGGTCCTGGAGCTGGTTCCGGACGATAACAAGGAGGTCATGCACGGATTGCTCCCCATCGTAGAGCATGCCGTAGAGGCTGCCCGTGATCGCGAAGAGCTTCTCGGCGTTCTCCAGGATCTTCAGCTCCCTTCCGAGTTCTTCCTCTTCCCCCGCCCGGGGGGCGACAGCATCGATCTCGGCCATCTGGAATTCGTAGAACTCCCTCTTCTCCGCGAGCTGCCGTTCCCTGCGGCGCAGGTCGTCCAGCTCTTCGCCTATCCCCCGGAGCTTCCTGCGTCCCCCCTGGAACTCGGCGACGATGCCGTCAAGTCCCCCGAAGTCGTCCAGCATTGCAATGTGCGTCTCGAGCCGGAGAAGGGATTGATGCTCGTGCTGGCCGTGGAGATCCACAAGCAACTCGCCCACCTGTTTCAGGAACGCAAGTGTCGCAGGGCTGTCGGCGATGAAGCACCGGCTCTGTCCTTTCGAGGAGATTTCCCGGCGGACGATGAGCTCGTCAGTGCCTGTGACGCCGTTTCCATCGAGTATCTGCAGCAGCTTACCGTTCCCGGCGATATGGAACGTCCCTTCGACGACGGCCCTGTCAGACCCTTTGCGAACGACATCGGCACTGCTACGGGCGCCGAGTATCAGGCCGAGGGCATCGATGATGATTGACTTCCCCGACCCGGTTTCCCCCGTAATGATGACCAGGCCGCTTGAGAACTCGATGTTGAGCTCTTCGATAAGGGCATAGTTCGTTATAGTGAGGGCCTTCAGCATATGTATAATCTACCCATTGTTTGGAGCTTTTTCAATTGGGGCTCAAGAGTGGGGAGGCGGATTCGTCCGCGTCGTCAGATCCGAAGAACCGGAGGTCAGGCACGTCGGGGAGTATGCCGTGGTAATACGCGTAGCGGAGGAATTCCCGGATCCCTTCCTGGACGTTTTCGGGAAAATCATAGCAAAAGAGATCGAAGGGGGAGGGCCCCTCAGCCTCCGGAGAAGGGTCGTCCGCGCAGCTCCCGAGCCCGCCAAGAACGGCCCGCTCCGCATCGGTCAGCGCTTTCTCGCGGGCGCACCAGAAGCCGTGCACGTACGGGAGATCGGTTGCGGCGATCCACTCCTCCACAAGGTCGAGGGCTTCGGGACGTTCCAGGGCGCTCCCGATCGCCGCATCCCCCGCAAGGAGCGCCGCGTCCGCCCGCTCGAGCATGACGTCAAGGCTCCCGGCCAGAGGCATGATCCGGGGCTCGATGTCGAACCGCTCGGCAAGGAGTATCTTGGCGAGTATGATGTCGGATGCAGACACAGGCTGGACGGCAAGCGTTCTGACGGCTTTCACCCCCTGGCGGAAGACGATGACGATGGACTCGTTCCCCGACTGGGATGAGACAGCCGAACCGGGGACGATGAGATACTCCGACGCGTTCCTGGCATAGTCGATCGGGGAAAGAAGAGCACCGCCCAGTCCCCTGTGCTCGAGGCGCTGTGCGAGGGACGCCGGCGTATCAAGGACAACCTCGAACTCACCTGCCGAGCGGAGGACGTCCCGGAATGGGCGGCCGGAGATGTCGCCGGGTATGCCGATAAGCGTGCGGGAGCTCATGGGGGGAATATACCAAATCCTCTTCATCGAAAGAAGAGGGGGAAAGAGACGGCGGTAAACTCGACGGGCACCCCGATCAGGGGGAAAAAGAGCCGTGTGCAATGCCTGTGAACGGGACGAACCCCGTCACGCGTTGGTCTTCTGGCGGATCGCCTTGCTCGCCAGTTCGCGGAGGTAATACAGTTTGGCGCGCCTGACCACGCCGTCTTTTATTTTCTCGATCTTGGCGATCCGGGGGGAATGCAGGGGGAATATGCGCTCGACCCCCACGCCGTCGGAGACCTTGCGGACGGTGAACGTTGCATTCATGCCGGAACCGTGCCGGCCGAGGACGACACCCTGGAACTGCTGTATGCGTTCCTTATCCCCTTCGACGACACGCACGTGAACGTTGACGGTGTCCCCGGGGGAGAACGGCGGGAGGCCGGTCTTCATCTGCGTTGCCTCGACAAGCTTCAGTTTCTCCATGGCTTTCTCCAGTACACTGACGTTTATGTTTGTTCCATCAAATCTGTCCGGCGCTCCTGGGTCCGGCGGCGACGCTGGGCCATGCGCCACGCTGCGATTTCTTCGTGGTTGCCCGAGAGGAGCACTTCGGGAACTCGCATCCCCCGGAATTCAGGCGGGCGCGTGAAGGACGGCGCGTCGAGCAGTCCGTCCTGAAACGAATCCGTGAGCATCGATTCGCCGTCATGCAGCGTTCCCGGGATCAGGCGCACGATGGCGTCAATAATCACGAGCGCCGGCAGCTCCCCCCCCGTGAGCACATAGTCCCCGATGGAGATCTCTTTCGTAACCAGGCTCTGCCGTATCCGCTCGTCGATCCCCTTGTAATGCCCGCACAGGAGTATGAGGGAGCCCTTCATCGAGAGCGCGTTGGCGGATGACTGCGTGAACCGCTCGCCGTCGGCGCTGAGATAGATGACCTCGTCGTAGCGGCGCTGCTTCGTGAGTGACTCGATGAGCGCAAAGACCGGTTCCGCTTTCAGGATCATCCCTGCGCCGCCGCCGTACGGTGCATCATCGATCGTCCGGTGTCTGTCCGGCGCATAGTCACGGAGATCGTGCACGACGATCTCGACGATCCCCTTCTCCCGGGCCTTTCCGAGTATGCTCTCATCGAGCGGACCCGCGAGGAGGCCGGGGAACCCCGTCACGACATCGATCCTCATCGTCGCTCCACCCTTGTCACTCCATCATCCCTTCGATCAGCCGCACGGTCATTGTCCGCGCACCGAGATCCACCGACCGCACAAACTCTTTCACCGCGGGGATGAGTATCTCCCCCCTGTCTCCCCGCACAACGTACACATCGCTGGCCGGGTAGCGGAGGACATCGGCCACCGTGCCGAGATCGGTGCCGCCTTCCTCCCGTACCGCAAGCCCCAGGACGTCGTGCACGAAATACTTCCCTTCCGGAAGCTTCGCCCTGTGCGCCTCATCGACGAAGAGGATCTTTCCCCGCAGGCGCCCGGCCACGTCCCTGTCGTCAATCCCTTTGAGCTTCACCCGGATACCGCGCGGAGAAACAACGGCCTTCTCGATACGTGCTTCGGACGCCGGGCCGCCGTCCGTCCCCAGCCATACGATCCGGAGCTTCCGGAACCGCTCCGGGAAGTCCGTCATCGGTTGAACGATGACTTCTCCCGCAATGCCGATCGCCTTGACAATGGTGCCGACCGCGTACAACTGGCCAGGGGTGGTGCTCACTCCGCGATTTCCAGTATGACTCGTTTCCCCTCCCGTGCGGCCACAGCAGCAAGGAGGATGCGCATGGCCTGGGCGGTCCTGCCCTTCCTGCCGATCACTTTGCCGACATCCGATTCGGCGACATGGAGCGTGAGTATGATCCTGTCATCACGCACCTGATCTTCGAGGACCACCTGTTCAGGGTGATCGACGAGATGCCTGGCAATGAACTCGAGATACTCCTTCATTCCAAACCTCCTCCGCGAACGATTGCCCCGGACTCTCGGATGACGATGCCGGGCCGTTGTTCACCTCTACCTCTCGAATGACAGGCCTGTGACCGGAAAAGAACAGTTGCCGATCGATCCTTACGTCCCTGCGGGAGCGTCCCCCGATGAAGCGGGTGCCACCGCGGGAGCCGGTGCCGGGGCTGCTGCAGGAGCCGCTTCGGCCGCGCCTTCCCCCTTTTTCACTTTCTTGCGGGAAGCATGCCGGCGCGCTCGCCGTTCTTCGTCGTGACGCCTTTTCTCAGCCTGCGCCGCCTGGAACTTCTCCAGTTCAGAGGCGATCTTCGCAGGATCGGCCCCCTGCTTCGTCAGCGTCCACTTGACCCAAAGGCCGTTCCTCTGGAAGAGGCTCCGCACGGTGTCTGTCGGCAACGCACCGTTTTTGAGCCAGTGGAACACGCGCGTCTCGTTCGTCGCGATGATCATGGGATCCTGCCGCGGTTCGTACCGACCGATGACTTCGAGGAACTTGCCGTTCCGTGCCGCCCGGGAGTCCGCAGCCACGATCTGATACATCGGCATTTTCTTCTTCCCGATCCGGCGCAACCTTAGACGTACTGCCACTGATGCTCTCCTTCTTTCTTCGTGTGTGTGTAGGGTTCGCGATTACATTCCTGCGGGGAGTCCCATCCCCCTGAGGGCCCTTGCCCCTCCCTTCCCCAGCGTCTTCATCATCTTCTGCATCTGATCGTACTGTTTCATGAGCCTGTTGACATCCTGTACGCTCGTCCCGCTCCCGGCGGCGATCCGCTTCCGGCGGCTGCCGTTGATGATCGCGGGCGTCCGGCGTTCCTCGTGCGTCATCGACCGGATGATCGCTTCAATCCTGACGAGTGCGGAGTCGTCGACGTTTGCCCCCGCGGGAAGCCGGTTCATCCCGGGGAGCATGCCCAACACCTGGCTGAGCGGTCCCATCTTCTTCACTTCCTGGAGCTGCTCGAGGAAGTCTTCAAGCGTGAACTGCGACCTGCGCAGTTTGGCTTCGAGCTTGACCGCTTTCTCTTTGTCGAACTGCTGCTGCGCCTTCTCCACCAGTGTGACAACGTCTCCCATCCCGAGTATGCGGGAGGCGAGCCGGTCGGGATGGAACTTCTCCAGCGCGTCGAGCTTCTCGCCGGTCGAGATGAACTTGATCGGCTTCCCCACCGCGGCGCGCAGTGAAATCGCCGCGCCGCCGCGTGCGTCGCCATCCATTTTCGTGAGGACGGCGCCGTCGAAATTGAGTCGTTCGTTGAACGCCCGGGCGGTGTTGACCGCATCCTGTCCGGTCATCGCATCGACAACGAAGAGAATCTCGTCGGGCGCGACGGCCGCCTTGATTGCCCCGACCTCCTTCATCATCTCTTCGTCGATGTGCAGGCGTCCGGCCGTGTCGATGATGACCACATCCCGGGCGTTTTTCCGTGCATGCTCGACCGCCCCGACGGCAATGTCCACGGGGGACACTCCCGCGGCATGGTACACGGGAAGTGCGACCTCTGCCCCCAGCGTCATGAGCTGATCCACCGCGGCGGGGCGGTAGATGTCCGCAGCCGCCAGGAGCGGGTAACGTCCCTGCTCCTTGAGGTGCCGCGCCAGCTTCGCACAGAATGTCGTCTTGCCGGATCCCTGCAAACCCGCGACCAGAATAACCGTGGGTGGGGTTGCAGCCTGCGCAATCGCGGCCGAGGATGTGCCCAGGAGAGCTATCAGCTCTTCATGGATGACCCTGACGATAAGCTGGCCCGGCGTGATGCTCTGCAACACTTCCTGACCGAGCGCCTTCTTCCGGACATCTTCAATGAACTGCTTTGCTACTTTGAAGTTGACGTCCGCATCAAGTAGAACACGTCGGACCTCCCGAAGTGTTTCCGCAACGTTCACTTCGGTGATTTTCCCCTGCCCGCGAAGCTTCTTCAGCACGCCCTCAAGCTTCCGGCTCAGCTCATCAAACATCTCTAACTCCATCCATTGGCAAGGCTTACAGACGCACCGGAATCCGTGACGGACCTTTAAGGTACGGAATGCACCCCTGTGATGCAAGGCTTCCGTGCCGCACGGATAACCCCGGAAAAAGGACGGCCGCAGGAAGGGTTCTCCGGCGGCCGTAACCCGCAAACACCCGGGGCTGCGCCTATCCGGGGCTTCTAAGGGCTTCGGCCCCGGAAACGACCTCCAGAAGCTCTTTGGTAATGGCGGTCTGCCGTGCCTTGTTGTACTGCAGCTGAAGGGTGGCGATCATCTCCCGGGCGTTCTCTGTGGCGTTTTCCATCGCCGCCATTCGTGCGCCCTCCTCCGCGGTGCTCGATTCCAGGAGGATGCGCCAGATCTGGAAATTGAGGTGCCTGGGGAGTATCGAAAGGAGGATCCCGAGACGGTCAGGTTCATAGATGAAATCCACGGGTTTCTTCGGCACAACCGGCGATGCGGGGAGGGGTGGAACCGGAAGGAACTGTTCGATCAGTATCCGCTGCGTGGAGATCGATTTGAATTCGTTGTAGATGATGTCGACACGGTCGAATTCGCCTCTCAGGTACCGCGCGATGATCTCTCCAGCAAGAGACTGTACAAATGAGAATGCCAGATTGCCGTACACTCCCACATGCCGGCCTGTCAGGCTGTATCCCCTCTTCCCGAAGTAATCCACACCCTTCTTCCCGATGCATATCAGCCTGACGTTGACTCCGGCGGGCTGGGCGGCAATATGACCCTGGGCTGCTCTGATCAGGGTCGCGTTGAACGGGCCGCAGAAACCCCGGTCGGATGTGACCACAACAAGGGCCAGGTTTTTCACCTCGCGCGGCGCAATCAGATCGGCCGTCTGAATTTCGGCCATCTGCGCAAGATCCCCGAGTAGCTCCTTCATCTTGCGCGCGTAGGGGCGGGCCGCAATAATCCGGGACTGCGCCCTCCGGAGTTTCGACGCCGCGACCATCTTCATCGCCCGCGTGATCTTCCGCGTCTTCTGAACGCCACTGATGCGGCTCCGGACCTCGCGCAGTGTCGGCATGTCAAGCCTTGATGGCGGCCTTGAACGAATCCGTGAACTGACGAAGGACATCTTTCAGACGCTGCGCGATGTCCGTGCCCAGGTCCTTCGTCCCTGAGATGGACCCGAGGAGATCCGCATACTTCAGGTCCATGAGCTCGAGCAGCTCCCTTTCGAAACGGGCGACGTGCTCCAGTGGGACCTCATCCAGAAAACCGTTCGTGCCGGCAAAGAGGCTGACGACCTGTTTTTCGACCGGCATCGGGACGAACTGTCCCTGTTTGAGGAGTTCGACGAGCCGCGAGCCCCGGCGGAGCTGGGCGAGCGTGGACTTGTCCAGGTCCGATCCGAATTTCGCGAATGCCTCCAACTCCCGGTACTGGGCAAGGTCTATCCGGAGACTCCCCGCCACTTTTTTCATCGCCTTGATCTGCGCGTTTCCACCGACGCGGGAGACGGAGATGCCGACGTTGATCGCCGGGCGGATCCCCGAGTTGAACATCCCTGGCTCGAGGTAGATCTGCCCGTCGGTGATCGATATGACGTTCGTGGGTATATAGGCGGAGACGTCCCCCGCCTGGGTTTCGATCACCGGGAGCGCCGTGAGGCTCCCTCCGCCGAGCTCGTCGCTAAGCTTGGAGGCCCGTTCCAGGAGCCGCGAGTGGAGGTAGAATATGTCCCCGGGATACGCTTCCCGTCCCGGCGGGCGCCGGAGCAGGAGGGAGACCTGCCGGTACGCCTGTGCCTGCTTGGTCAGGTCGTCATAGACGACGAGTGCGTGGCGGCCGCTGTCGCGGAAGTACTCTCCGAGCGTCGCCCCCGAATACGGCGCGATGAACTGCATCGGCGCGGGATCGGCGGCAGTCGCCGCGATGATGGTTGTGTACTCCATCGCCCCCTCCTGCTGGAGCTTGTCGACCACCTGTGCAACCGTGGAGCTCTTCTGTCCCACGGCGACATAGATGCAGTAGACCGGCTTGACCCCTTCGCGCTTCGCCCTCTCCGTATGAGAGTATTTCTGGTTGATGATCGTGTCAAGCGCGATCGCGGTTTTCCCCGTCTGCCTGTCGCCGATGATCAGCTCGCGTTGTCCGCGCCCGATCGGAATCATGCCGTCCACAGCCTTCAGCCCTGTCTGCAGCGGCTCCTTCACGGGCTGGCGCTGTATGACGCCGAGGGCTTTCCGTTCAATCGGGGAGAGCTTTTCGGTCTTGACCGGCCCGCGGCCGTCGATGGGCTGGCCCAGCGGGTTGACCACCCGCCCGAGCATTTGCTCGCCGACGGGCATGGAGGCGACTCGCCCGGTCCGCTTGACCGTGTCCCCTTCACTGATTTCGCGGCTTTCGCCGAAGAGAATGCATCCGACGTTGTCTTCTTCCAGGTTCAACACCATGCCGAACACACCATGAGGGAACTCCACCAGCTCGCTCATCATGGCGTGGGAAAGGCCATAGACGCGCGCGACGCCGTCACCGATCTGGAGCACGGTGCCTACGTCGTAGACGTCGACTTCCTTTTCGAAACCGGAGAGTTGCTTTCTGAGAATCTCGGAGACTTCGTCTGGCCTGACTTCTTCCATTTGTGCAATCCTTGTGAGTTCAGTTCAATTCGTGGAGGGCCCGCCCTCAAGGAACCTGGCCTTCAGGAGTTCGAGCTGGCGGCGCATGCTGGCATCCAGCACAGTGTCGCCGATACGGACGACGAGTCCGGCTTTGATCGCCTTGTCTACGGTGATCCGGATACGGACTTTCTTCTTCGTGTACCGCTCCAGCTCGCTGCCCAGGTCTTTTTCCTGGGAGGGGGTGAATTCGACGGCGGAGGTGACGCTGACGCTGACAATCCCCATCTTCTCGTCCCTGAGGAGGGAGAACTGCTCGACAATTTCGGGAAGATGTTTTTCGCGCTGCTTGGCGATGACAAGGTCGATGAATTTCATCGTCCCTTCGCCGACCCGTGCGACAAACACCGCCCTGAAGACGGCCGCTTTCTTGACGGGAGAGACCACGGGGCTCTGCGTGAGAAGCCACAGTTCGCGTGATCCGCGGAGGGCGGAGGCGATGGTCTCAAGATCCCCTGCGGTCCGGTCGATCGTCTTCCCGGCCTCTGCGATATCCATCAAAGCGCCGGCGTACCGGCGTGCCACGCGCAGGTTCTTCATCGTCCGGAAGCCCCCGCAATTTCCCTGATTGCCGCGTCCGCGAGCTGCCGCTGCTTCGGGGTGTCGAGGTTGGCGTCGAGGATTTTCCCCGCAGCCGCGATGACAAGGTCGGTCGCCTCGGAGCGGAGCTGTATGAGGGCTGCGTCTTTCTCCCGGTGGATTTCCTCTTTTGCCTGTTCGATCATCCCGCGCGTGGTGGCATTCGCCTTTTCCAGGAGTTCCGCCTTCAGCCGTTCCCCCAGGTCGCGCCCTTCCCTGATGATGCGCCGGGATTGCTCCTCCGCCTGCGCGAGCTGACGCCTGTTTTCCTCCAGCAGGCGGGCGGCCTCTCCCCGGGCATTCTCCGCATCGCGGAGCGAGGCGCGTATCGATTCCTCGCGGGCGCTCAGCGCACCAAGGAGCGGTTTCCACGCGGCCTTCCGCAGGATGATAAGGACGATGATGAATGTGAGTATGGTCCAGAGTATCAGACCCGAATTGATCTCCAGCATACCGGCCTCGTAAGGAATATTACTTGAATGCCAGAATGATACAGATGGCAAGTGCGAAGAACGTGGCCCCTTCGATGAGCGCGGCCGCAATGATCATCGAGGTGCGGACCTGTCCCGCAACCTCAGGTTGCCGGCCGCTCGCTTCCATCGCCGCCGCCGCGAGCTTGCCGATACCGAGGCCCGCGCCGATGACCGTCACTGCCGCGCCGATGCCAGCTGCTAGGTAGCCGAGTGCTTTGGGATCCATGGTATTTCTCCTTCGTCGAGAGGGTGAATGGTGGTGTTATGATGAATGGTCGTCCGATCCTTCATGTCCATGCCCGCCGTGCGCCGGTTCCCCCGCCTGGATACCCAGACCCATGAAGAGCGAGGTGAGCATGACGAAAATGTACGCCTGCAGGAATGCAACAAAGAGCTCGAGAAAATTGATGCCGACGACGAACGAGACCGGTCCGAGGGCAATAAAATATGACCCAAACACGAATATCAGACCGAGAAGGGAAACGATCACGATGTGCCCTCCCAGCATGTTCGCAAAGAGACGCATGCAGAGCGCGAAGGGCTTGGTGAAGAGGCCCAGAATCTCGATCGGGATCATGATCGGCCAGAGCGACCAGTGCACCCCTCCGGTCAGGTGCGCCAGGTAATGCCCGAACCCCTGGGCACGGATGGCGGACGCCTGGATGACGACAAAGGCGATGATCGCAAGTCCCGCAGTGACGTTGATGTTCCCCGTGGCGGAGGCGCCCCACGGGATCAGGCCGAGCAGGTTCATGACAAGAATGAAGAAGAAAGTGGTCAGGAGATACGGCATGTACCGGAGTCCCGCGTTCCCCATGTTGGGGATCGCAACCTCATCCCGCAGGAACACAACGACCATCTCGAAGAGATTGCCGAATCCCGTCGGGACGGGACGCCGCGAATTCTTCCGGGCCACGGCGATTGCCACGACACAGAGGATGAGGGCCGCACACCAGAGGAAGAACACGTGCTTGGTGATCGACATATCGATCGACAACCCGGCGATGTGAATCGGCGGAAACTGCGGCAGGTGGAACATCCCGAACGGCGTGTCAAGCTCCTTCGCATCCTGGACATGGTGGAGCAGTTCCGTGAAATCCACGGGCCCCTTCTCGCCGCCACCGTGAGCCGCCCCCTGCTCCGCGATGGCATGCAACGTGTCTGCAATGCCGTGTGCGGTGTCCGCCCCCACCGTATCCGCGGAAATCTGTATGGCCGGCATGTTCACGCGTTCTTAACCCCGATTCCTGACTGTCATTCTTTGCTGTATGTACACAATTTCCAGTACCATGAACACTGCGTAGAAGCCGAGCAGCGACACCGTCAGGGCCACAGGGTGGAGACCGATTCCCATTAATAAGGCCGTGAACGCGCCGAGCATGAACAGAAGCCGGAAACCCATTCCTCCGAGGACGGCCTTCAGGAAGGTGGTATGAGACTTGTCGAACGCGTACCGGATCGCGAGGTAGCCGAGCATGACATTGACGGTACTGAGCGCCGCCCCCGCGGCCACCGCCGTGCGGACTTCCCCCGAGGCAAGCGCCGCCAGTGGATACGCCAGCAGCAGGAGCGCGCTCAACAGGACCACGGCCACCTGTGCAGGAAAATTACCTCTCAGATTCACTCCCGCTCCTTTTTCCGTTCCTCCGTCTCCCGGTCTTCCTCCTTCCCGAGAGCGATCGCCTTCATCAGGAACGCTGCCAGCCCCCCCGTGACACCCAGGGCGAGACCGGCGAGCATCAGCCAGGGGTCGGTCCCGAATTTGCCGTCAAGCCACCTGCCGAGAAAGAAGAACACGACGACGGTGATCGCCAGCTGCAGCCCGAGCGTCAGATAAGGACCGTACGCGGTCCCCGACGGTCGTTGCTCCTCCGGCACGCTGGTCATCCGTTCAGCGCGAATCGAGCGTGGGGGGGGAGACCGGGGTCCCCGTCATGGAACTCCGTCCGTCGAAAACCGCGCCTTCGTCCACGACAAGCCGACCGGTGCGTATGTCCCCTTTCATGACCGATTTCCCTTCGAGCACCAGCTTTTGGGCCGCGGTGAGAGTCCCCATCACCTTCCCCGCAACGGTGATGTTCTGCGCATCGACCGACCCTTCTATGACGCCGTTCATCCCGACTGCGGCATCAGCCTGCGTGACGACGTTGCCGACGATCTTGCCGTCCACGCGGATGCTTCCTTCCGTCCGGATGTCCCCCGTGATGACCGTGTTATTCCCGATTACGCTGAATGTGCCCGTCACCTGGTTTTTATCTGCCATGCTTCTCCTTGTGCTCTTCAGGTAGTGTCACTGCACGAGTGTCACTGCGTCCTCACCGGGACGAGAAGAAAGTCGTTGGGATCCTGCGGAACGCCGTTCCGCCACACTTCAAAGTGCAGATGATGCCCCGCGCTGGTCCTCCCGGTGGAACCGAGCAATGCGATCGGCTCTCCCCGCTTGACTGTGTTCAGCGTATTCTTCAGAAGCGTCTGGTTGTGCTTGTAGACCGTTGCGTAGCCGCCGCCGTGCGCGATGATAAGCATGTTCCCGTCTTCATATGTCCAACCCGCGAAAAGCACAACGCCGTCACCGGGAGCGTAGACCGGCGTCCCGCGCTGGGCGGCGATGTCGATACCAAAATGGTTGCGCGCCGGATCGAATCCCTGTGTGATGAACCCCTCGACCGGCGTGAGAAGCGGGAATGCGGTCCTCGCCGGACCCGTGACGGCGACCACGGATGCATAGGTGGCCGGTCCCGATTCTTCGTCCAGGACCGGTTCGGGTCCCGGCTCCGCTTCCGCCTTCTCGGCGTGCCTCAGACCGTGGGGAGGGAGCGCCGACTCCTGCCGGTCGGACGTCTTCACTCTCGCAGGATTGCGGGCGGCGGAGGTGTCCCGGGGGACGTCCTCACCGAGCGCCTTTCGCACCTGCGAGTTGTAGTCGCGGACGAGAACCACCTCCTCCGCAAGAGCATTCAGGCGCTGCTGCATCTCCAGGATCTGCTTCCCGTATTTCTGCTCAAGCACGGGATTGGGGATCGGGACATAGAGCGCGATAGGGGTATAGACAAGAGCGGCAAGTGTCGCTGCGACGGTTGCGCAGGCCCCGAGGAATATCATCGCAACCATCATCAGTCGGCTCGTCCTGAACGACCGCGTTCTGCCCCCTTCTTCAACCGGCACGACTATGACGTTGTACCGGCGCGGCGATTTCCGACGGCGGGTTCCCTCCTGGGGCATTCCTTAGCCTGAATGAGTGGACAGAAAATATATGAAAATCCCGAGGAAATGTCAACGAAGTCCCTTGGTAACGTATTTTCAGTCATGCACTTGTGGGGATTCGCCCACAAACTCGTCCCAGCGGCGGGTGCAGTATTCCTTCATCCGCTGTTTGTAAAGCTCCCTATCAAAGGTGAGCGCATGCGCCCGGATACGCGCCGGATCGAATTCCGCATCCTTCAGAATGCCAAGCCCCGCCAGGAGCGAGCCGATCGTCTGCTCCGGAAAAAGGACCCCTGTCCTGAGCTCCGGGCGGTCAAAGACTGTTTCAAGAGCGCCTCCCCGCGCGTAGGCGAGGACCGGCTTCCCTGTCGCCATGGCTTCCACCGGGACAATGCCGAAATCCTCTTCCCCGGGGAATATGACCGCACGGCACCCTGCATAGTATTCCCTGAGACGGTCCTCCGGCTGCCAGCCCTCGAATGTGATACGCGGTCCCGCGAGTTTCCGGAGACGGGGTGCGTCGGGCCCTTCTCCCACGATCAGGAGACGGTCTCCTGAACGGTTGAACGCTTCGATGGCGAGGTCGACCGCCTTGTACGGAACGAGCGCGCTCACAATCAAGTAGTAGCCGTCATCCCGGCCCGCGAGCGTGAACAGGGAGGTGTCCACGGGGGGATAGATCATGTCCGAATCACGCCCGTATATCTTCCGTATGCGCGCGCGGATGTTCTCGGAAATTGCGACAAAGTGACGCGGATGCGTCGCCGTCGCAACGTCCCAGCGCCGGAGCGGACCGACAAACGAGCGCATCGCGATGCGCGTGAAAAGTCCCGCCCGCCCCTTCCCAAAATAATCGTCGTACTGACTCCAGATGTAGCGCATCGGCGTGTAGCAGTAGCAGATGTGGAGGGCGCCCGGGTGAACGCGTGCACCCTTGGCGACGCAGTGATTCGAGCTTATGACGAGATCGTAGCCGCGGAGATCGAACTGACGGACGGCGAGGGGGAAGAGAGGGAGGTACCGGCGGTACTGCGTGGCGGCCGCTGGGAGGTGCTGCACGAAAGAGGTCCGTACAAGCGCCCGCTCGATCACGGGAGAGACGGATCCCGGGACGTGGAGCAACGCGTAGACGTCCGCCTCCGGGTACACTTCGCACAGGGCTTCCACACATTTTTCGCCTCCGCGCATCGTGGTGAACCACTCATGGACGATGGCGACCCTGCGTATCTGTCGCTGTGCTGGACTCATGCGGCGTCAATATACCGAGATCACGAGGCAGAAGCAAAGTGCCCGTTGATTCACGCCGAAGGGGTGTTTATATTGAGAGATGCAAACCTCCCGCACCATCATGTCCCCGTTATGACGATACTTTTCGTCGCGCTCGTGTGGGTACTCATCGCCATCATTTTTGTCTCCGCAGTCCTCTTCGTCATCGGACCGGGGATGCTGCTGCAGCCCTATAGGCGGACGATCGAGTATTACCGCAGATACACCACCATATTGCACCCTTCCGACCTGGGTCTCCCGTTCGAGGACGTTGCGCTGAAGACCCCGGAGGGGATTGCGCTCAGCTGCTGGCTGATTCGCGCCAACGGGGTACCGGAAGGCACCGTGATCTATCTCCACGGCGTCAGCGAATGCAAAATCGTGGGACTGCCGATGGCGAAACAGCTCCACGACCTGGGATACAACGTGTTCTTGTACGACTCACGCCGGCACGGCGAGAGCGGGGGGACGTACTGCACGTACGGCTTCTATGAGAAGCACGACGCGCGCGCGGTCATCAGCCACGTCGCCGGACGCGCGGATCTCCACGCGGGGAAGATCGGTCTGTTCGGTACGTCGATGGGGGCTGCGGTCGCCGTGCAGGTCGCCGCGATCGATGCGCGTGTGGTGGCCCTCGTCGCGGAGAGCGGGTTCGCTACCCTCAGGACGATTTTCGACGATTACCAGAAACGGATGATCAAGCTCCCCTGGCACTACCTGCGGAACATCGTTATCAAGCGCTCCGAGCATCTCGCCCACTTTAAGGCGAACACCGTCTCCCCCCTGGAAGCCGTCACCCAGGTCCATGTCCCGGTCTTCATCATGCACGGGACCGCCGACACACTCATCGATTCACGGTACTCGGAAATGGTGTACGCCAAAGCGAACGACCCGAAAGAACTCTGGTTGATCGCCGGGGCGAAACACAATGACATGGCGGATGTGGGGGGGGAGGAGTACCGGCGGCGCGTCCTCGGCTTCTTCGTGCGCCACCTGCGTGATCAGAGAGGGAACCAGTAGCTGATCTTTAACACCAGAGCGTCTTCGTGCGGCAGCGTGAATGTGTCACGGAATCTCGTGCCGAACCCGCTCGCGTAGTCCCCGCTGTCGTCGGACCTCCCCTGAGTCCAGACCAGGTAGAGCGTGCTTCCCGGAAGGTATTCCCAGCGGAGCAACACGTTCGCATTGAGAATCGCCTCGTTGAAGTCGGCGTGCACAAACTCCGGGTTCGACGGATAGTCATAGGGGAGGGGCGTGTCCCCGTTGAACCGCCGGTAATTCCGGTAGATCCCCCGCGCGAGAAGTATCTGGGAGAAGCACTGCAATGAGAAGTTCTTCGAAAACGTGACGGTCCCCCTCAGTTCCATGTCCATCTCGTCCACATCCCTGTCGGCGAACACGCTGAACGGGAAAGGGGAAACGCCCGCATCGACGACATTCCCCCCGGGGTAAACCCAGGCCTCCTCCTTCCTCGAGCGGAGCCACAGGACGGTGGGGTTCAGTTCGACCCATGACACCGGCCGGACGCTCAGGCCGAGCGACCCGGTCAGCGCCTTCTTCCCTTTCTCATTGAACGCGTACGTCCCCGTGAGCGTCGCGAACACGTTTGCCCGGGGATCGGTCTGGACCTGCGTGGTGAGGGAATGTCCCGCCGGGCGCCTGTACGTCCCGATGATCCCGCGCTCTTCGTCGTCGTAGGCCGGGAGATAGATGTCATAGACGACCGTCGGCTTCCAGAAGTTCAGGAACTCGCCGTAAAACGTGAACTCGGCGGTAGATGTTGTCAGCACATGGTCCCAGTTCCACCGCGTGGCGGGGACGAATGAGAAAGCGTACCGGCGGAATATGCCGGTACCGAAATTCTCGCGGTAGAGAAGCTGGAGGTAATCACCGAAGTCATGCGGCTGCGCGAAGAAACCGATGTCGTTACAGCTGAAATACCGGGAGTAGAAATCGAACGACCCCGCGTAGAACCAATGCTCGGCGGCAATGCGCGAGAAGAGGAGCCGGCCGGCCGTTCCGTCACTCCCGGAGGAACCGTCGGTCAGGACGCGCTCCGTCGATGAGCGTGCTCCCGCGACATAGCCGTCAAGAGTGTAGGCGCTTCCGCCGAAATGGACGTTCCAGTCGAGGCCGCCGGTGAGGGCGGGGAGGATGCCGTCACGCAGGGCGAGGGTCCCCATCCCCCCAAGCCAGGACCCTCCTTCGAATTCCTGCTTTGCACGCACGACGTTGTACGAGCCGCGCGGCTCCGTGCGGATGCGGGTTTTGCTCCCCCCCGAATCGGCAGTGATCGCGTCCATCTCGCCCGTCGCCGCCGTCAGGGCTCCGAGGGAGAACCCGCCGTTCGTTCGCCCGGAGACTTTCCCGGCGCCGAGTATCGTCGTGACCTGCGGGTTGTCGTCGACAGAGCCCCCGGAGGGGGCCGTGACATAAGGGCTCCCTGTCGGTTGCTTCCCTATCCGTCGCGAAAAGAAGAGGGACAACGGCGTGTTGTCGACGCTCGACCCGAACATGAACATCTGTGCCCCCTCCAAAAAGAAGGGACGCTTTTCCGGGAACCGGGTTTCGAACACCGTGAGGTTTAGAACGGACTGGTCCACCTCCACCTGACCGAAGTCCGGGTTCACCGTCGCATCGAGCGTGAAGTTCCTCGCCACGCCGTACTTCAGATCAACGCCCGCCTGTCCCCTATAGGATTTCGACCACGGGCGTGCATTTGTCGCGGTTTCGTATTGGGCGGTCCCGGAGATGTAGGGGAGGAGTTCCAGGTGGAGGGGGGGAGCGATCCCCCGTATCCCGTCGACATATCCCCATTTCGATATCTGCAATGTTTCGCTCCGGGGGACCATGACCCACTCGTCGGTCTCCTTTTTGCGGCTGATGTACCGCCTGAAGTTGATTCCCCAGCGGTAGACGCCGTTGGGCTGCTGGGCGAACCGGAGCGCGTTGTAGGGTATTTCGAACTCCGCGGACCATCCGTCCCGGAAGACACGGGTGCGGACATTCCAGACCGCGTCCCATGTAATGTCGTACACATTCCCGTCCTGCGAGAGGACGCCGTCACTCTGGACCCCCGAGACATTGGTGGCAAACACGAATGCGGTCTGACGGTCGAAGTATGAGTCGATCATGACGCTGAACCGGTCGGCTTCGGAATTGCGGTCCCTGCGGGTCAGCTGGCGGACTATTTTCTGCGGGCGGGCATCGTAACAAATGACGCCGACGTAGAGTGCACGATCGTCATACAACAGTCTGACAGAAGTGCTCTCGGTTGGGAGGACTCCTTCTTCCGGGTCGAATTGTGTGAAATCGAGTATGGGGGGGGCTTTTTGCCACTGGACGTCGTTGACCCACCCGTCGATGACAGGGGGGAAATCGACACGCACCGCATTCACCACTTTCGGTGCGTCCGCGGCGAGTGCCGGGATCGTGAGCACACAGGCCGATATCAACAGCGTGAGCGCGGTACTCGCCATACGTGCGTGATATCCAAAGATCGATGACGGGGGATGACCAGGAGGGACTTTTACAAGCTATCTTTTCCTTCGCAAATAATCAATGCTTATTGAAAAGAATTAGCAAGTCCGACTACGTTCTCTATGTGCTGCGTGTGAGGAAACATATCGACGGGCTGGATGGACTCGATGGAATACTTCCCTGATTGACAGATTATTCTCAAATCCCTCGCCTGAGTCGAGGGATTGCAGCTGATATAGACGATCGTGCGCGGCGCAAGAGCCACAATCTCGCGGGCCACCTTTTCGTGCATGCCTGCACGGGGAGGATCGACGATGATGACATCCGGTGCGGGAAGAGGCTCTCCCTGCAGGCGCGAGGAAAGAAGCGTCTCCTTCAAATCCCCGTGAAGGAATTCGCAGTTGTGAACACCGTTGAATTCCGCATTCTTCCGGGCGTCGCCCACGGCCTGTTCCACCGATTCGATGCCGACGACTTTCCCGGCCCCATCCGCAATATGGAGGGCGATGGTCCCTGTGCCGGAGTACAGATCGTACACGACATCGCCCGCCCGGATGTGCGCGAAGCCGAGCGCCGTGTCGTACAGGCGTTCAGCCTGATCTGTATTCGTCTGGAAAAAGGAGTTGGCGGAAATCCTGTACGTCCTCTTCCCGATCTTCTCCGTGATCGTCCCCGGTCCGTGGTAGACTCTCTCCCGCTCCCCCACCGCCACCTGCGAACGCCGCTCCGTAATATTATTGACGATCGTGGTGAGTGAGGGAAATGCTCCGAGCAGCCGCTCTGTAAGCTGCTGCATGACTTCGGGGCGGTCATCCCTCGTGACGAGGTTGACCATGATCTCACCGGTCCGCTTCGATTCACGGATCACGAGGTTTCTCAGGTAGCCGCTCTGCGTCACGGTGGAGAAGACGGGAAGTTCGTGCCCGAGGCAGAATTCGCGCACGAGGTTTACTATGCGTGGGCTGACCTCCGACTGGAGCCAGCACTCGTACAGGTCAAGCACCCGGTCGTAGCGTCCGCTCAGGTGAAGCCCCAGGGCTCCTTCGATGACGCCCCCCGTCGCCGCCCCCTCAGGGCGCGGATGTGCCATCTCTTCGGGCGTCCGCCACCGCTCGCCGAACGAGAACTCCATTTTGTTTCTGTAATAAAACGGGTCTGCCATCGCAAGCGGCGCCGGCACGGGAAGGGGTGCGAACCCCCCGAGACGTTCCAGGGTTTCGGCGACGTGCCGCCGTTTGAACTCCAGCTGGGAGGCATAGGCGATGTTCTGCCAGGTGCAACCGCCGCATGTGCCGAAATACCTGCAACGCGGCTCCGTGCGGCGCGGTGAAGGGAACTCGAGCGTGACGAGATCGGCCTCAGCGAAGTTCCGTTTGACCGTCCGTATACGCATCCGCACGGTGTCCCCCGGAACCCCGCCACGGACAAAGACGACGAAACCGTCTATGCGCGCCAGGCTCCTCCCTTCAACCGCAATGTCTTCAATCACGGCTTCGAGCTCGTCTCCCCGTTTCACCGGCCGCTCCGGCCGGGATCGTCGGCAGATTCCGTCTTTTCAAGCTGTTTCGTCAGCTCGTTCCACCGGAAATATCCGTCCCCCAGCCCTTTTTCCAGCTCCCTGTACCTGGCGTGCACGGTTTTCACACGCTCTCCCTCGCGGTAGAAGTCCGGATCGGCCATCTGTCGGCCGATGTCGGCTTTCTCCTTTTCCATCTCTTCGAGCTGGCGTTCGAGCGTCCCGATCCGGTCTCGCAGCGGCTTGGTTTTTCTGTACCGCTTCTGCCTCTCCTCGGCTTCAAGCCGCTTCCGTTCTCTCTCACTCTGAGGCCCCGAAACGGATTTCCCCTGCACGGGCGTTGCCGCCACCTGCTGTTCCCTCCCCCGGGCGTCGATGTAGTCGCTCACGTTTCCGGGGTACGTCCTGATTCCCCCCTGACGGAAGTCGACGACCTTCGTGACGATCGGGTCAAGGAAATCCCTGTCGTGCGAAACGATGACGAAGCTCCCCTCATAACCGGCGAGCGCCTCCTGCAGAACTCCCTTGGAGCGCATGTCAAGGTGGTTCGTCGGCTCATCCATCACGATAAGATTGCTCGGATGGAGGAGCATTTTGGCGAGGGCGAGCCGGCTCTTCTCTCCGCCCGACAGGATGCGCACCTTCTTGAAGACGTCGTCCCCGCTGAAAAGGAAACAGCCGAGGAGCGTGCGGAGACGGCGGCGGATGTCTCCCGTCGCGACCTCCTCGACCGTCTGGAGAACGTCGTATGCCGGATTCAGCTCTTCGGCCTGGTGCTGGGCAAAATAGGAGATCGTCACGTTGTGGCCGACCACGCGCTCCCCCGCATCGAACGGTTCAATTCCCGCGAGTATTCGCGCGAGTGTGGATTTCCCCGCACCGTTGACACCGACGAACGCGATCCGGTCGCCCCGGTCGATGTCGAAGCTGATCCCGTCGAAAACTTTCAGACCGCCGTAGCTCTTCCGGATCCCTTTCAGTTCCATGACCACGCGCCCGGACTGGGGGGCGGGAGGGAAGGCAAAGTGTATCCCCCCCTCCTCGTCTTCGATCTCGATCAGATCAAGTTTTTCGAGTTGTTTGATACGGCTCTGTACCTGGCGTGCCTTGGTGGCCTTGTAGCGGAAGCGCTCGATGAACTGCTCCGTCTGCTTGATCTGCTGCTGCTGGTTCCTTTGTGCCGCGATCTGCTGCGCTCTCCGTACGGCCTTTTCCGTGACGTAGTATGTGAAGTTCCCCGCATATTCCGTGAGCGTTCCCATGCTCAGTTCGTATGTCTTGCCGGTCATGTTGTCGAGGAAGCGGCGGTCGTGTGACACGATGATCACCGCCCCCTCGTAGGAACGGAGGTAGTCTTCGAGCCAGCGGAGGGAGTCGAGATCGAGGTGGTTGGTCGGTTCGTCCAGAAGGAGAAGTGACGGTTGTGCCAGGAGGAGCTTCGCCAGCGCAATGCGCATCTGCCACCCCCCGCTGAACTCGTCTGTCTGCCGGGTGAAGTCGGTTTCCCGGAAGCCGAGGCCGACGAGGACTTTTTCGATGCCGGTTTTGATGCGGAATGCGTCGGAGGATTCCAGACGGTGCTGGAGTTCGCCGTACACCTCGAGGAGCTCTGCGAACTCTCCCGATTCATGGTCTATTTCCCCCATGCGCCGGTGGATCTCATCGAGCGCCGTCTGCGTCCCTATGACTTCCGCGAAGACGGATTCGACTTCACCGTACAGCGTCCGCCCTGCGGCGGACATCCCCTCCTGCGGGAGATACCCGACGCTCACATACTTCGCCTTTGCGATCTCTCCCTTGTCCGGCGCCATCTCCCCCACCAGTATCCGGAGAAGCGTGGATTTCCCGGCACCGTTGGAACCGACGAGCCCGATCCTGTCGTGAGGGCCTACGCGGAACGAGATCTCTCTGAAGAGAGACCGGTCACCGAATTCCAGAAGAAGGTTGACCGCGGAGATCATGATACGGAGGGCATTACCTGAGGTAGTACTTCAGGGGGTTCGGCTCGACACGGCATTCTTCCGCGATGCGTATCCCGGCGATCCGGTGCTCATCCCGGAGTCTGTAGAGGCGGGGCACCAGCCGGTCGCGCAGTTCAATGGGGGTGAACGGGTTGATGTAGATGCTGGTCCCCCCTTCGAAGCCGGCGGGGACGTTGACGCGCCACTTGATGAGAACATGCCAGGGCATCTTGTAGACCGCGTCCACCGGGGTGTAGTACCATTCCTCGTTACAGGAGATCTGGCTCCCCATCGCGGCGTGGACCGCATGAACAAGATCGCTGACGCCCCTGATTTCCTCGTCGGTGTGTTCGTACGGCCTCCCGGCGATCGACCGGGAGTAGACTTCGATCGTGGGGGAACGGTGGCCGATCCCCGCCCACGCGATCGCGTGATCGTTCTCGGCAAATATCAGGTTGTGGTAGGCGGCGAAATTGGCTCCGTATTCGTTGAAGACGTTCGGGTCCTCCCGGAGCATGTGCGTCTGCGTTTCGGTCGATCTGCCCCATTCATCGAGCGCCACAATCTGCTTGTGCAGGTGATCGAAGGACGCGCCGGCGGGGCGGAGCCAGTTCTGGAAGACGCTGATGTACCGGACGTAGCGGTTGGACTCCTTGATGTCCAGCATCGCGTCGACGGTGAAGCGGAAGTACCGGAAATGTTCTTCGAGCGACATCTCACCGGAGGAGAACAGTTCGGCGTCCGTTGCAGCCCCGTCCTTGTAGTGCCTCTCCGCAATGACGAGCTCGTGGCCGCCTCCGAAGAATGCGTCCGCGATGGCAAATTTGTCCGCCATCGGCATTTTCTCGATTTGCTCTTCCGTGCGCCCTTCCTGCCTGAGCTTGTAGTGAACAATGTCGGTGATGTGCTTCAGCCCGTTCGGGTTGGCAAGGTACTCCTCTTTCCATTTCTGCCTTGCCGGGCTCATTTTGTAGGCGTAGTTTTTTCGCCAGTATTCGAGCGTGACGATTTCGAACATGTTGCCGACCCGCCGGAACGCAGCCCCTGTCTCGAAATACCGGTCAGGGGCGAGCGTGTCGATCCGCTCCCAGTGGTTGTCATGGTGGACGAGCCGGGACTTCTCCGGCGGCGTTTCGAAATAGCGGGGAGGACAGAAGCTGCAGTAGTCCTCCGGTACGTGCCCTTCCAGCTTTCGTGCCGAGGCGGCGAGCTCGTTCGTGATGGGCCGGCTCTTGCGTCCCGCCACCGCCCAGACTTCCGTCCCGGTGAATGGATTGACCTGCTTCACCGTGCCGTCGGGCATGATCGTATAGTACCGGTTTGGTTGCATGACAGCAGCTTCCTCTCTCTTCAATCGTGGGAGGAGAGTTCCTTGCGGTGCGTTACGCCCCCAAGGAGAGCATCCACCATCGCGGTGCTCCCCCCCTCGGCATAGATGCGTATGAGCGGTTCTGTGCCGGACGCGCGGATGAGGACCCACCCGCCATCCACGAAGAATTTGTGCCCGTCGGTGTCGTTCCGCCCGGTGACGGCATAGCCCCCGATCTCCCTGACGCGCTGCCGGAAACGCTTCATCACCGATTCCTTTTCCTTTTCCGAAAGACGCATGTCGACACGCCGGAATTCGTGCACGCCGAATTCGTCCATGAGCTCCTGGACAAGCGCCCCGAGGGACTTGCGGCGCACCGCCACTAGTTCGCAGAGCATGAGCCCGAGGAATATACCGTCCCTCTCCGGCAGGTGCCCCTTGACGGCGAGCCCCCCGCTTTCCTCCCCACCGATGAGCACGTCGTGTTCCGTCATGTACTGGCAGATGTACTTGAACCCGACAGGGGTCTCGACGAGCTTCAGCCCGTATTTGGCGCACTGCCTATCCACCATCTGTGTGACGGAGAGGGACTTGACGACTTCGCCCGTCATTTTCTTCTGCTCGACGAGGTACTTCAGGAGGAGGGAAAATATTCTGTGCGAGTCGACGAAGTTCCCCCGCTCGTCCACGGCGCCGATCCTGTCCGCATCCCCGTCGGTCGCGATGCCGATGTCGTACCGTTCCGTCTTCACACCCCGCATCAGGTCCGTAAGATTCTGAGCGAGCGGTTCGGGGTTCGTTCCACCGAACGACGGGTTGAAGGTCTCATGGATCTGCCGGACCCCGGGGAGGACTTCGTCGAGGACCCGCTGCCCGGCGCCGTACATGACGTCATACAGTATGCGCAAACCGGAGCGTCGGATGAGGTCCATGTCGATCTTTCCCGCAATGTCGTCCAGGTAACGCTGTTTCATCGCAATCGGCGCGATCTTCCCCTTCGCAAGAAGCTCCCCGAGCGTGCGCTTTGCTGGGGGGAGCTTCTTCAGCTTCATCACCTTCGCCAGCTCCTTTTCGACACGCGCAATCATTTCGGGATGCGCCGGACCGCCGAAGTCCCCTTTGATCTTGAACCCGTTGTACCGGGCCGGGTTGTGGCTTGCGGTTATCACGATCCCCCCCGCCGCGTTTTCCCTCAGCGTCAGGAGAGAGACCATCGGGGTGCTGACGATGGTGTCGGCGAGCTTGACGGTAATGCCGGCGTTCGCCATGACGGCGGCGGAGATCTCCGCGAACTCCCGCGACATGAACCGGGCATCGTACCCTATGACGATTCCGTTTCTTCGTTTCTTCTGAGTTGCGAAGAACCGCGCCGTCGCGAGAGCGACTTTCTCGAGGTTGGCGAACGTGTAATCGTCAGCGATGACACCCCGCCACCCGTCCGTTCCGAATTTGATTGTCTGCGTCATGGGAACGCCCTGCAATGCTTATGTGACGATTGTGGTTACTTCCTGCCGAATGCGGCAAGGCCGGCATAATGTCCCGATTCGCCGAGTTCCTCTTCGATACGCAGAAGCTGGTTGTACTTGGCGATCCGGTCCGTCCTGCTCGCCGAGCCGGTCTTGATCTGACCGGTGTTGGCCGCCACGGCGACGTCGGCAATGGTCGAGTCTTCCGTCTCCCCGGAGCGGTGGCTTATCACGCACGTGTACCCCGCCCGTTTCGCCATCTCGATCGCGTCGAAGGTTTCGGTCAGAGTACCGATCTGGTTCAGCTTGATCAGTATCGAATTGGCGACCCCCATGTCGATTCCCTTCTTCAGGAATTCGACGTTCGTAACAAACACGTCGTCCCCGACGAGCTGGATCTTCTTTCCGAGCGTGTCGGTCATGAGCTTCCAGCCGGTCCAGTCGTTTTCCGCCATCCCGTCTTCGATGGAGATGATGGGGTACTGGTTGACCCAGGTTTCATAAAACCGGACCATTTGGTCCGGGGTCTTGGCGGACTTGTCCGATTTGCTGAAGACGTACTTCCCGCTGTCGAAAAATTCGCTTGAAGCGGGGTCGAGTGCCAGGTAGACGTCCTTGCCCGGGGTGTACCCCGCCTTCGTGACGGCCTCCAGGATAACTTCCACAGCTTCTTCGTTCGACTTGAGGTTGGGTGCGAACCCGCCTTCATCGCCTACGGCGGTGTTGTATCCCTTCTTGCTCAAGACGGATTTGAGCGAGTGGAATACCTCGGCCCCGGTCCGCAGGCCCTCGGCAAAGCTGGGTGCCGAGACAGGGACGATCATGAATTCCTGAATGTCCACATTGTTGTCGGCGTGCTTCCCTCCGTTGAGTATGTTCATCATCGGGACCGGGAGTGTTTTCGCGTTTGTCCCGCCGATGTAGCGGTAGAGGGGGAGCTTCAACGACAGCGCCGACGCCTTGGCGGCGGCAAGTGAAACGCCGAGGATCGCGTTCGCCCCGAGCTTCGACTTTGTGGGCGTCCCGTCGAGCCGGATCATCAGCGCATCGATCTCCGTCTGTTCGATCGCATCGTACCCGGTGAGCTCTTCGGCGATCGTGTTGTTCACGTGCTCCACCGCGTTGAGGACTCCCTTCCCGTTGTACCGCGACTTGTCCCCGTCGCGGAGTTCCACCGCTTCGTGCTCGCCGGTGGAGGCGCCGCTCGGCACCGCGGCGCGGCCCATGCAGCCGTTCTCCAGCGTGACGTCGACCTCAATTGTGGGATTCCCGCGTGAATCCAGGATTTCGCGCGCAACAATATCAGCAATAAGTGTACTCATGGATCTCTCCTTGTTCGTGGCAATGTGTTTCAGCTGATTAACTTCGTCAAAAATGAACAGAAAATCAACGGGAGAGGGCGCGACCGACAGCGGCGAAAACGTCCTGGACGGCGAGGAGTTTCATGCATTCCATGTACCCTGTTCCCTCCCTGTTGCACTCATCGAGATGGCAGGGGTGACACGGAACGTCTTTGCGCAGTGGCGTGTGTCCGGCGGAGCGGTCGTACGGGAACCAGATTGAGTCCTCCCCGGGCCCGAAGAGGCCGACTGTCGGGACACCGAGTGCGGCGGCAATATGCATCGGTCCCGCATCGTTGGACACAAAAACGTTGCAGCACGAGATCACGGCGGCGAGCTGGCGGAGCGGGAGGACATTCAATACGAAGGGGGCTGATACAGCACTGGCGCCGACGGCGGAGACAGCTCCGGCGTCTCCGGGCCCGGCGGTGATTATGACATACGCACCGAGCTTCGCCCGGGCGGTGTCAGCAAGTTCCGCGAATCTCTGCGGCAGCCATTTCTTCGCAGGCCACGTCGCGCCCGGGTGCATGCCGACGATGGGACGCCCGGGGTCGAGGGGCTTCCCCTGTCCGCAGACCCAACGGAGATAGGAGGCGGCATCGCGCTTCTCTTCTTCCCTCAGGAACAACTCGGTCTTCGTCGCCACCGGGGGAATTCCCGCGGCCGCAATATACTGATTGTGGAACTCGACGGCAGTTTTCTCGCGGCCGTCGTCGGCGACACGTATCGTGTAGAGCCGCCCCCGTCCCGTCCTCTCGGGTCCGACACGAACGCGAGCCCCGCTCAGGCGCGTCAGAAGCGCGCTCCGGGGGTTTCCGAAAAGGTCGACAACGAGGTCGAACCGCTTCCTCTTCAGCAGGAACCCGACGCGCGCCTGCTCGAGGACGCCGGGTCGCGCATAATCGTAGGGGATGATCTCATCAAGGAACGGGTTCCCTTCCAGGAGCGATACGGCATCCCTTTCCCCCATGTATGCGATAAAGGCATCCGGGCATGCGGCGCGGACGCTCCTGATGACGGGTGTCGTCAGGACGATGTCCCCGATGAATCTCATCCTCGTTATCAGTATGCGGCGATAGCGCCCGCGTGAATCAGGGTCCATGCTTTTCCGCCCATTCGCATCGATCGAGCCATGTGTCCACTTTTTCTTCGGCGATATCGGTGTCTGCGGCGTTCAGCGAGACCCAGAAGGCGGTACGGGCTTCCTCGTACCTGCCGAGACGGAAGAGCGCCTGGCCAAGGTACCGTAGGCGGAGGGCTTCCAGTGCAATATTCGCCGATGTCAGGTCCAGGGACTGGAGCGTCGCCACCACCTCTGTGAACTCCCCCGCGCGGAGCAGTGACCGTGCCTTCAAGTATCGGAGCATCCTGTCCCCGGGGTCACGCTCGAGGAGCGAGTCAACGACGAGGACGCGGAGCGAGTCCGTGTAGTCAGCCAGAAACAGGGGGAGCATGATTCTTCCCCCGGGATCGGTCTCCATCGCAATGAGGCGGACCGCGGCCGCCTCGGTGTACCCTTCTGCGAAGTCGGCCTGGTAGACGCGGTTGTACAGGGCATATGCTTTCTCCTGCTCGCCGGAGGCCCAGAAGGCATCTCCTATGCTGATGAAGAGCGGGAGGTACCTCGCGGGTCGTTCGTCCGCCAGTATCACGGTATCGAGCGACGAGGTGAGGACGGAAATGCGCCCGTTCTTGAGAGCACTCGTGAGGTACCCTGCAAACGCGTCATAGCCCCCGCCGTCGGCGTACACGCCCGCGTACAGCGATTCCGCGACCGCGAATTCCTTCCGCGCGAACGATCCGCGTGCCTCGACGGAGCGACGCGCGAGGACCCGGGCACAGACTTTGCGGAATATCGGCGGGCGACGGAAGAGCGCATCGACCCCGTCCTGGTCTTCGTCGTCCAGGGGAACCCTGTCGAGGTATCCCTCCCACTCGAGGGCGAGTTCCCCGAGCGAGCGGCCGTAGACCGTGCGGTAGTCGAGCGACCGGTAGAGCAGCATGAGATTTCTCATGCCGTACCGGTCGATAAGGTACCGGCAGAAGGAGCCTGCGAGTATGTAGCTCACGGAGGATTGATGGGAGGCGAATCCCCAGAAGCTCATGATGCCGTCGATGGGGGGGGCGATCCCCGCTTCGCGGAGAGCCGCGGCATACTCATGCAGCGTCCTGTTCCCCCACTCGCCGTCTACCGCCATGGCGAGTCCTTCCACAAGCCCGGTGCTGAGGCTTGCATGGACGACGGGGAAACCAAAGGGGGCGGCAGCGGCGTGGACAAGCTCGTGCTTGAGCGAACCCTCGAGTGATTGCCGGGAGAGGTGGATCTGCCCGCTCCATGGTTTCGCAATGTCGGTATTGCCGGCCCCGATGAGGCGTTGCTTGGCCTCAGGGGACGGATAGATATACGATTCGAAGAAGACATGGTCCGGGAGCGAAAACGAAGCAAGGACCTGGCTGAGTCTGAATTCGTGTTCCCGGGCAGCCTGCTGGATCTCTTCCGCGGTGAACGACGAGGGAGAGTAGTAGAGGGCGAAATGCTCTGTCCTGATCTCGGCACCGAGAGTGCGTCGTATGTAGGCAGACGTCGATTCAAACCCTAAATCGCAGCGGAACAGATAGAACCCTGCAAGGGCACATGCGACGGCCGCGGCACGGATCCTCCGATCCCCCGAGACGAGGCCCGCACCCAGCGTACCGAATCTCCTCCAGTTGATCCGGCCTTTCCGGGAGTCTGCCACGGTGATCATCCCCGCCCAGAGGAGGACCGCGGCAACGAAGAATGTGAGGAGGCGAAAGAGGACGAGTGTTCGTGTTACAGGGAGGACTTCGTCGTACGTCAGCCCGGGGAAGAATCCGTAGAGGAAGTTGTAAGAAAAGACGGCCGGGGTGAAGTAGCCCAGCCCCGCGCTGTAGGCAAGGAGAACGAGGCACAGCAGGAGAAAGAGGGTGCGCGGATGGGCAAAATGAACGGCGCAGAAAAACCCGAGCGAGACGCCGAACAGGGCGCTCACCGGCGCGAGAAGCATGAAGAACGCCATTCCTTCCGCCATGGAACAGTTCCGGATAAAAAGGGCATTCCCGGATATGATCACAAGCGGAATCGCAAGGAGGAGGAGGTTTGCCGCTGCGGAAGCTCCTACGGCAGCCGCCGTCGCCCGGGGGGCCGGAGTGTCCCCCGCGCCCCGGAAGGAATCTTCCACCGGCCGGACGGTGAGGAGTCCCGAAACACACCCCGCAAGGAGTGCAAAAAGGGCGGAGAACTCGTAGCCGAGGTAGTTGAGAAGCGGGATGCGGGTGCAGAGGAGCGCAATGCTTCCGTACAGGAGAGCGGCGTACCCGACTCCGGGTGAAATGATGAGCGTGCGGATGTTCACCGTTTGCATCGGCCGTTCCGAGGGGAGGTGTGCCACGCCCCCTGAGGATGTTCCCTCAGGGGTTCAGAATTCTTCCCCGGCTTCGCGGCGGATATCCGCACCAAGGGATTGCAGTTTCTTTTCTATGGCCTCGTATCCCCGATCGATATGATAGACCCGGAGCACTTCGGTCGTCCCGGATGCGACGAGCCCGGCGAGTATGAGGGACGCGGAAGCACGGAGATCCGTGGACATCACCTTCGCTCCCGTGAGGCGCCTGACTCCCCTGATGACCGCCGCATTTTTCTTCAACTCGATGTCGGCGCCGAGCCGCGTCAGTTCGGGAACATGTTTGAACCGGTCGAAATATATCGAATCGGTGACAACGGCTCTGCCCGACGCAATCGACATCAGAGATGTCCACTGTGCCTGCATGTCCGTCGGGAACCCGGGGTATATGGCCGCCGTGACGTCGACAGGGCGCATGGCGGGGGGAGCCGTGAGAGAGAGGGACCCGGCACCGCTGCGAATTGTGCATCCGGCGTCTTCCAGCTTTGCAATGATCGCGGAGAGATGTTCCGGAACCACATGCTCGAGTGTCACGTTCCCACCCGTGATTGCTCCCGCGATGAGGAATGTTCCTGCTTCGATCCGGTCCGGTATCGTGATGACATCGGCCGGGTGGAGTTCGTCGGCACCCTGTATCTCGAGGCGATTCGTTCCCACCCCGTCGATCCGGGCCCCCATGGCGATCAGAAACCCGGCAAGGGCGGTGATCTCCGGCTCCATTGCCGCGTTTTCGATCAGGGTCGTCCCCTCCGCCAGGGACGCCGCCATCATCACGTTCCCGGTCGCCCCCACGCTGGACACATCGAAATGAATGCGCGCTCCATGCAGGCGACCCGCTTTCGCAATGATGTATCCCCCTTCCATCTCGATCTCGGCACCAAGTTTGCGGATCCCCTCTATGTGAAGATTGACCGGGCGCGGACCCCACGCGCATCCGCCGGGGAGCGAAACCTTCGCCCGGCCGTACCGGGCGATGAGCGGTCCGAGCACGTAGATCGAGGCACGCATCTTCTTTACATGTTCGTAGGGGGCCTCGTACCCGTCGATGACCGTGCTGTCAAGCGTGAGGAGATTGTCCCTGAAGTCGATCCCCATCCCCATCGTCCTGAGGAGGCTGGTCATCGTCGTGACATCGCGGAGGGCCGGGGTGTTGCGCAGGAAGGATATGCCGGGGGCGAGTATGGCGGCAGGCATCAGGGCAAGCGTCGCGTTCTTCGCACCGCTCACGGAGATCGTTCCGCTGAGAGGCCTCCCCCCCTGTATGACGAACTTGTCCACTTCCTTGTTGCCTTATAATGTTCGAAAGAGGAATTACCACAAAAATCGCAGGAAAGTCAATCTTGATTCTGGANNTCGCCCCGATTCTGTTCTTTCACCCCGGACTCCTCGCCCAGATCAGCGTCGTGGATGACCTCCGGCGCATGGTGGATCTCCCCCATCCGGCTGAGCGGATCGTTTCCCTTGCGCCGAGCATCACGGAGTGCCTGTTCGCGCTCGGGGCTGCGGACCAGGTGAAGGGGGTGACAGATTTCTGCAACTATCCTCCGGAAGCCGGACTCAAGCCGCACGTCGGGGGGATGATCAACCCCAGCATTGAGGCGGTGGTCGGCCTGGAACCGGACCTGATCGTGCTGAGCATGGAGGGGAATATACGGGAAGATTTCAGGCGACTGACTTCGTTCGGCACGCCGGTGTTCGTGAGCAATCCCCGCACACTGGAGGGGATATACCGTTCACTGCGTGCACTCGGGACGCTGACCGGGAAGGAGGCCATCGCCCGGCATTTCGTTGCGGGACTCACGTCAAGGGAAAACGCGATTCGGAGCGCCGCCGAAGGGAAGCCCCCCGTGCGCGTACTTCTCTTCGTCTCTGTGCAGCCCCTGATGTGCGCCGGGAGCAATACATTCATCGATGAGCTTCTCCGGGTGGCGGGAGGGACGAATCTCGCCTCACGTGCTCACGGGACATATCCACAGTACAGCCGGGAGAACGTGATAACGGATGACCCGGAGGTGATCATCGTGATGTCTGACATCCTCGCCCGGGGTGCCACGCTTACCGCATTGTTTCCGGAATGGGGATCGGTCGACGCGGTCCGGAAGGGACGCGTGTTCCGGATCGATGCGGATATTGTTTCCCGCCCGGGCCCCCGGGCTCTTGATGCACTGGAAAAGCTCTTTCATATACTCCACTCCCCACAATGACAAAATCCGCACGTTTACACCTGGCGCGCCAAAGGCGTACCCCCCCGGCGCAGAAAGCGAAGAAGTTCTTCATTGCCGTGGCCGGCAATATCGGGTCGGGGAAGTCATCGCTCACCGGGATACTCAGCAAACGCTTCGGTTGGAAGCCGTATTTCGAGTCGGTGGAGGACAACCCCTACCTGGCGGATTTCTATGCCGACATGAAGCGGTGGTCTTTTAACCTTCAGGTCTATTTCCTCTCAAACCGGTTCAGGAGCCATAAGGCGATCACGGAAGGACCCGAATCCGTAATACTGGACCGGGCAATCTACGAGGACGCCGAAATATTCGCTCGCAATCTTTACGATATCGGCAAAATGGAGAGACGCGATTACCAGAATTATGTCGCGCTCTACGACGTGATGACCGCGTATCTGAGGCCTCCCGATCTCCTGATCTATCTCCGCGCGAATGTGGATACGCTCGTCAGGCAGATCGCTCTCCGTGGAAGGGATTTCGAGCAGACGATCGGGAGGGAGTACCTCGAACAGCTCAACCGCCACTACGAGTCGTGGATCGAGCGCTACACGCGGGGCCCCCTCCTTGTGATAGAGTCCGACACGGTCGACTTCGTGAACAGGAAGGAGGATCTCGAGAAGGTTGTCGGCTTGATCGGGAAGAAACTGGGGATGAAGAGAGGGGAATGAGCGGGGCCCTCCGGGTTTCTGGGCCGTCTACAGGAAGAACATACGGAGCATGACGACGAGGAGGATGATAGCGTAAAATTTCCGGACCAGAGGGGTGTCTGCCCTGGCGGCGAGGCGGGTTCCGATTATGCCGCCGGGCACCGCCCCCAGAATCAGGGGGATGGCCCCTTGCCAGTCGATGAAGCCGGGCATCCCCGGAGGGAGAAGCACGTTCCCCCATCCCCGGACGAGGTATCCTGCCGCTCCGGCGGCGGCCGTGATGACGATCGCCGCGCTCGATGTCCCGAAGGCCTTCCTGAGCGGGAAGCGAAGGTATGTGTACATGAGGGGGACCGCGATGAGGGCTCCCCCG
This sequence comes from Ignavibacteriota bacterium, assembly GCA_003158475.1. Lineage (GTDB taxonomy): Bacteria > Bacteroidota > Ignavibacteria > UBA10030 > UBA6906 > Fen-1273. The sequence goes on along the minus strand of PMJR01000036.1, from coordinate 15,272 downwards.
ATCCCGGAGAGCGAAGAGACAAGTCCGACCAGAAGGCCGGTGGCAAGCAGAGGCGGAAGGGCAAGGTTGGGCTCGAGTTCCTTCCCTTGTTTTCGTTTCCCGGAGAAGAGTCTCGCAACAGCCACGAGAAGGACGAATCCGAATATTTTACGGAGCGAGGGCCCCTCAAGCCCCGCTGCAACGCTGCTCCCGAGGAGCGCCCCCAAAACGCCCGCCAGTGCGACCAGGACCGCCCCCCGCCAGATCGCCTGATTGGCCCGCCAGTATCCCCATGTCTGGGTGCCGGAGATGAACATCACCACGAGAAGACTCGTCCCCATCGCCACATGCGTGGCAACGAGAGAGGACACTCCGGCGGAACGGCAGTAATACAGGAGGACGGGAACAAGCACGATCCCGCCCCCGATGCCGAATACGCCGGCGAGGAAACCGGCGATGAGGCCCGCGAGCGCCAGGAGGACGGCAGCCACTATGTCCATCAGAGCCCGAGCTTCTTCGTGTACGTTTTCCGATCCTTCAACAGCCCTTCGGCGGCAAGGAGCGGGAGGTCCCCCGTAAGAGAGGCTTCGATTCTTCCGCGGTCCCCCTGCAGTCGCGCCATGAGCTCGATGTTGAGCTCGTTCGTGATGTGATCCTTGTACCGCTCGAACCCGTGCGTCTTTTCCTTCTGGAGCGTGAGTTCCAGCCGGTCGAGCGTTTCAGAGACTTCCGGCGTGTAGTGCGACCTCTCGGCGACCTGGCGCAGATCGGTGATCTTCCCCTCCATCTCTTCCTGGTAGTCGAATTTCTCGAGCTCGAGGAACGCGCGGAACGCGGAGAGTATCGATTCGTCGACCCCGGTGATCTTCTCCCCTTTGTGCGCTGCGATGTAGCTGTTGGCAAATTTGAAGAAGAGCGCCCTCTTCATGAGCTCGCGCACCATGGGACCGGTGTCTTCGTCTTTGACAACGGAGTCAGGGGCGATCCCGCCGAACGAAAATTCTCGCCGGCCCCGCGAGGTTTTGAACTCCCGTTTCAGGCTGTCCGGTACCGTTGCAAATACACCGTTCTTGTCCCTGTGCTGGTAATCGATCTCCTGTATGCTCCGCCCGCTCGGGATGTAGTACCGGGCCGTGGTGATTTTGAGCTGCGCTCCGAAGTTGAGCGGAAGTATGGTCTGGACGAGCCCCTTCCCGAATGACCTGGTGCCGACAATGAGAGCTCGGTCGAGGTCCTGCAGGGCCCCGGCGACGATCTCGCTGGCGCTGGCGCTCCCGCGGTCCGTGAGGACGACAAGCGGCGTCGAGGGAAGGAGGGGTTCCTCAGTGGACAGATAGGCCTTGTCCGCCTCGGGTTTCCGTCCTTTCGTGGTGACAATCGGACTCCCCCGCGGAACAAACTTGCTGACGACATCCACCGCCGCATCGAGAAGTCCGCCGGGGTTCCCCCTGAGGTCGAGGACGAGCCCTTTGAGGTCTCCCTGGATTTTCATTTCCTTGATCGCCTGCCGGACCTCTTCCCCCGCCTTGCGGGAGAACCGCTCGAGCCTGATGTATCCTATGCCGTCACCGACGAAGCCGGCATAGGTCACGTTCTTGACCTGTATCTCCTCCCTGATCAGGACGAATTCGATCGGCTTCGTGACCCCGTCCCTCTCGATGATGACCTTGACTTCGGTTCCGGGTTCACCGCGCGTGAGACTCCGCACCTCGTCCGGCTTCTTCGTGCCGACGGTCACGCCCCCGACCTCTATCAGCCTGTCGCCAGGGATGATGCCGGCCCGCTGGGCTGAGTAACCGTCCATGACGGTGATGACCTTGAGCGCGCCGTCCCGGGCGCCGATCGTGACCCCGATGCCGCCGTATTTGCCGGTGGTCAGCAGGTCAACTTCGTCCCCCTCTTCCTTGTCGATGTACACCGTGTAGGGATCGAGCGTGCCGAGCATGCCGTCGATCCCCGCCTGCATGAATTTCTCCGGATCGATCTCATCGACATAGTTAACCGTGATTTCCCTGTAGACGCGGCCGAAGACATCGATCCCCTTGTTGATCTTAAGATAGAGATCCGTGTCGGGGAGGAGCATAAACCCCCCGCCGAGCATGAGCACCGCGAGCGCCGCGAGCAGTGCCGGCCACTTTCCCCCTCTGATCGTCTTCCACACCGTCCTCATCGTCTTCACTTCTCCTCCCTTTGTGGTTGCTCGAGCCGTTCTTCCACCGCGCGGCGAATGTCCCGCGCAATGTCGTTTACGTTCCGCATGCCGTCAATGACAACGAACCTTCCCGGTTGTTCACGTGCGATCGCCAGGTAGCCCTTCCGTACACGCTCATAAAACTCCCTCCCGGCGTTCTCCATCCGGTCCGGCGCACCCCCCGAGGCTTTCTTCCGTGCCTCGATTTCGCCGACCGTGATATCGACGAGCAGCGTGAGGTCCGGGTCGGTTCCCGCGGTAGCCACGGTGTTGATCCGGCGAACCGCGTCGAGATCAAGCCCGCGCCCATACCCCTGGTATGCCGTGGTGGAATCGTAGAAACGGTCGCAGACGACGATTTCCCCACGAGCGAGGGCGGGAAGTATGACCTGCGCGACAAGCTGCGCACGGCTCGCCGAGAAGAGAAACAGCTCCGTGAGCTCCGCCAGTTCGAGGTTGCTTCTGTCGAGGAGGATCTCACGGAGCCGTTCGGAGATCGCCGTCCCCCCCGGCTCACGGATGAAGTGAACGATCCTACCACTCCTGGCGCACAACGCTTCGACGAGCATGGCCGCCTGCGTCGTCTTGCCGCTGCAGTCGACTCCTTCAAATGTCAGGAACATGCAACAACATAGCGATTTTTGCCCGCCGAATCAACCGATGAGACGCACCCATGCTTGCGCGAGCCCGCGCCACCGTTGGCTTGAAAGTGAGACCCCTTTTCTGTAGATTCTTCCCTCCATGTCAACACCAACCCGGCCACATAAGGCTGCCCGCTCCCAACCGTCACCCCACCCCCTGCAGCGCAAGCTTGATTCCCGTTCGGAGGATTCCACGATCATCGCCGACGCGCTGGCGGGGCATGACCGTGCATACCAGCGGCTGATGGACAAATACCACGACGCGATATTCAACTTTATCTACCGGATGGTCCGGGACAGGGAGCAGGTCGAGGACCTCACGCAGGAAGCGTTCATCAAGGCGTTCGCGTCTCTGAAGACTTTTAACGAGGAATACGCTTTTTCGACATGGCTGTATAAAATTGCGACGAATAACAGCATCGACTACATCCGGAAGAAGAAGCTCCAGATGTTCTCGATAGACAAACCGATCGAGTCGAAGGACAGCGACTTCACGTTCGAGCTGCCTGACGATTCCTACGAGGCGGACCGTGAACTGATCAGCGACCAGCGGGCGGTGATGCTCAACGAAGCGATCGATCAACTCCCTGAAAAATACAGGCTGGTCATCCGGCTCAGACACGTCGAGGAACGGAGCTATGAGGAAATTGCGAAGATGCTGAAATTGCCGATCGGGACAGTAAAAGCCCATATTTTCCGGGCCCGCGAGCTCCTCTACAAGCAGTTGCGGGGAAAGATCCGTCACTATTGACACACCGCAACTCCCGGGCCAGGATTCCGTACACTCGGGTAGAGAGTACGACATGAACCGAGTTCAAGCACTGATAGGATCTGCTGCACTGGCACTCGCATTCGGCCCCGCGGCGCAGGGAACCCCGTTGCCTCAGGATGAGGGGAAGAGCCGGGAGATCGGGAGGACGACCGAAAAGGAACTGAAGGTGACGCTCACGTCGTCGTTCGGTTCCGTGCTCATCTCCCGGGGAAAAGCGGAGAAGATGCTCCTGATCGGGAGCGCCTCCCGGGGGAATGAAGACCCCAAGATCGCCCAGGACTACGCGATACGCAACCGGGTGGGCTACTTGGACCTCTCGCTCGGAGAAGGAAGCCGCGACAACAACGGCAGGAGGGGAGGATTCCGTCTCTCGAGCTTCGAAGGGGGGAAGTGGTTCCTGAAATTCAGCGATGCCGTCCCCATCTCTTTCGATGTCGAGCTCGGGGTGGGGAAGGGAGACTTCGATCTCTCAGGTCTTCAGGTGAAGGATTTTAACCTCTCGACGGGCGCCAGCGATGTGTCTCTCGCTTTCGATGAACCGAACAAGGTTTCGATTGACAATCTGAGCATCGAGTCGGGCGTCAGCAAGTTCGACGGGCGGAATCTCTGCAACGCCAATTTCAAGCGATTCCACTTCCAGGGAGGTGTCGGGTCCTATACACTCGATTTCGGGGGGGCGCTTTCTTCCGAGGTCGATGTGGATATCGAGGTGGGGCTGGGAGTTCTGACGGTCTACCTCCCCCGGGACATCGGCGCGCGCCTGACGTACGATAAGACCTGGGCGTCGAAAGTCGATACTCCCGACGATTTCCGCACGACCGCCGACAACGCATACACAAGTGGCAATTATTATTCCGCTCCCGGGAAAATGAACATCAGGATTGATTCCGGGCTCGGGAGCGTGAAGATCCGCCGTCGCTGACCCAGAGATCCTTCCTCCTTTCTCTCCCCTTTATCGTCCCCAGAGGAAAAACGGCGCCCATGTGAACGCCGATGCGTAGTCCGACGTCCTGATCATCTCCATCTGTGCTTTCCGGTACGCGGTACGCACGTCGGCGCCTGTCAGGAGTGTCGTGTAGAATATTTCTCCGAAGAACTTCTTTGCCTTACGGGAGGGAACCGTCGACGTGAAGACTATCTGCTGCGTCCCGTTTGCGAGGAACAGGTAGGGTTCGGACGGCCTGATACCCATCCGGTGCTCGTCGAGATCCGAAACGACGACTGCCGGGACAGGCGGCAGCGAAAGCAATTCTCCCAGGGGGATATGCCTCATGGTTCCGGCGGACTCCCCGTCCGAGAGAATGAAGAAGGAGTTGCCGGGGCGCGGGTCGTTGAACTGGAAACGGATTGCCAGGTGGAGAAGATCTTCAGTTTCCTTCCGCAATGTCGCGAGGGTGGCCTGCTGGTCGAAATAGAGGCGCACATCCTTGTAGAACGCCCTGATGTCCCGCAGCTCATATTCCACGTCCCAGGATGTTCCGCCCGGACAGCCGACCCCCACGACTTCCTTGACCTGTCCCCTCCTCGGGCGCGGGAGGAGGAGGGAGCTCGCAGAAGGAAGGTAGCTGACAGCATGCTGTTCCGCGACGAACCCGCCGGTCCGCGGCATTCCCCGGGAGAGTGCGTGCAAGGGAAGCGCTGCGACCTCCCGCGGGAGGACGATATTCAGATCCGTCACCCCGGCGATCGCGGCTTCGATCGGCCGGATGAACGCTTCATAGAGAGGGGCGTTCAGCTCACGCAGACGCGCTTCAACACCGGCCTGCAGGGGCCTGGAGGAATCCACGTATGTTTCACGAAGGCGGAGGAGGTCGACAAATTCCCTGGAGAGGTCGAAGACTCTGTCCTTTTCAAACGCCGCGACGTACACGCCGGAGCGGGCATTGGTGACGACGAAGGCGTAGAGGGAACGGCGGGTCAAAATGTGCTCGACGAGCGCCGTCCCTGCGGGGAGCGCCTTTCCAACCTCGGTTAACCCTACGCTCGTATTGCGCACGAACGGTTCGAACGCCCTGTCTCTGCGGGCGACCGCTTCAGCGGCACCGGTCATGACGGCGATCCCCTTCTCCCACTCTGCGCGGGCTCCGGCGGCAAGCTCCGTTCCCTTGCCACCTCGTGAGGCAAGATGGAGGCACTGGCGTTCCGCTCCGATCACCCTGGCGCGCGCATCCTGATATGCCTCCAGGAGTGCCCGGAGCGAATCGTTGCGGGGCTGCGCGTCAAGCGCGCTGAGAACGCTGTTGAGCTCCCGGTTGTTCCGCCGGTCAGCGTACCAGAAGGCTTCATCGTACCGGCCGAGCTGGAGTAAGATGTCGATTGCCTCGTCGTGCCACGGAGTGCGGCGGGCGCCGAAGTAGGCCTGTTCGCATGAGAGGAAGAGGTCGTCATCCGGACGTGAACCGGTGACGGACTCGCTTTGCTCGACCCCCCGTTTGAAATACCCGAGCGCGTCCGTGGGCTGGTTGTTCCTCAGGAAGAGGTTCCCCAGGCAGAGGGAAGAGTACGCCATGCCCGCGGGGGACCCGATCGCCTTGAACACGTCCATCCCCGCTTTGTAGTTCCGGAGCGCTGATTCACGGGACGTTTCAGCGTCGCAGTCCCCCAGCTGCAGGAGCAGATATCCTTCCGCACCGGTATTTTCCGATACGCGTGCGGAAGCGAGGGCCGCCTTAAAGAACCGGACCGCCTCCGCGAATTGCCTTCCCCTGAGGTACAGGTTTCCGATCCGGATCAGGGCTTCCAGCCGGATTTCGGCGGCTCCCTGCGTCCTGTCTGCGCGCTTCAGGCATTCCCCGTAATTTGTGAGCGCGTCGTGCAGTCTGCCCGCCCCTTCAAACGCCATTGCCAGACGGAGTGTCGCCCGGACGGCACGCATCGAGTCCCGGGCCTGATCCGCGAGCATGAGGGCGCGGAGGTAGTCCTCCGCACTTCTGTCGAATAAGCGGCGCGCGAATTTTCCGTCCCCCCAGGCCAGAAACACCGCTGACTGGCGACCGATGTCACCGGCAGCAGTATATCCCTGCAGCAGCTCCCTGATGATGTCCGCCTCTTCCTCCTGCTCGTCAAGGACACGCGCACAGGGGAGCATCGCCCACTGTATGTCCCGCACTCCCTCGTCGTCGTGAAACACCCGGGCGAGCCGGAGCGCCTCGACGTACATGGTGAACGCCTTCCGTTCTTCACCCATCCTGCGGCGAAGAGCGGCAACGCGGAGCGTGACGTCGCGCGCCCCGCTCCGGTCCGCCAGCCCCCTGAAATCCCCGAGGGAGAGACCGTACCAGGAGAACGCGCTGTCGAAGTACGCGCCGGCGGCCGCGATATCGCCCAGCAGGCGCGTCTCTTCGGCCACACGGACCCTGCGGTTGAGCCCTTCATCGAGAGCAAGGGCAGCAAGGATCTGTTCCTTCGCCGCGCGGAAGTCGTCGCGTACGATCGCGGTTCTCCCCGCGGTGAGCGCACTGTCAGCCCGCATCTGTTCCGGCGATAGTTCATTGCCGCAACCCGCACATCCGAGCGCTACGAGGATGATTCCGGCAACGAGGTGAGGATAACGAAAGGATCGGGACATGTCGTCAGGTGCTCCTGATCGCACGGATGATCCGTGCCGGGTGGTCGGTGATCACCGCGTCCACCCCCGCGTGTAAGGCCGCTGCCAGGTCCGCCTGTGTGTTGACACCATAGACGGCGACCGCGAGTCCGGCTGCACGCGCGTCACGCATGTGGCGCGTGCGCAACTGTGTGCGGCTACAGATGAACATCGTCGCCCCGGTGCTCTTCGCAATCCGCGAGGGGGACTTGAAGCCGTCACGGACGGGCACATAGAGCGCACCAAGGCGGATCGACGGATCGAGATGGTGCAGGCGGCGGAGAAACTTGTGGTCGAACGAGGAGACGATGACGGAGCCTTCCCGCCGGGCTTCTCTCACCAGGAGCAGAACTGACTCCGGCAGAGCAACTCCCCGCCGCCTGTCGCCGTCAGTCTTCACTTCGATATCGAGACCGACGGACACGGGGAGTGTGTCAAACACCTCACGGAGCGTGGGGATCCGTTCACCGGCGAATTTCCTTGAATGCCAGGAACCCGCATCGGTATTCCGCAGATCGATCAGAGTCAGATCCCAGATCCGGCCGCTCCCGTCGGAAGTCCGGCCGAGGCTCCGGTCATGATGCACGACAAGCTCGAAATCGCGGGTCATGCGCACGTCCAATTCGATCATGTCCGCTCCGGCGGCCACTGCGAGATGGAATGCCGCCATTGTATTCTCGGGAGCGGATCCCGAACCGCCGCGGTGGGCTACGACCAGCGGGCGCTGTCCCCCGGGCGGATTCACGCCGGATGCGAGTCTTGCAGCATGAGCTTTATCTGCCGGTTGACGACGTCGATGGAGCCCGTCCCGTCGACGCTGAGCACCAACCCGGCCGCCCTGTAGTAGTGGATGATCGGCGCGGTGGTGCCGTGGTACACCTTCAGCCGTTCGCGCACGGTCTGTTCCCTGTCGTCGTCCCGCTGGGTGAGCGGCGTGCCGCAGAGCGGACAGGGCTCCTCCCTGGAAAGACCATTGGTTTCGGCATTGAATATATGTCCATCCTTCGGGCAGACGAGACGGTTCGAGAGGCGGCGGATGACCTCTTCGTCCTCCACGTTGATATTGACGACCTTGAACTCGCGGATGTTCAGATCCTCGAATATGCGGGAGAGCGCCTTCGCCTGAGGCAGCGTGCGCGGAAATCCGTCCAATATGAAACCGCCCGCCGCCCGGGGACCGGCCAGCACTTCGCGCACAACAGCGATCATTATGTCGTCCGGCACCAGGTTCCCGTTGTCCATGATGGCTTTTGCCTGCTTCCCAAGATCCGTACCCCCCGCGGCGGCGGCGCGCAGCATGTCACCCGTGGAGATGTGGGGAACACCCAGTTCTTCGGAGAGAAGTTTTGCCTGTGTTCCCTTCCCCACTCCCGGCGGCCCGAAAAGAAGAACACGCATGGTGTGTGAATCCTCGTATGATGTGTGGTTACCAAATTGCCTTCAGCGTGCTGCGGCGGCTGCCTCAGTCCGCCTTTCCGCCCGGCCTTCTGAGCGGGCCCCTCGGCTGAGAGCCAGCTGCCCGCAGGCTGCATCGATGTCTTCTCCGGCGCTTGTGCGTACCAGAACGGTCAGATGCGCCCTGCGGAGTTCGCCGGCGATCTCTTGCATGCGCGGGGACGGCGCGAGCGACGCGGCGAACCCCGCAGGGTGCGTGAAAGAGATCGGGTGAAACGGTATGATATTGATTTTCGAGGGGACCCTCCGCGCCAGCGCGATCAGACGCGTGACGTGCCCCGGAGTATCATTGACCCCGTCGAAGAATATGACTTCGTAGGTGAGCCGCTGCTTCGTTTTCCGGTAATAGTACTCCACGGCGTCCATCAGCACCGGGATGCCGAACTTCCTGTTGATGGGCATCAGCCGTGTTCGGGTTTCGTCCACTGCGCTGTGGAGGGACACCGCGAGATTGACCCGCCGCTTCTCATCGGCCATCCTGCGAATTTCCGCCACCCTTCCCGCAGTGGAGACGGTGATCCGCCTAGCCGTGATGCCCGCCCCCGCGATGAGGAGTTCGGCGGCATTCATGACCGCATCGTAATTGAGGAGTGGTTCTCCCATCCCCATGAAGACGACGTTCGTGATCTTCTTCCCGGTCTCGCGCCTGCCGGCGAGCACCTGGGCGACTATCTCACCCGGCGTGAGGTTTCGCCCGAATCCCATCGTCCCTGTCGCGCAGAATGCGCAGTCGAGCGGGCATCCGACCTGTGTGGAGACGCACAACGTCAGGCGTTTCTGCTCTTCCTCCACGGCCGTATCCCCGTCCCGCAGTGCCGATGCGGGGGGGATCAGCACGCTCTCGATCCGAAGGCCGTCCTGGAGTGCGAAGAGCAATTTGACGGTTCCGTCCCGTTCGGAGCGGCGGTGAGCCTCGAGCACGACACCGCCGATCACGGCCGAGTCTTCGAGCCGCTTTCTGAACTCCATGCCGAGATCGGTCATGGCAGCGAACGAGGTCGCATCTCGGGCATAGAGCCAGTTGAAAAGCTGCGCTCCCCGGTAGGAAGGTTCGCCGATTCCGCGGACGAAGCCCGAGAGCTCCTCTTTCGTCAAACCCATCAGATTCTTCCGTTCGTCGATCATGGCGATCTAATCTACGAAACGGGACACCCCTGCGCAACAGACGGCAGCGCCGTCGCGCCTTTCGGCGCCACGGCGCTGCTGGTTCATGAAGCGGACAGCCCTTCAGGCGGACACTGGCACACACGTCATTTGTGACCGGAAGCCTGCACGTACACGGAGACCGTAATGAAATCGGTGTTCTGCGTTGTGGGCGCCTTACCGATGGTACCAGCGACCGATAATGTCACTCTTTGCCGCCCGGTGACGGCGGCGATGAGTGCGTCGACGCCAGGCTGATACTTGGTGATCAGCGGGCTCGAGATCAGTGATTGGGGCGTGTTGAACGCCGCCCACGCGCCGTTATATGTGAAGAGCGTTGTCTTCACGCCGTTCACCGTGATTGAGACTGTCCCCGAGCCATTCCCGAGGTCTTCCCCCTTTGTCCCTACGGTGATATCATGCAGCGTTTCACCCGTAAGCGTGTAGCCCTCGTAAAGAAAGAGAGAAGCGAGATCAATGGGCGGCGTGTTCCCCCCGTACGTCGTACCCGAACCCGGGTTCAAAGGGAACGTCGCGGAGATCGGAGCGAGGTTGAGCGACACGGTGACGCTGCTGAAATCGGTGATGCAGTCGAATGCCATCAGCGGCAGGACGGCGACAACCAACAGAGCAAGAAGTTTCATTTTCATTGCAATTCTCCCCAAGCGTTTGTCAATTCGTGGTCAGTCAGGACTCCGGCGCAATGCCGGTCAGCCCCCGAATCCTATCCCGGCGGAAAAATTCGTGACCGAGCCGAAATTCGCGTCGGCAAATATCGAGAAAAAGACAATATGAAGCCCGAGCCCGATGGTCGCGCGGAAGTTGTTCGCGCCGTCCAGTGTAATATCGACGGCCGGGATCGCCGCATTGACCGGGGTGTATTTCAGCTCCATGCTGCTCTTCTCCCAGGCCAGACCTCCGTAGACCCTCAGGATAGAGAGGCTTTTGCTGGCTTCCACGCCGATCGACGTACCGTTGAAACTGACAAGGTCCCCGAACCTGAACTGGCTGAAAAACACATGCGCCGCAATGTCAACGGGAACGGCCGGGACGTACTGGCTGACGCTGTGCTGCACGCCGAGCCCCCAGAGCGTCGCGCTCGGGAAGCCCTTCATCGACGGCGTGGCGATAAACCGGACGATCGCCCTGGTCCCGTAGATGTCGCCGATCGTGATCTGGGGGGCGCCGAGCGGGAATATCGACGTGTTCACAAATCCGTCAGCAAGCCCGAAATATTTGAGCTTGGTGTTTGTGTCAACCACGGAATCCCGTTTTCCCCCGAACATGGTTGCCGTCGAAAACGTCGCAGGGTTGAATCCGGCCGGAGCGTTCAGCGTGTAGTTTTTTTGATTGTCGCCGACCATGGAGCCCATACCGACGAGCTCAAAGGACAGATGGAATCCGGTGGGAATTTCCGCCGAATGAAACATCCCGGCATTCATGTTGGCACCGAAGAGGTCTCCGAGCGGCTGAATGTACCCCTTGACATCCGTCGAGTTGAATTGTTCCAGAGTTTTCTGCAGATCAGACTGGGCATAGCCCGTGGCGGCAAGGAACAGCAGCGTGCATGCCGCAGCCGCAAAGGAACGGAGCCGTGGTACACGTTGGAGTGTTTTCATTCGATGCTTCTCCTATGAATTGTTCGTATGGAAGGTACTATCAATAAATGTAAAGAAAGAGAGCCTGCGGAACAAGAATAGTGCCTCGAATCACAGATATTGAAATACTCTCAATAATCGGCTCTACGCGCCCGCAATCGCGGGATTTGACGACTGTAACAGGTCCAGGAGCCCCGCCATATCAGCGGGGAGGCGTGTATCGAAAAAGAGCACCCGTCGGGTTGAAGGGTGCACGAACCCGATTGTTTTTGCGTGAAGGGCCTGCCGGGGCATAAGTGCCAGAAACCGCTGGACCTCGGACTTCTGAGCGCCGCCGCCACTCCCCCAGACAATGCGCCTCCCGTTGTACGTCGGATCCCCGAATACCGGATGGTTGATGTGCGCGAGGTGGACACGTATCTGGTGCGTTCTCCCCGTGCGGAGCTTTAAGCGCAGGAGCGCAAGGTAGGGGAACTGTTCGAGCACCGTGTATTCGGTGGCGGCGGATTTTCCGCCGTCGACGACCGCCATTTTCTTCCTGTCGGATTTGCTCCGTCCCAGGCCGGCGTCGATCAACCCGGAGGATTCCCTGAACCGCCCCCAGACGATCGCCTGGTATTCGCGGCGAATCGTCCTGAGCGCAAATTGCTTCGCCAGCTTCGCGTGCGCAACGTCGTTCTTGGCCACGACCATGACGCCCGACGTTTCCTTGTCGAGGCGGTGGACTATCCCGGGACGGATCAAATCAGGCCCCGAGACGAGCGTGCCGCAGTGGTAGAGCAGCGCGTTGACGAGCGTCCCCGTGTAATTCCCGAATGCGGGATGTGTCACCATCCCGGCGGGCTTGTTCACGACAATCAGATCATCGTCTTCGAAGAGGATCTCGAGCGGTATGTTTTCCGGGAGCGCCTCCGTTGGAGCCGGCCTGGGGAGCGTGATCCGTATGACGTCGCCCGGCATCACGGTGTAGCTCGGCCGCACTTCTCCCCCGTTCACAAGGACGGTACCCCCGCGGATTGCCTGCTGCACCTTGTTCCGGGTCGCGTTCTCGATGTGGCCGGTGATATAGACATCCAGACGCTCTTTCTTTTTTCCCGGAGGTACGACGAGCTCGACGACGTGTGGCATAGTGAGGACCCGGGTGCGCCAGCGGCGCACCCGTCAGTGGGGAATTTACTTCTGCATGCGCGTGCGCTGGCCGTCGCCGGCAGCCTCGCCGGCCGGCCCGGACGTATACGGCGGGCGGGCACCGGCCCCTTCCCCCGCCCCAGCCGACTTGTGGAAGAAAAGAAGAAGCAGCACCCCGGTAGTGACGGCGGCATCGGCGATGTTGAACACGGGCCATCGGGTCAGCTGATACCCGAAGATGTTGATATCGAAGAAGTTCATGTCGAGGAAATCGACGACTCTACCGTAGAACAGGGGTGCGTCGCCGAATATGATTCCGTAGAAGACACGGTCAATCAGGTTGCCGAGGGCGCCCCCCAGTATCATCGCGAGGGAGAGGCGGAACCCGAGCGATTCCTTCCGGGCGTGATACAAATACGCCACGATTGCGGCGCTGGCAACGATGGAAAAGAGGGAGAAGAAAAGCTTCCCACCGATGTCGATCCCGAAGGCCATCCCCGGGTTCTCGATGTAGGTGAGCCTGAGAAAATTCCCCAAGAGGGGCCGGCTCGATCCGTACGGCAGGCCTCTCAGCGAGATCCCGAGCGCGGGGAACGACCCCCCCTTGATAAACAGCTTGGCGGTCTGGTCTGCGAAGACGATGATGAATGAAAGGATCAGCACCCTCACGCGCTACTTCCCCGCCTTCTTTTTCGCCAGGGCGATACGCCCCTTCTCGCACGGGAGACCCGTGTTCTTGTATTCGGCGCAGGTCTGCGCCGTGGGGACCGCATCGAGCCGCTCTTTGGGCACCAGGAGACCGCACGTCTTGCAGACGCCGTATGTCCTGGCATCGATCCGCGCCAGGGCGTCGTCGAGCTGGTTGACAAATTTGCTGCCGCGCGAAGCGAAAAGGAACGTCTTTTCCCTCTCCATGGCATCCGTCCCCTGCTCCATGTGCAGGGAGTAATTCGAGCTTTCGCTGATGTATTCGCCTGTCGTCACATCCATCATGCTCTCTTTCAGGGAGTCAAGCTCTTCGACGGTTTCCTTGCGTTTGGCGAGGATCATTTCCTTGAAGTGCTTCAGGGCTTCAGGAGCGTAGGCCTTCGGCGCGGCGGCGACCTGGGCGACAAGCCGGGCGGTTACGCCTTTCTTCGGCGCGCTCTTTTCCGCCTTCGCCGCAACTGCCTTTTTCAGATTGGCATTGGCCTTCTTGATCTGTTTGGACCGGGCAGCAGTCTTCTCCTTCATGATCTGCACGGTGCTCCTCACAACCGCCTTCGATCCCTTCTTCGTTGCCATCGCCGTCTGTTCTCCTTTTGACAATGAGTTAATTCCGCGCGCGGCGGGTGATGCTCGCCGTGACCTCCTCGCCCTTGAGATCAAATGTCGCCGTGTATTCCCCTTCGCTGAAAATGGTGGACATTTCATCCGCCAGCGTCTCCGCCGCGATGGCGGCGCGCCGGGCGCTGAGTGTCGCCGCCAGTCCCTCCGACGCACGCACGGCGACGGTGATGTGGTCGGTCACCGCAAACCCGGCGTCTTTCCTCATGTTCTGCACGCGGTTCACAAATTCCCGCGCGATCCCCTCTGCCATCAGTTCTTCCGTTATCTCCGTGTCGAGCGCGACGGTGAGCGGGCCGTCTGATTCGACGAGCCATCCCTTGATGTCCTCCCGGAGGATCTCGACATCCTCGCGGGTGATCGTGATCGTAGAGCCGTTCACGCCCAGGGAGAGGGCCCCTTCCCTTTCGAGGAGGACGATCTCTTCGTCACCGAGCTCCCGTATGCGCTGCGCGACGTGCTGGACCGATTTCCCGAATTTTGGCCCGATCGATTTGAAGTTGGCCTTCGCCTTCTTCCGGACAATGCCCGATTCGTCGCCGACATACTCGATTGCCTTCACGTTGATCTCTTCGAGTATGACATCCTCCATCCGCCTGACATCTTCCCGTTCATCCTCCCCGGCAATCGGGAGAATGATGCGGCTGAGCGGTTGGCGAACCTTGATGTTCGATTTCATCCGCATGGCCCGGACGAGCATGACGATCCGCTCCGCCCGCTCCATCCTCTCCTCGAGCGCGGCGTCAATCTCCTCCTCGACGGGCGCGGGCATAAGCGCCAGATGGACCGACTCCGTCGCCTCATGCCGCGTGACGGTGTTGAGGTCCCTGTACAGCTCTTCGGCAAGGAACGGTGCAAAAGGAGCCATGAGCTTGACCACGCCGATAATGCATTCGTAGAGCGTCTGGTACGCCGCGAGCTTGTCTTTCCCCCGCTCGCTCTTCCAGAAGCGGCGGCGGTTCCTGCGAACATACCAATTCGAGAGTTGATCTATTGTGAAGTCGCTCACGCTCCGAGCGGCCTTGGTGACGTCGAATGCCTCCATATAGGCCGAATAACGCTTTATCATCGAATGAAACTCGGAGACGATCCACCTGTCGATCTCCGCACGTTCCATGACCGGGATACGCGGTTCCTCGTAGGAGAACCGGTCGATGTTCGCGTACATGGCAAAAAAGGCGTATGTGTTCACGAGCGTGCCGAAGAACTTCCGTTGCACGTCGCCGAGCCCCTCCTCGTCGAACATCGTCGGACGCCAGGGAGGGCTGGTGCTCACCAGATACCAGCGCGTCGCGTCGGCACCGTACTGCGCCATAACCGCGAAGGGGTCGACGGTGTTCCCCTTCGACTTGGACATCTTCTGCCCGGTCTTGTCGAGTATGAGCTCATTCACCATGACCGCCCGATACGCAGGCTTGTCGAAGAGAAACGTGCCGATGGCGTGCAGGGAGTA
>PMJR01000090.1:20877-24118 GCA_003158475.1 Ignavibacteriota bacterium | reverse complement strand
GGTAGCTCCAGCCACAGTCAATATTGAGCTCCGCACGCTGAAGTCGGCATTCCGCATGGGCGTCCGTTGGAATATGCTCCCAAGAAGTCCGCTTGAAGGAGTCTCACTGGCGCGGGTGCCCGAAAGAGAGCCCGCGTATTACAGGCGAGAGCAGTTCCAGAGACTTCTCGACAGGATCAGGGAGTCGTGGCTTCGCGATGTGGTGCTCTTTGCCGCAGTGACCGGGATGAGGCAGGGAGAGATCCTCTCGCTCAGGTGGGATCAGGTGGATTTTCGAGCCCGGGTTGCACGTCTCAGCAGCAGTGCTTCGTTCAAGACCAAGACCGGGAAGCGAAGGTCTGTGCCTCTCGGAGACACCGCAATCAAGCTGCTGCGTGCACGGGAGTCCGGCCATGGATCTGGGGTCGTCTTTACACTCCGGGGAAGGCCGCTGATGAGGCGGTGGGTGACAACGAAGTTGCGCAGGTACGTGCGGGAAATCGGCCTGGACCGCCGGCTCAACTTCCATTCACTTAGAACCTCTTTCGCCTCGTGGCTCGCACTCGACGGTGTGTCGATTTATCAGATCTCGAAGCTTCTGGGACACAGTGATGTGAAAATCACGCAGGAGTACTACGCACATCTGGAACCCGCCGAGCTCCATGATGTCGTCGACAGGATCACTTTTCCGTTCAGCCGGCCCCCCCTGAACAACACGAAGGAAAAATCTCCCCAGCCGGGCGCTAAATGGTGATCGATCGCGCGATGCGACTGCCAAGAAACTGAGACAGCGGAATGCCTCCCGTGCCGACGAGCAAGACCTGCTTTGGCCGGAACGATTTCGTAAATGCCGCCATCCCCGAGCGGTTCCCCGAATCTCGGCCGCTCTTCACCTCGAGTGCCGAGATAGACGTCCCCTTCTTCACGACGTAATCCACCTCTCATTCCCCTTCCCGCCAGTAATAAATCTCGTACCCCATGGAGCGCGCTTCGTTGACAAGGTGAGCGCCTACCGCGGATTCCACAAGCCTCCCCCAATATGCAGGGTCTTCTTTAGCCTGCTCAAGACCCAGCTCCGATTGAGCAGAGATGAACGCATTGTTGAGTGTCACGAATTTTGGACTCGATCCTCGCTGGCGAACTTTTTGTCCGGCATATTTGTGCAAACCGGTCAGCATCCCGGCGGCTCCAAGAAGTTCGAGGTAGTGGGCAAGAGTGGTCGTGTTCCCCGCGTCCTGGAGCTGCCCGACTAGTTTCGTGTAGGAGAGTATCTGGCCGGAGTAGGAACATCCGAGTGTAAAGAGCTGACGGAGAAGAGCCGGTTTGTCGATTCGGTTGAGCTGAAGAAGATCCCGGGACAGTGTTGTCTCGATCATTGAATCGAGGATGTATCGTTTCCAGCGCTCCTCATCCTGAATCAGATCGGCGGCCCCTGGGTACCCGCCAAAGAAAACATACTGGTCCAGATCCCACCCAAAGGCGGCCTTCATTTCAGAGAATGACCAATGGGTCAGCCGGACAACTTCGAATCTGCCTGTGAGACTCTCCGTGAGCCCCTTCTGAATGAGCAAGGGAGCGGATCCAAGCACGACAATTTTGAGGGGGAGCCTGGAAGCAGAATCCTCGTCCCACAACCGCTTGATCAGTTCAGACCAGGAGGATATTTTCTGAATTTCGTCAACTATCAGCACGCTGCCGTGTTTGCCCGCTTCCCGGGCCTGTATCCGGGCTATTCCCCATTGCAGCTCGAGCCAGGCACGGCCTCGCGCCTCAGGGTCGTCTGCCGAAACGAACCGCACAGGAGTATCCAGCGAATCTGCAACCTGGCGGGCCAGTGTCGATTTGCCGGACTGTCTTGGTCCGGCAACAACCTGGATGAATCGCCGCCGTTCTTCGAGCCGGGTTTTGAGAACGTCGAATTGGTCTCTCTTGAACATGGGGGGACCTTGGATTTACTCAATACGTTGAGTAAATGTACTCATTGTATTGAGTAAAATCAAGCCCCGCCTTCGTGGCAGGCCGGATCCCGAGTAAACCCTCTCCCCGGGCAGAGTTGCCATCAATTATGTCTGTTCTTCACATACGTATCGGCCCAGAAGAAGCTCTCGGCCAGCACGTCGAGCACGGATTCACGGGCTGAGTACCCGTGGCTCTCAAACGGAAGCATCACCAGCCGCGCCGTGGATGAGAAGCAGCGGAGCCTTTATCTTGTCGGCGTAGGTGAACGGGGAACCCTGCAACCAGAGGAGACGTTTTTCTGGCAATCGCTGATCCGAAACCCGTCAAAGTCCAAAAAAAGGAGGGTCACAATGAAAGAGGAACCGATCATTATCGACCGAACAGTTAATGCGCCGCCGGAACGTGTCTGGAAGGCGGTTACCGACAGAGACCAGATGAAGGAATGGTATTTCGACATTGCGGAGTTCAAGCCGGAGGTGGGTTTTGAATTCCNNAGACAAGAAGTACATTCACATCTGCAAGATCACTGAGCTGGTTGTGGGAAGAAGGCTCACCTATAGCTGGCGGTACGACGGCTCCCAGGGGATATCCTATGTTACATTCGAGCTCATCAAGGATGGGAATCAAACGCGAGTCAAGCTCACCCACAAGGGGATCGAAAGTTTCCCTCCGGACGATCCAAACATGGTCAGGGGGAGTTTCCTCGCAGGCTGGACACATATCATCGGCACTTCATTGAAGGGATACGTGGAGGGGAAGGCTTCCTGATGGCCGACGGCTGAATCTACCGCTTTATTCGAAAGACTGTGGTCTTTGACTTCGAGAAAGGAAAAGAAACGGTCCAACTGGACACACTCAGGAAGGTCCTCCTGGCTCTCAACATAACGATGAGATTCGAAATTCCGCTGATGCGAGAATATGATCGTCAGGTTACTGCGGATCCTTCTGAGGGGCCAGGAACGCCAGGCTTACGCACAGAAGTGATCTGATCATTTCAACTCTTTTTCGAAGCACACACTGTTTTCCACTGCGGCATATTGTCCATAGTTTGGAATCAACCTGTATCCGTTCCTTTTGTAAAGTCCAATCGCTTCAGGCTGCCTTTTCCCTGTCTCCAATATACACCTGGTGCAGGAGAGCTCCCGGGCCCATTTCTCCAGTTCAGCCAGTACTGCCGTTGCAACTCCCTTTTTTCTGTGCGCGGGGGGGACATACATTCGTTTGACTTCCATTGTACCTGCCTCGTACTCCTTTATCGCCCCGCACCCCAATGGCGTTCCATTTTCATACGCCAGGACGACAT
>PMJR01000090.1:0-20856 GCA_003158475.1 Ignavibacteriota bacterium | reverse complement strand
TTGGTTCTCATTATCTTCATCATTTCTTTCCTCATACCTTTTTACCGGTCCCCGGTAATGTCTGGCCGATATTAACCGCTCCGACGAAGAGAATCCAGAACTGGTGGTTTGCCTGGTTCAAACCCGGGAGCCAAGTTCACAAGCTTCCTGATATACCCCCCGGACGGGAAAGCCGTCTCCAGCTCACACCCGTATCGTTTTGTATTTCAAGTGGGTGATGATCGGGGAATCAATCGCTTCGACGATCTCAAGTTTCACCTTCGTCGCATCAATATGATCGAAAAGGCGCATCCCCTTCCCCAGAAAGAGCGGCGCAACCTGAACTTCCAGCTCGTCCACCAATCCCGCGTTGAGATACTGCTGTATCACGCTGGCGCCCCCCGAGATCCTGACGTCTTTGATCCCGGCCGCCTCTTGAGATTTTCCTAAAGCGGCCTCAATATTGTCATCCGAGAAATAGAACGTGGTCCCTCCCTTTCTTTCCCATGGACTCCGGGGTTTGTTGGTCAGGACAAAGACAGGGGCGCGAAAGGGTGCGTCTTCGGGCCAGTTGTATTCTCCTTCATCAAACATCCGTCTTCCCATGATGTAAGCACCAGCTCTGTCGAAAGTGTGGTGAACGATTTCATCATCGCGAGTCTGAGATTCCCCCCCCTCCATTCTCAGGTGTTCCAGAAACGATTTTGTCTTGAAAGCCCACTGGTGAATATCGACCCCGCCGTCACCTAAAGGGTTCGTGGGGCCTCCGTTTGGCCCGGCCAGGAATCCATCAAGCGACATCCCTACACTGACGAACACTTTGCTCATATTGGCCTCTTGTTCTTACGGAAGAGATGGGTGGGACATGGTACAATCTGAAATCAGGAAAAACAAGACGTTGGAGAGTTTGCAGATATGTCCGTTTTCGTTACATTGAGTCTCCGGAAACTGACAGTCACAAGAATCCGGGCTGAATCCTCGCAAGAATTGCCCCAGCTCCACAAACAGCGCTCATGACAAAGACCGATCCTGGACGCATTCGAGAGACGCTGGATTCCCTTTACCGGTCGGAATCAGGCAGGATTCTTGCCACGCTTATTCGCCTGCTCGGCGACCTCGACATAGCCGAAGACGCTCTGCATGACGCGTTCAAAGCCGCGCTGGAGCAATGGCCGGCTGAGGGGATCCCCTCCAACCCCCGCTCGTGGCTCGTATCAGCAGGCAGATTCAAAGCGATCGACCGCCTCCGCCGGACCGCACGGTTTGACACCTATCTGGATACCATCGGTGAGCAATTCGACGCCGACGCGAAGGATCCTTCCGAGCTGGCTGATGAGGGAGTGTCGGACGATCAGCTTCGACTGATATTCACCTGCTGCCATCCTTCCCTCGCCCCCGAATCCCGCATCGCGCTTACGCTCAGAGAGGTATGCGGCCTTACGACCGAGGAGATCGCGAGCGCATTCCTTGCCACTCCCCCTGCTCTGGCCCAGCGGATTGTGCGCGCCAAGGCGAAGATCCGCGATGCCCATATCCCTTATGAGGTACCATCTCCCTCCGACCTGCCGAAACGTCTCGATACGGTGTTACATGTCGTTTATCTTGTTTTCAACGAGGGATACTCCGCCTCATCGGGCGGGTCGTTGACAAGGTCCGATCTCTCGGGTGAGGCGATCCGGCTCGGCAGAGTCCTCGTGGAATTGCTCCCTGAGCCTGAGGCGATGGGACTTCTTGCGCTCATGCTGATCCAGGAATCGAGGCGCTCAGCCCGGACATCGGCTGAAGGGGACCTGATTCTTCTGGAAGACCAGGACCGATCGCTCTGGAACCGGGAGTATATCGCGGAGGGGAGCGCGCTCGTTGAGCGAGCACTCCTGTCGCGCCGGTTTGGGCCTTACACGATTCAGGCGGCAATCGCAGCCGTCCACGCCGGGGCGCCCAATGCAGCCGCGACGGACTGGCAGGAAATCGTCGGATTGTATGACGTTCTCATCCGGGCGGAGCCCTCACCTGTGGTCGAGCTGAACCGTGCCGTCGCGGTAGCCATGCGGAACACGCCCGAAGCAGGACTTGTCCTGATCGACGCGATCCTTTCCCGCGGTGATCTTGCGGACTACCATCTGGCGCACTCAGCCCGTGGAGAGTTGTGCAGGCGGCTCGGTCGGTTTGAAGAAGCCCGGGCTTCCTTCACGCGAGCTCTCAGTCTGGTCCGCCAGGAGCCTGAGCGGCGTTTTCTCGAAAGGCGGCTCCGCGAGCTCCCGGGTTGATTGTCCGGAATCTCTCCTTTAAGGAACGTTTTGTCCAATTCCCGCTGTTGCACGAACTGAACGCGGGTCCCCAACCCACCGGCCCCTCGATTTCTTCCAAATAATGTCGATTTCGAGTTGCGCTGAACGACTACGAGTAGACTCATATTTCAAATACGGGAGGAAGAATGAAATACCTGTGTCTCGTTTACAGCGAGGAGACGGCTCTCCAGACCATGACGGACGACGAGTGCATGGAATACGACGCGGCGATCCGAAAGAGCGGCCACTGTCTTGCCTCGGAGGCCCTCCAGTCGGTACATACCGCCACCTCCGTGCGGGTCAGAACCGGCAAAGTGACTATTACCGACGGCCCCTTCGCGGAAACCAAGGAGCAGTTGGCCGGGTTTTATCTGATTGAGGCAAGGAACCTCGATAAGGCGATTGAGATCGCCTCAAAGATCCCTCCCGCCAGGGTGGGAACTATCGAAGTCCGCCCTATCAGAGAGCTTATGAGCACCCGGGGAGAGCAGAGGAAGCAAGGATAAGATTCTTTCGGGTTTCTGATGCCGGGGTGTCGAATTCAGGATACGCCGAACGACTATTTATTGAACCAACAAATCCAACACAAACAACAAAAAGGAGATACCACAATGCGATTCATGATGCTGATGATCCCGGGGGTTTACCAGGGTGCGGAAGGGAAGAAAGTCAAGGCGGATTTCGCCCCGGACGCCGAAGATGTCGAGAAGATGACGAAATACAACGAGGAGCTGACGAAATCCGGAGCGCTGATTTCCCTCGATGGGCTGCATCCGTTGACCAAGGGTGCCCGCATCTCGTTCGCCGGGGGGAAGCCCAAAGTGACCGACGGACCGTTTACCGAGTCAAAAGAGGTCCTCGGCGGCTACTGGATGATACAGGTGAAATCGAAAGAAGAGGCGGTTGAGTGGGCTAAGCGTGTTCCCGCACGGAGTGACGACGTGATCGAGGTCCGCCAGGTCTTCGACATGTCGGATTTCCCGCCTGAAGTCCAGAAGGCGGCGGATAGCCCTGCGGTGAAGGCACAGCTCGAGAAGCAGAAGAAGTGAG
This sequence comes from Ignavibacteriota bacterium, assembly GCA_003158475.1. Taxonomy (GTDB): domain Bacteria; phylum Bacteroidota; class Ignavibacteria; order UBA10030; family UBA6906; genus Fen-1273. Next base: position 17,539 of record PMJR01000090.1, on the reverse strand, counting down.
GAGGACGAACAGATGAAGTACCTCTGTCTGGCCTACGAGGAAGAAAGTTCGCTTAACGCTTTGTCCAGGACTGAATGGGATGCTCTCAGGGGGGAGACGTTGTCCTACCTCGAGGAGCTCCGAATGCGCGGACACCTACTTTCAGCCGACGCTCTTCAGAGCGCTCGAACCGCGACAACCGTACGGGTTCGGGGGGGCAGAGTTTCCCTCACCGACGGCCCGTTCGCCGAAACAAAGGAGCAGCTGGGCGGGTTTTTCCTGATCAATGCGAGGGACCTAAACGAGGCTATACAGGTGGCATCGAGGTGGCCGTCGGCGCGTCTCGGGAGTATCGAGGTGCGGCCGATCGAGGAGGAACTCAGGGAGGAAAGTCGATACAGATGAAAAAGACATCTCCGGCGAAAGACATCAACGCGTATCTCAAAACTGTCCCCCCAGGCTCGAGGGGAGTTCTCCAAAAACTGCGACGTACGATCATGACCGCTGCCCCCGGGGCGGAAGAGGGGATCAGTTACCGGATTCCTGTCTTCAAATTTCACGGACCACTGGTGTTCTTTGCCGCGTTCGAGAACCATTGCAGCCTGTTCGTCCCGAATAAAGCCATAGTTGCTTCATTCAGCTCCGAGCTTAAGGGCTACTACACCTCGGGGGCGACCATCCAGTTCACTCCGAACCATCCCCTTCCCGTCTCGCTTGTCAGAAAAATCGTCAAGGCAAGAATTCAGGCGAATCTGTTGCGCGTTACAAAAAAGCACAAATGACCATTGACCTTATTATTCGGAGGAAATACATATGGCAACGCTCAATCCCTATCTGAACTTTGCGGGGAACACCGAGGAAGCGTTCACTTTCTACAGGTCGGTGTTCGGCGGAGACTTCACAACGCTCCAGCGATTCAAAGACACACCGGAAGCCGGCAGAATACCGGAGAAGGAAAAAGACATGCTCATGCACGTCTCGTTGCCGGTAGGGAAGGGAAACTCGCTCATGGGGACAGATGCAGTGGAATCCATGGGGCACAAATTGATCGTAGGAAATAACATCCAGCTTTCGCTCGAAGCGGAGAGCAAAGACGAGGCGGAAAAGCTATTCAAAGGACTTTCGGCGGGGGGGAAAGTAATGATGCCGCTTAAGGACACATTCTGGGGGGCGTACTTCGGAATGCTCACCGACAAGTTTGGAATCCAGTGGATGGTGAACTACACCTTCCCGAAGTGACGATGAGGGGAAGTCCGAACGAAGAGAACGATGACACATTCACACTTATCAACTGAACGGAGTTTGAATGAAGAAGATCATCCCATTCCTGTGGTTCGACGACAAGGCGGAAGAGGCGGCGAATTTCTATGTCTCCATCTTCAAAAATTCAAAGATCGGGACGGTGACACGATATGGGGACTCGGGGCCGGGCCCGAAGGGGAAGGTCATGTCCGTGATATTCCAGCTCAATGGGGAAGAATTCTACGCGCTGAACGGCGGCCCGGTCTTCAAATTCTCGGAAGCCATTTCATTCTTCGTAAATTGTGAAACACAGCAGGAAGTGGACGATCTGTGGGAGAGGCTATCGGAGGGGGGGTCACAATCACAGTGCGGGTGGCTCAAGGATAAATATGGTCTTTCCTGGCAAGTCATTCCCACCACTTTGGGGAAGATGCTGCAAGACAAAGACCCGGAGAAATCAAAAAGGGTAATGCAGGCAATGCTTAAAATGACTAAGATAGAAATAGAGACACTTAAGAAGGCCTATGAGGGGCGCTAATCCGGCACAGATCTTCGCAGAATGCCATTTCGATTTTGCCCGGTCGGTTACCGGCAAAACAACTGCAGGAGGTTGACATGAGAAAAGTCGGGGTGTTCAATTTCGTAACTCTTGATGGCTACTTCGAAGGCCCCCATAGAGATATCAGCTGGCATAAGCATGATGCGGACGGAACCGCTTACGCTGCCGAAGGGCTCAAATCCGGGAGCACGCTCCTCTTTGGACGCGTGACGTATGAGCTGATGGCAAGTTACTGGCCGACGCCGCTCGCGATCAAGAATGATCCGATCGTGGCCGAAGGAATGAATAAGGCCGAGAAAATTGTCTTTTCCAGGACGCTGGAAAAGGCCGAGTGGAGCAATACGAAGATGGTAAAGAACAATATCGGGGAGGAAGTAAGGAAATTGAAGCAGATGCCCGGAAAGGATATGACACTTCTGGGGAGCGGAAGCATTATGACGCAGCTGGCAGAACAGGGTTTGATCGATGAATACCAGTTCATGGTGGATCCCGTTGTCCTCGGCGCTGGTACGCCGATATTCAAGAACATCAAGCAGAGGCTAAATCTGAAACTTACCAAGACAAGGACATTCAATAATGGGAATGTTCTTCTTTGCTACGAGCCCGATTAGGGGGGTATCTTGGATTTAATCGGGAATAACCGGAAATTGGTCAATGGTTACACTAAAGACCAAAGCTCTCTCCGGACTGGCGTTTCTCACGGTTATCATCGGTGTATTTCTTTTTTTGCCTGCATGGACACTTGATTACTGGGAGGCATGGGTCTACTTGTTCGTGTTTTCCGGATCGTGTACGATCGTAACATTGTATTTCCTGAGAAAGGACCCGGAACTCATCAAGCGCCGGGTGAAAGCGGGACCGATTGCCGAAAAAGAAAAGAAGCAGAAGGTCATCCAAGCTATCGCAAATGTGGCTTTCATTCTGGGAATTCTCCTCCCGGGTCTTGACCACCGCTTCCAATGGTCTCATGTCCCGTTGTATCTCGTCATTGTCGGAGATGTTTTCGTGCTGCTGGGGTTCGTCGCAGTGTTTTTTGTGTTCAAGGAGAATACATTCTCTTCCGCAATTGTCGAGGTCACCCCGGAACAGAAAGTAATCTCGACCGGCCCCTACCGTCTGGTTCGGCACCCAATGTATGCCGGGGCGCTGGTAATGTTCCTTTATACTCCCATCGCGCTGGGGTCTTTCTGGGGGGTGATCGGCACGCTTCCCCTTCTCGTCCTGATCGTTTTCAGGCTTCTCGATGAAGAGAGATTCCTGGGAGACCATCTTTCCGGATATAAGGAGTACTGCAAAACTACCCCCTATCGGCTGATTCCTCTCATTTGGTGAGCCCGACCACCTGATAAAGAGGGAGGCTTGCCTCTATAACTGGACGACCTTTTTGATGCCATGAACGAGATCACTCTTCGCTGACACTATGACGACTCCTCAGCCAGATTTGCGCAATGCCCCGGTCGGCGGCACGGTGGTATCCGGCGGTGCGATCTTCCGTATATGGGCGCCTCGTGCGAAGGAAGTCTACGTCTCCGGAGACTTCAACGGCTGGAAGCAGGACCAGAGTTGCCTCCTCAATCCGATAGGCGGGGGGCACTGGGCGGGGTTCTTCCCGGACCTGAAAGACGGCGACGAGTATCTGTTCTATGTTGACGGACCAGGCACAAACGGGTACAAGCGGGATCCCCGCGCCAGGGTGTTGTCGTTCATTCCTGAATTCCCGGGATCGCATTGCGTCCTGCGGGACGCTTCCCGGTTTCCGTGGCATGAGACTGGATTTCGTACCCCGGCGTTCAACGAGATGATCATTTATCAATTCCACGTCGGGACGTACTTGATCGCCGCGGGGAGGGACGAGGGAAGCTTCCTTGACGTGGTCGGCAGGGTTCCCTATCTCGCCGCGCTGGGTGTCAATGCGATCGAAGCGCTCCCTGTTCAGGAGTTCGAGACGAAGTACAGCCTGGGGTATAACGGGTCGGACTATTTCAGCCCGGAGAACCTGTACTCGATATCCGATGAGACCGAGCTACAGAAGTACTTCGACACGGTGAACGCGATCCTGCGCAAGGCCGGACAACCCGCCTATGCCGGGCGAGATGTGCTCCGGGGCGCTGACAACCAGCTCCGCGCTATGATCGACGTCTGCCATGTGTATGGAATCGCGGTCATATTCGATCTGGTATACAACCACGCGGGGGGCGGCTTCGATGAATACAGCATGTGGTTTCTCGATCGGATGCCTTATGGGAACGCGAATGACAGCCTGTATTTTACCGACCAGGGATGGGCGGGGGGAGAGATTTTTGCCTACTGGAACAACGATGTGAAGCAGTTCCTGATCGACAATGCGGTGTCCTGCTATGAAGAGTACCGGCTCGACGGATTCCGGTTCGATGAAGTGAGCGTGATGGACCGCTTCGGCGGGTGGCAGACATGCCAGTACATGGCGGATACACTGCACGCCAGGAAGCCGGAGGCAATCCAGGTAGCGGAGTACTGGCCTGTAAACCCGGCAGTGGTGAGAGCCACCAGCGAGGGGGGTGCTGGATTCGACGCGACGTGGCACGACGGGCTCCGTATTAGCATTCGCGCGGCCATCGGCCAGGCTGTCACGGGAGCTTCAGCGCCGGTCGACATGGACGCAGTCGCCCGTGCGGTCGCGGATACGGGACTCCCGAACCGGTGGCGGGCGGTGACGTGCCTCGAGAACCATGACATAGTGTATGCGGGGAGGGATATGCGGATTGCGAGGCTTGCAGACGGGATCAATTCACGATCCTGGTATGCGAGAAGCCGGAGCAGGTTTGGGATGGGACTGCTCCTGACGTCGCCCGGGATACCGTTGATCTTCATGGGACAGGAATTTCTCGAGGACAAGCAGTGGAGCGACACGCCCGGCCCTTCGACGCTCATCGGGTGGCAGGGATTGGATGGCGCTGACAGGACGATGTCTGACTTCCTGCGCTTCACGGCTGAGCTGATCAGCCTGCGCAAGAGCCAGCCGGCTCTCTGCGGAGAAGGGTGCAGCATCATTCACGTCCACAACCAGAATCGAGTGCTGGCATATCAGCGGTGGGTGGAAGGAGCGGGAAACGACGTTGTGGTGGTCGCAAGTCTGAGTGAATTCAATCGGTACAACTACCGGGTGGGTTTTCCATCAGGGGGACGCTGGAGTGAAGTCTTTAACAGCGACGTTTTCGACAACCGGGAAAACCCGACCGTTGCCGGCAACGGAGGGGGCGTGGACGCTTCCGGACCCCCTCTCCATGGACTGCAGGCATCAGCGAGCGTGACGATCCCGGCAAACGGCTTTGTGGTGTTTGCGAGGTCGTGAACCCGGTAATCGCACGATCCGGGCGGAATAAACCCGATGCAGGACGCAAAAAGGCCCGGGGGAATTCCGGGCCTTTTGCATTCGATGAGCCGCTGTGCCGGCTTAATGGTGGTGCACGTAGAACGATAGGATCTATTTGCGTCCGGGTTGCGTGATATCTCCAGTCTTGTCTTCCCATCCCCAATGCTCCGCTGCCTTTCCATTGACAAGGCGTATCACGTCGACCTCACCCCATGTATTCTTTTTGTTGGAAGCAGGCTTCCCCATGAGCTTACCCTTGTTCGTTCCTTCCCATGTGGCGTACACGAGAACTTTGTCGCCGTCTGCAAGAATCAACGTCGGGGTCCCGTGCAGATCAGGGTAGGCCTCGCGAATCATTTTGAAATATGCCTTCACGCCCTCACGTCCAGGGGGGGTACCCGGGGGGACCGCCTGGTGCTCGATAATGTCCTCTGTAATGTAGTTGTCAATCGCGTCCAGGTTCCCTCCGTTTACGATTTCGGCGTAGAATTGGAGGAAGCGCATTTTCCCCGCTGTTTCCTGGTCAAGGTCCGCCTGGAAGTAGCGAATTTTGTCGCCGGCAAATACCGCCATTGTGTTCGTCCTGATAGGACCGATCCCCATCGCTGCGAAAGAGTTTGACTGAACAGTCGACGTCCAGGATAACGTGTCCCCCGATTGCTGCCATCCGCGCGAATCGACGTGGAAGCCGGGGAGCATTCCCGACATCCAGGCCTTTACGGAGTCCTTCCCCTTATGCATGCTTCCGTCCGGCGCTTTCGCTACCGCGTCATCGGCAAGGGAGCCCGCAAATGCATCGAGGTTGTGGGCATTCACGTACCCATCAACCTGTTTTCCGAGAGGTACCAGGTCACGGTTCCCTCCTGCACAGCCGGCCAGGAGCAGAGCAGCCACAAAGAATCCAGTTATGGTTTTCACTATTGTTTCTCCTCCCACAGTTTTAAGTGTGCGCGATTGGGCGGGTGTCACTTTGCCCCGGCTGTCAGCACCTTCACATCAGGTTTCCCGATCACGCCTGCATTCTCCATCGCTTCCTTCAGTTTGGGACTCGACATGAATGCATCCACGGCACCGGCGTTAGGAAACGTCCCGATGATCGTCACCCATTTCGGATTTTTCACATCCGTGTAGACGCCCCACACTTTGAACCCCATCACCTTGCGGTTAGGCTCGTCTGCATCATATACTTTTCTCCAGGAGGCGTATTCCTTCACCTCGTGCGAAACAAGAACTGTGACAATCCCGCTCTTCGCGGGTTCCTTCTTCATATCCTGCATTTCTGAGCCCTTCTTCATATCCTGCGCAAAAGAGCCTGCAGAGAGGAGAAGAAACAAGCATACCAAAGAAAGCGTGCGTTTTACCATGGGGGATCTCCCGGAATGTGGATGGAATGTTGGGGTAACTGAGATTTGCGCGTCAGAGAATCACGTAAGATGAGGTACCAATGGGAACAGGCAATACCACCGTATCGTTCCAAAAGCCCTGACTTAATCGCCCGACTACCAAAACGGCCGTTTTAGGGTATATTGCGATTGGGAGAAGCCCGACCGGACGGCCGGACATCATCGGATTCGCCAGCGGATGCAATTCAAGGTCTGGTTTTTGCAACCTTAACGTCAACAGGTGTGAACCGCATCTTTATATTCTTGTTTTTCAAAGCGATTCTGACATCGGGATAATAGGTGTACCCCTCCTGTGTGACAGCCCTGACCTCCCCGCTGATATAGTCCTCCCCGGTGCTCTCATTCCACGTTTCGACACGGGAGACTGTCGTGGTCAGAAATCCGGGTTCGACGGACGAATATTGCTGAAAGGCGCGGGCGCCCAGAGTATCCTCGCCGTATTCGAATTCGCCATGGAGCGTGTCCGATCGCGGAGTGTGGAAAAACTGCATCAGCCGTTTGATGAATTTGAGCGCGCGCGGTGTTATCACGGTGCGGTCTTCACGCGGCAGTTTGACAAACGAAGGATAGGCAGAGTCGCTTGCGATGTCGAGCCACTCATCCGTGCCTTCAGTCAAATGCAGCAAAAACGAATTCAATACAGGAGTTCTGATATCCCATTCTACAAGCGTCAGGCTCTCAATGTGCGCCCCCGTGAGGTGTGCGAGAATCGAGATGACGAAATTCGGGTAGTCGATCGCCACAGAGAAATTGCTCGTGATGCATATCGTCTCGGCGGCCCCCGAAGTGTCGCGGGGACCGCGTTCCTCGGGACGGGAACGATGAAACGCGAAAAGAGAGAGAACGATAAGGCAAACCAGCCGTTTCATACCAGGCGCGACCTTCATGGTTGACAAACAATGTCATACAACGACAAGTGTGATCGATTCCCCTCTAAATATAGTGTATCAATGACTATTCCAAAAGGGAATACAGCATAGGGTTGAATTGGGGGTTAATCCCGCCAAAGAAGGCGGGACTGTCAGTCACGCCTCAGAACGGCGTGATGGTTGGCCCCAAATGTGCCGTCCTTTTGACTTTTTCGCGCGAATTCTCTACCCTAAGGCCTGTTGTCCCATTGCCAGTCTCTATCAGCATACACCGCACGCGGCAAAAGCCAAAGGAGGACGCAATGCACCGCAGAGCCGTCATCGCTCTCATTACCGCTTTCCTGATGTTCGGGGGAGCAACTGCACTCGCGCAAAAATACCAGATCTACCAGAAGACACTGAGCAATGGTCTCGAAGTCATCGTCGTGCATAATCCGTCCGTCCCGCTGGTCACCGTGGAGGTGGATGTCCATAACGGCGCATATACCGAGCCCCTGGAATACAACGGTCTCTCGCACCTTTATGAACATATGTTCTTCAAGGCGAACAGGGCAATACCCTCCCAGGAGCGCTATCTGGAGAGGATACGTGAGCTGGGGGCATCGTGGAACGCCAGCACCGGAGACGAACAGGTAAATTACTTCTTCACAATCCCGCGCGACAGCCTCGTCCCCGCGCTTGTGTTCATGTACGACGCCATCACCAGTCCCCTGTTCCTGCAGGAGGAGCTCGTGAAGGAACGGCCTGTTATCACCGGGGAATTGGACCGAGCGGAGTCCGACCCGTATTTCCTCCTCGACCGCGCCGTGAACAAGCAGGTGTGGTGGAAATACCCCACACGAAAGAACGCGGGGGGAGAACGTGAGATCATCCTCACGGCCACCACNNGATACGGCGACCACCGAGAAGATGCGGACCATACAGAACCGATACTACGTGCCAAACAATGCCGCGCTCATACTCGCAGGCGACATCACCCCGGAAGAGGGGTTCCGCCTCGCCGAGAAGTACTTCAGCTCGTGGAAACGCGGTGCCGATCCGTTCATCACCAACCCCGTTCCGGAGCATCCGCCGATCCAGAGGACCGAATCCATCGTGGTCGAAGCACCCGTCAACGCGGTCACGATCTTCATCGAGTGGCAGGGACCGAGCGTGAGCAAGGATGCGAAGTCAACGTATGCCGCGGACGCGCTGTCGTTCATACTCGGCCAGCGGACGTCACAATTCTACAAGGACCTCGTCGAAAGCGGGCTCACATACGGGGTGAGCCTGAACTACCAGACGCTGAACCAGAAAGGCCCGATCGTACTCTCGGCACAGACCTCCGCGGAGAAGTTCGAGCGCTGCCGGGCCGCGATCATGGACGAACTGAAGAAGATGGGAGACCCGGGGTATTTCACCGACGAACAGCTGCAAAATGCGAAGACGATCATGGCAGTGGACGAACAGTACGGCCGCGAGCGTCCTTCCCAGTATTCGCACACGATCGGCTTCTGGTGGGCCGTCGCCGGACTGGACTACTACCTGAACTACGTCGACAACCTGAAGAAAGTGACCCGCCAGGACATCGCGCAATACCTGAACACGTATGTCAACGGTAAGCCGTATGTCATGGGCGTCCTTTCCTCGCCCCAGGACCGCAAAAAGCTCGGACTGTGACACGACCCCCAATTTCGAGGACACAATCATGAAAACGCGTATTCTGACAATCCTTGTGACGCTTGCGATGTGCTGGGTGCAGGCGCGGCCGGCCTCCCCTGCCGAGTCGTTTTCGGTCAACGGGCTCAAGGTCATTTTCGTACCGAACAAGGCCAATGACATCATCGCGGTCAACATGTATCTCCGCGGCGGGTCCGCGACGCTCGACATGCGCCAGGCGGGGATTGAAGACCTCGCCCTGCGGGTGGCAATCCTTGCGACAAAAAACTTTCCCAAGGAGAAGCTCAACGCGGAACTCGAACGAATGGACACCCGGATGTTTGCAGCGGCGGGGAGGGATTTTTCGAGCATCTCACTTCAGTGCGTCCAACAGAATTTCACCCGCTCCTGGAAAATATTCACGGACGTGCTTCTGAACCCCTCGTTCGACTCCGTCGATGTCGAGCTGGAGCGGGAGAAGTTACTCTCCGCGATCCGGCAATCGAAGGACGATCCCGACCAGTACCTGTCGAGCCTCGCCATGGAGGCCTATTTCGTCGATCATCCCTATTCGGTCGACCCGTCAGGCACGGAGAGTACGATCAGGTCGTTCACCGGCAAGGACCTGCAGTCATTTATGCGCGGGAGAATGGCAACCTCGGGGATGCTGCTCGTCGTTGTCGGGAACACGACACGGGAGGAACTGGAGAAGATGGTGAACGAATCGTTCGGAAAGATCCCCCAGGGGAGGTACATGGCATCGCTCCCCCCCGCCGTCAGTTTTCAAACCCCGTCGCTGAAGGTCGTGCGGCGTGAGCTTCCGACGAACTACATCACCGGCTACTATCCTGCCCCCCAGACCGGCACGGATGAAAGCTATGCCATGAGCCTTGCAGAGTCCATTCTGCAGTTCAGACTCTTCGAGGAAGTGCGGACGAAACGGAGCCTCTCCTACGCCCCGGTCTCAGGCCTCGGAGGGCTTTTTACCAACTACGGCATGATCTACGTTACCGCCGTACAGCCCGAGACGACCGTGACGGTGATGCTAAACGAAGTGAAGAAACTCCAGAGTGAACCGGTTTCGGAAAAGATACTGAACGACCAGAGGAACCAGTATCTGACCAGGTACTACCTACGTACGGAGACCAACGGTTCGCAGGCGGATCTGCTCGCCCGCTACGAGCTCTCCGGCGCGGGATACCTGAAGGCGGAGAAGTATCTGGAGAGCATACGGAATGTGACCCCCGAGGCAATTCAGAAAGTCTGCCAGAAATACATGCACAACCTGCAGTTCGTGCTCCTCGGGAACCCTGCGGAGCTCAAGCTCGCTCCATTCACATATTGAGGGACTCATGGAACGGGGCGTGAAATTCCGCGCCCCGTTTTACTATTGTGTGAATCGCGGTGGATCTACTTCTATGTGACAGAAAGAGGCCACATCCTTGGGCCACGAATCCTTCCCCAAACCAATGGCTTTTTGAACAGTCTTTCTTCGGAGGCCCTACGACGGTCCTTCCGATCGGGACATCAGCGTGCTGCATGCGCCCAAAAAGCAGCCGGCAAGTGTCACTCTGTGCATGCAGGCTACCTGACTCGACGCGCCGAAAGCACATCCTGCACCGTCGTCCAACCGATATTGGGATAGCGATCGTTGTCGAGCGGCTCAAGCTTCGCCCGGCCGTCGAACATGTTACGCATGTACTGCATGCCTTGCCACGCCGGGAAAAGTTGCTTCTCTGCGGGCGTGACGATTCGCCCGATCCCGATCAGGGCACCGAGCAATCCCAGACTTCCCGCGCGGAACAGCTTGAACTTCTCTCCGGTCACCTCACTCACAAGCACTGTGAGCTCTCGAGCACTGAGTTGATCGCCGGCGATACGTAGAAAGCGAGGCGTGGATGGATCAAGAGCCGCGCTCGCCGTGAACTCGGCGGTGTCGTCAATCGTAGTGAAGTCCATGCGCTGGTCAGGGTTGCCCCAGTAGAGGACTCGCTTCAGTTTGAAGAGAATGAGAGGCATCTGACCGGTAAGCAACTCTGCAAACGCACCGTTATAGATCGTAGTCGCTGAAATCGAAATCTCATCGAGGCGATTGTGAAATTCTCGGCGTAGGTCGAGGTTGCGATTCTCACCGGCCGGAAGTTTGGTGAAATCGATCGAATAATCGGACGGAATGAAACGTGGCACTTCGGCCTTGATCGCGGCGTCGAGCAGGACCGTCTGCGCTTCCACGATCACGTCCCGCATCCCCTGCAGCGCGGAGACCACGCATGAGATGCCCGTGCATGCCGGTGTCACTTCGGAAGGGCTGCGCAAGTCGACAGTGGAAATCTCAATGCCGAATTCTTGCAGTCGCTCAAGCTTGTCTCGCGCAGTGCCGTGGCGCACCAGTCCTCTTACGTTGGCTCCCCGTTTGCGCAAAGCTCTCGCAATGCGCCCACCGAGATTGCCTGTGGCCCCTGCCACGAGGATTGTCGCGTCTTTCATAATCTCTCTTCTCCTGGGGTTGCTGCGTCGATGCAAGCTTACCCCGGTGTTTCGTTTGTCAGAGAACGATGCCCGTTGTTGTCATCCGTATCCAGCACGGCTCTCCCGTCGGCCCCACGCATGACAACTCACGTACGGGCCAGCCAGGAGGTACGGGCCCACTACGGGATTGTCAATTCGACGGAACAAGGATTCTACTTCGGAAATGGAAAAGGCCCGGTGATGATTGCCGAGCCTTTTCCCTCACGAATCGACGACGACGGTCATCGCAACAGCAAAAGCCTGCGGGTCTGCACAAAGCTCCCCGCCTGCAGCCGATAGAAGTACACACCACTCGCAAGATTCAAACCGTCAAACTTGAGTTCGTACACTCCCGCCTCCCTCTTCTGATTCACCAGCACGGACACCTCGCGTCCAAGTATGTCATACACCGTCAGGTTCACGTTTGAGGTTTTCGGTAGCTCAAACTTGATGGTCGTGCTCGGGTTGAAGGGGTTGGGGTTGCTTTGCCAGCGCCTGCATCACATGTCGTGCAAAGGGAGAAAACGATCCGTCGTCCTGCGCGAGTAGCTTGGGGGGTATGCAGGGTGTGATCACCGCCGTGAGCAGAAGGAGACAGATTGTGATTGTTCTCATGGCCAGTCTCCTTTTGAATGCGAATGACGTGCCAGGGAAGCATCGACGACGTATCCTGCCAGGTACTTCCTCCATCCGATGATCGTAAGAAGGGAGGATGGTACGGTGCCGGATGAATGAAATCGCCCCGACAGCGAAGGAGTCATTTCTTGAAGAGCTTTTTGAGTGCATCCGTGGCTTTGTTTTTCAACTGATCCCCGGCTTTCTTCGCCTCGTCTTCGAGCTTCTGTTTCGCCAGATCCACCGCCCTGTTCTTCGCCGGGTCGGTGTCCAGCTGGACCTTCGGATTGTCCGTCGTCCCTCCGATATTGAAGTCAAGTTTCAGGCGTCCGCTCTGATCCTTGAACAGATTCACTGCCTCCCCCGCAAAGCCAGGGATATTCAGTTTTGATGCGGCGCTCGGCGGCAGATAGAGGGCCATGTGGTAGTCGAGCGATCCGTCGAGACCCTGCGATCCGTTGACGACGTATTGCCCGGTGGAGGCGGTGATCGTCAGGTCCTTGATCGTCAGCCTCCCCTTCCGGACGGTGAAGTCGTTTCCCCAATCCTTGAATTGGATTGTCTCGAGGTCAGGAAGCTTCAACGAGCTTGCCAGGGTCTGATTGACTTTGAATCCCTTCAATGACCCGTTCTTGACCGCAACCTTACCATCCCCCTCCACCGTCTCGGGAACCAGACCCAGTGTGTCGTTGAGGGCACCCTTGAGTTTCGTGCTTGTTGTCAATGCGCCGCTGAGCTTTTGGCCGAAGGAGGTGAAATGCGATAGGAGCGCTGCAGCTTCTACACCATTCAGGTTCAGGCTAAGGTCGAATAGAGGCCGATCGGGCTTATTAAGGTCAACGGAACCGCTCGAAACCACGGTCCCACCGAAGGCGTTAAGCGCCAGATTCTGCATGGTGACGACCCCTTTTGAGACGCGCATCGCTCCCTTGATGTTCGTGAACTCGAACTTCTCAAGCGTCAGCGTGCCGATCGTAGCGCTCGCATCAATGTCCATTGCCGGAAGCGGGAATGCGGCCTTCCCGGTTGCTTTGGACGTCGCCGAACGGCCCGCGTTCGGGCTCTCGGGAGTGATGGGAGCGGGCTGCAAGTTCCCCCCCTTCGGTGCTTCCGCGGGGCCGGAAGCCGTCTGCGCGCTCCCCCCCTTCTGCGCGCCTGCAGCCGGAGCAGTCTGCTCGGTCATGATGTCGCGGGCAAAGAGGTGGTTCGACTGAAGCGCCATCGTCGCGGACGATTGCGGGGCATTCTTATCCTTCGAAACGAGCGACAGATAGTTCTTCACCCTGCATGAGAGCGTCATGTCCGATTCGCCGATAAAGAGAGAGAGCTTTGCAGTCTCGACGACCTCGTTGTTGAATGTGATCGTGCCGTTCAGCTTGCGGACCGGTTTTGCGGTGCTGGCGGTTTTCGCGGATACATCCTGAAACGTCATTGAACCCGAGGCGTGCAACGATTTCGGGTCCATTACCTTCCCGTCAATCCGAATATCGAGCTTCATCTCCCCCCCGAGCTCCGTCCCCTTTTCAAGGGGATAATACTCCGGGACGGTTGCCAGGTTGAGCGATCCGGCGGCGGAAAGAGTCAGGTACGGATTATCAAAATTCACAACACGCATTGCCATGCTGAAGGGAGACCCGCCGAGATTCGCCGTCATTTTTTCTATGTGGAATTCCTGCTTTGTCTTCGTCCGCGTGAAATCTGAAAGGAGTGTGATGTCGCGAATGGGCTTCGGAAGCTGCGGATACTGTATGCTCGCTCCCGTGGCGGCTACCGTGCCGGCGATGTCGGCAGTTGTCGAATCCGTCAGCGTACCGGTGACGGCTATATGAATCCGGGCAATGCCTGTCCCCCTGACCCCCTCTGCCCTTTTCAGGTACTCCCTGGGAATAAGCGAAAAGAAATCGGCGATGTTAAGGCTGTCGGAGCCGACGGTGACGTCCAGGACGGAGTTTGAACGTACGTGGGAGACTGTGCCCTTCAGGACGAGCCGCATGTCCTGGAATGTCATGTCCCCTTTTTCGAACTCCAGCAGATCCTTCGAGAGATCGTACGACATCCGGCTGTCTAAACGTACACGGAGACCCTCCAGCATCGGCGTCTCCACTGTGCCGTAGCTGAGGCTGTCCGTCACGGCGTTCCCGCTGATGATGATCCTGTCCCCCTCCGTCCCGAGTTCCAGGGCGAGAGAAAGATTCCGTACCCTCGTAGCGGAGCTGTCCTTGAAGTTGACGTAGTCCACAGAACCATCATTCACGAGAAGATTCGAGACAAGAAATCCTGACGTGGATGACATGGAGAAACCGGGAGCCGTTTCAGTTTTGGGAGCTGCAGGCCCGGGAGGCTCCGGATTCTTCAGGTTCGGAGATGCGGCACTCCCCGAGGGGATTCCCCTGCCTGTCGGGTTAGGCGTGGCGGCGGGGGCTCCCCCGCCAGCGGGGTTGGGCGGGGCTACGGAGCTTCCTCCCCCTGTCAGGTTTGAATAATTTGTCTCGTTCCGGCCGTTGACCTCGAGCAGAAGGCGGGGGCGGTCGAACTCGAGGGAATTTACTTCGATTCGGGACTTGAACAATGGCAGAAGCTTCAGATTCAGACGCAGAGCGTCGAGCGTGAGGAGCGGGTCCGAGGAAAATCCCTCCCCCCGGCGGTTTGAGATGCTGACACCCTCCATCTTGAGCGCGATGGAAGGGAAAACACTCAGCGAGATATCGTTTATGGCCACCGTGCGCCCGGTTGCTGTTTCGGCGCGGGGAATGACCATTGACTTCAGCTTATCGCTGGTGAACATTATCTTCAACACTACGACGCCGGCGATGACGAGGACGACGGGGATGGCCAGGATGGTCAGCCAGATTTTTGATTTGCGGCTCATTGACATGGGGGACTCCGGGGGTTTCTGTGTGGCGAAATATAGTCAAGAATGCGGCTTGATACAATGTGCCGGAAGCGTGCCCAAATTTACGGGATTGCCGATGCCAAACACAACCCCGCGCGGATTGGGACGAGCGTTTCTTTGATGAAACGGCACGACTGCAGGTTGCGAATGAGGTCGATTGAGTGTATAGTGCTGTGCGGGGGTGGAAGGAATCATATTACTTTGCTCGAAATGAGGGAAAGAAAGTTTGCCATGATACAACGGATGTTCGTACTGATCGCATTCTGCATAGTCCCAATGATTGCGACATCCGCCCCGGGGGAAGGCGAATCACACTGGATCGCACCACACGAGGGGTTACAAAAGATCGGCGGCACACCCTGCCCCATATTCCGGTCATCATTTACACTTGATGCGGAGCCGGTCAGCGGCTCGGTCAAGATCGTCGGACTGGGGCATTACGAGCTCCTCCTGAACGGACGGCGTCCCGGCCAGTCCCTCATCAATCAGCCCTGGTCGCAATACAACAAGACGATCTACTTTCAGGAGTTTGACATCAGCAAGCTTTTGAGGAAGGGGGAAAATGTATGGGGGGTCCTGCTCGGGAACTCGTTCTGGCGGGTAGAGAAGCCGACCGATACGATGCGGTACGTGAAAACCGACGCCATGCCGGATTTTTCGGAAGGACGCCCTTATCTCATCTGGCTTGAGGCACACGTCAAGCTTAGCGACGGAAGGGAAAAGGTGATCTCGAGCGACGGCTCATGGAAATGGCATGACGGTCCGTTGACCTCCTCAAATATCTACGGCGGGGAGGATTTTGATGAACGCCTTAATCCGGCGGGCTGGAACCTCCCCGGATTCGACGACAGATCATGGCTCCCCGCGAAAGTCATCCCGGCGCCGAAGGGGTCGATACTTCCCTTCACTGCTCCCCCCATTACAGCGCACGAGGTTTTCGAGCCCGTGAAGATCGTTTCCCCGCACCCCGGCGAATACACATACATATTCTCTCAGAACTGCTCTGCGCTTCTCCGGTTTACGGTGGAAGGGGAGACGGGGAAGAGAGTCCGGTTCAAACCCTCCGAATACGTGGATTCGACGGGTCATGTGAAATTCACCTATACATGGGGAACAGGCAAAGAGATATGGCACGACTACACGATCGGGGGTTCGGGCAAGGAATCTCACCAGACCCTCTTTTGCTACGTGGGCTGCCAGTATGTCGGGGTCACCGGCGCTGTGCCGGCTGGCTATCCGAATCCTTCAAAGCTCCCGGTGATACGATCGCTTGAACTCGTGCATACCAGAGCCGACTGTCCGATCGTGGGGACATTCTCCTGCTCCAGCGATATGCAAAACAGGGCTCACAGTCTGATCGACTGGTCGATCCGTTCGAACATGAGCTACGTTGCAACCGATTGCCCTCACAGGGAGAAGAACGGCTGGCAGGAACAGAACTGGCATATGGCCCGGGCGATAAGCTACGGGTACAACGTCCGGAGCTGGTACAACAAGATCGCGCGCGACATACGGGACACGCAGCTCCCCGACGGTCATATTCCGACNNGTGTTCGTCCCGTGGCACCTGTACGAGTGGTACGGCGACAGGAAGGCGCTCGATTCGAGCTATGAGAGCATGAAGCGCTATGTGGACTATCTTTCGCTCTCTGCAAAAGACGGGATCATCAACAGTAACCTGGGTGACTGGTACGATTACGGGCACGGAAAAGGAGACGGCCCNNACAGTCCGCCGCACCGCCGAATTGCTCGGACAGACCGCGGATGCATCCATCTATAAAGAGCTCCAGGGGCGGATCAAAGCGGATTTCCAGCGCAGGTTCTACGACCCCGTGAGAAAGTCGGTACTGAATCACGGCTCGTGCCAGGCCGCCAACAGTGTGGCGTTGTGCGCCGGGCTCATCCCGGAAGAGGACCGGAAAGCCGTGCTCCAGGCTGTCGTCGAAGACCTCGAGCGTCACAACTGGCAGCAGACGGTGGGAGAGGTAATGCAGGTGTTTCTGATCAGGGCGCTGGCGGAAGGGGGCCGGAGCGACGTGCTTCACAGGATCTACAGCCGGGAAAACCAGGGAAGCTACGGGTTTATGGTCCGCCAGGGGTTGACGACGCTTCCGGAAAGCTGGGACGCGAAACCGGGGACCGGAAACAGCATGAACCACTTCATGCTCGGGCACCTGGTGGAATGGCATTACGCATACGTCGCGGGGATCCGGCAGCAGCCGGGGAGCGTCGGCTGGCACAAAGTGCTCATCGCGCCGGAGCCCGGACCGATGGAGAGCGCGTCGGCGTCATTCGACGGCCCGTCCGGGAAGATCGCGGTACAGTGGAAGAAGCACAAGAAAGATTTCGAGATGAGCGTCACGATCCCGGAAGGGGTCGAGGCAGTCGCGGTGATGCCGAACGGAGAGAGGCATGAGCTGAAGCCGGGGAGCGCTACTTTGAAGACGATAATCGAGTAGTCCGTGCGTCCAATGCGCCGAT
>PMJR01000107.1 GCA_003158475.1 Ignavibacteriota bacterium | reverse complement strand
TCTGCATGCTCTATTCTGAAAATGCAGATTTTCCGGAAGATGTTGCGGCTGACGTTTTGGAGTCCCCGTAACAACAGGAAACACTTCTTCAATGGCAGAAGGAGCGGACTCGCCCAATTTGAGATGAATACAAGGATATCCGAGTCCAGTCATGTTCTTGCGTTTGCGATCATCACCACTGTCTCGTTCTACATCGCCTTCGTCGCAGATATCAACCTAGCAGTCATAGCAACTTTGATAAATGTGGTTTTCAATTTCTATCCCGCAATGCTTCAGCGTTATCATCGCTCAAGACTGCAAATGATGATGGCGCAAGCATACCAGACGTAAGAACGAATCCAGCAAAGGACGCGTAACCCCGTGAAGAAGGAGATCGGCAAGCGACCGGAGTCCTCCCGCTGCGAGGCGCCATCGCCGACCCGCTCCACGTTGAGGCGCTGAAGTCCTAAACTGTACGTTGCCGAAGCTTGGTTCCAGATCGTCAGGTTCCATCAAGATCAGATGTGCGAATTCTACGAAGTAGAGCAAACGGAGAAGCAGTGAACATAGCCCTTTCATTCCCGGTTGGCATCCTCATCTCAATCCTCTTGATGGCCACAACGATCGTCGTGTCTGCTGGACTCGTCCTCCGCATCCGACCATTACCGTATTGGCAGGCACTGTTGATCGCTGCAGTGGCCAATCTTCTGGGGAAGCTCTTCGTCTCAGTACTTCACTGGCCAGGGGTGGTCTCATACTCCCTCCCGACGGTTGTGCAACTCTATCTCTCGTACGTCTTTTTCAAACCCAGTGTGTCAAAGCTCCTACTCTACTGGATCTCGGGCTTTGCCCTGTATCTGGTGATCCACCTGCTCATCACATCGTTGTTTGGCTGGACATTTATGTTTCCTTTTTGGGCGCCAAGATTGCTTGGGTAGCCAATGGCAACGATGGTTCGACATTCTATTCGAAGTGTCGGCCTCAAGTGTGATAGCGGGGTTTTGTATATTCTGTCCGTGCGGGTCGGCGATCCCCAATCCCGACCAGGCCTCGCGGTCCCGTCAGTCATTCTACAAGTAACTCACATTCCTTTTACCACCACACTTAGGAGGAACTATGAGAGCCATATCGGTTCTTTCAGTTTTTGCCTTTCTGTTTGCCGCACTACCCGCGCTCGCAGCCGACATGGACGCGAATGCAAAGGTGTTGGCGAAACTCGATGACGATTGGTCGAAGGCGGCAGTGGCGAGGGACGTGGAGCGCGTGGTGTCGTTCTATGCCGAAAATGCGATCGCCTATCCGCCGCAGGAGCCCGTGGCCATCGGCCGACCCGCTGCCAGGAAGGTGTGGGCGGCGTATTTCGCCGACACGACCTTCACGCTCTCCTGGAAGACGGTTCACGCTGAAGTGGCCAAGAGCGGCGATTTCGGCTACACGGCCGGCACCTACGAAGACTCATTCAAGGGGCCCGACGGCAAGCTGGTCAGCGAGAAAGGAAAGTATTTGTGCACCTGGAAGAAGCAGAAGGACGGGACCTGGAAGGCCATCCACGACATGTGGAACTCGGATACCAAATAGGTGCGCCACGATCGCACGCGCTGCACTATCTTCCGGCAGCTGTGAGCGAGTCCTGGATAGTCAATTTTGTGTCTCGCGGAGCGAAGGGAACCAGAGAAGCCCATTCTCTGGTTCCCTTTTTCTCTTCCTCCCAATTGACCATCCCCAATCCCCACCGCACCTCGGTCCAACACCAATAAAGTGCCCGGAACGGAAATCTGAAGTGGGATCAAACGAGGCTTCGAAACAGAAGTGCCACATCGGTATGATGTGGCACTTCTGCGTGCTATTCATGGATGATCTGCGGGGCTCATTTGAAGTCGAAGCGGCCAAGGTTCATCACTTTGTTCCAGGCCGCGACGAAGTCACGAACGAACTTCTCTTTCGCATCGTCCTGTGCATAGACCTCGGCGAGTGCGCGCAACTGCGAGTTTGAGCCGAACACCAGATCCACGCGGGTGCCTGTCCATTTGGGTGCGCCGGACTTTCGGTCGTGCCCTTCAAACGTCTCCGCGGCATCGGACGTTGGTTTCCACACGGTACTCGTATCGAGAAGGTTGATAAAGAAGTCGTTGGAGAGTGTCCCGACCCGTTTCGTAAACACACCGTGTTTCAACTGACCCACGTTCGCACCCAGCACACGCAGGCCACCCACGAGCACGGTCATCTCTGGCGCGCTCAAGGTCAGGAGTTGTGCCCTGTCCACCAGCATTGCCTCGGCCGACACGGTGAAGGTCGTCTTTTGGTAATTGCGGAAACCATCGGCCTGGGGCTCCAGCATGGCGAAAGATTCCACGTCGGTCTGCTCTTGCGAGGCATCGGTGCGACCAGGTGTAAAGGGAACGTCGACACGGTATCCCGCAGCCTTAACTGCAGCTTCAACAGCCGCGGAGCCGGCCAGCACGATGAGGTCAGCCATGGAGACTTTCTTGCCGCCTGTTTGTGCGCCGTCGAAGTCCTTCTGAATCCTTGCGAGCACGCCCAGCACCCGGGCCAATTGCGCCGGTTGGTTGGCTTCCCAGTCCTTCTGCGGTGCCAGGCGAATGCGCGCACCGTTTGCGCCCCCGCGCTTGTCCGAACCACGGAAGGTAGAGGCTGAAGCCCAGGCGGTCGAGACAAGTTCTGACAACGGCAATCCTGATGCCAAAACCTTGGCCTTGAGACCGGCGATGTCCTTGGCATCGATCAACGGGTGATCCACAGCGGGGACCGGGTCTTGCCAGATCAAGTCTTCGGCCGGAACTTCAGGGCCGAGGTACCGGACTTTCGGCCCCATATCGCGATGGGTCAGCTTGAACCAAGCGCGGGCGAAGGCGTCGGCGAACGCCCGCGGGTCCTTTTGGAATCGGCGCGAGATGGGTTCGTAGATCGGATCGAGGCGCAGCGACAGGTCGGCCGTAGTCATGATTGGCCGGTGCTTCTTCGAAGGGTCGTGTGCGTCAGGGATCATGTGCTCTGCTTTGACATCCTTGGCGAACCATTGCCAGGCGCCAGCCGGGCTCTTTAGAAGCTCCCACTCGTAGCCAAACAGCATGTCGAAGTAACCGTTGTCCCACTTTGTCGGGTTGGGCTTCCATGCCCCTTCGATACCGCTGCTTGTCGTGTGCACGCCCTTGCCGGTGCCGAACCTGTTGATCCAACCCAGCCCTTGCTCTTCGATGGGCGCAGCCTCCGGTTCCGGACCTACAAGCTTCGGATCGCCCGCGCCGTGCGTCTTACCGAATGTGTGCCCACCGGCGACAAGCGCGACAGTCTCTTCGTCGTTCATCGCCATGCGAGCGAAGGTTTCGCGCACATCGCGGCCTGAGGCCACCGGATCGGGCTTGCCGTTCGGACCTTCAGGGTTCACATAGATCAGTCCCATCTGCACCGCGGCCAGGGGGTTCTCAAGCTCGCGGTCACCGCTGTAGCGCTTGTCGCCCAGCCAGGTATTCTCGCCGCCCCAGTAGATGTCCTCTTCTGGCTGCCAAATGTCCGCGCGACCGCCACCGAAACCGAATGTCTTGAAGCCCATTGACTCCAGCGCGCAATTGCCGGCCAGGATCATGAGATCGGCCCAGGAGATCTTGCTCCCGTATTTCTGTTTGACGGGCCAGAGCAGGCGGCGTGCCTTGTCCAGGTTGACGTTGTCGGGCCAGCTGTTGAGCGGTGCAAAACGCTGGTTGCCGGTACCAGCGCCTCCGCGGCCGTCGCCGGTGCGGTAGGTGCCGGCACTGTGCCAGGCCATACGGATGAACAGTCCGCCGTAGTGGCCCCAGTCGGCAGGCCACCACTCCTGGGAGTCGGTCATGAGCGTGTACAGATCCTTCTTCAGGGCTGCCAGATCAAGCTTCTTGAATTCTTCAGCGTACGTGAAGTCGTGGCCCATCGGATTGGAGGCCGGCCCGTGCTGGTGAAGGATGCCCAGGTTCAGCTGGTTGGGCCACCAGTCGCGATTCGATGTGCCTCTGCCGGCAGAGGTCATCCCGGAGTGTCCCGCTACGGGGCACTTGCGTTCCTCATTCATGCTCGATCTCCATTGAGTTTGGGGGTTGTCTGATAACGAGTGATCAATCTCTCGTATAACACCATCGTGTTGCCTGGTGTTCCGCCTAATGTACTCCCTCCGTCCTCTTTTAGCAAGTTGTTACGCCGGCCCTGTATTGCATGGTTCCCTCCCATGCAGGTACGGTTCTCACCATGGGCCAAATTGTGGATTTCAACGGGAATCTTGCCCAGGATGTAGTTCGAGGTACGGAGCCTGTCGCGAAGCCAAAGGATCCAGGTGTGCGAACCTGCCGCACCTGGTTTCCCTTGTACGCCCAGCATGATGTATAACTTGACAGAAATCGGAATAGAATTCTGAAGGGTTTGGCCTACCGGCTATATACTATCACGCTGGCCGGTGCGAGGCCTGGGGCACTTGCCTGCAATGTGATGGTGCCGGAATTCCCGGTAATTTGAAGAATGGCCAGGCCGCGTCCTTGAAATGTGCGGTGTGTGTCGCCCTGGCAATTCTCGCTGTTGCTCAAATCGCCGTTGCCGATGCCGATGATTTTGGCCGGGCCGGTTAGTTCGAACTTTATCTCCGCGTCTGCGTTGGGCACGCGCACGCCATTCTCGTCCGCGATCCGAAATTCGATCTGGGAAACGTCCTTGCCGTCGGTGCGCACTTGAGTTGTGTCTGGCAGCAGTTCAATCCGGCGGGGCGCGCCGGCGGTCTGCAAAACGTAGTCGCAAACGTCCTGTCCGTTCGCGCGGCCAACTGCCTTCAGAGTTCCCGGTTCGAAGGGAACCTGCCAGTTCAAAACGCCGTCAACGGCTTCGGAACTTTTCTTGGTGCCGATGATCTTGCCATTCAAGGTCAGCGTGACTTCCGGGCAGTTTGCGTAGCAGGCCACGTTCACGGTGGTGTTTGAGGGCCAGTTCCAATGCTCGGCAGCGGTGAACCGACGGTTCACAGGGGGTAGATGGACGCATAAATAGACCATCGGCTTGTCGCTCCAAAGGCTTTGGCGGAACCAGCCGATGGGTTTTTTGAAACCGCAAAGGTCGAGCAGCCCGGCGCCGTTTGCGCGATCCGGCCAGGCCATTGCCTCGCCGAGATAATCAATGCCAGTCCACAGAAATTGGCCCGCGATATAAATATTGGTCTCCACGGCGCGCCACGCGGCATAGTGATGGCCGTTCTCGCTGCCGAAAATAACTCGTTTCGGAAATGTTACATGGTCGTCAGCGTAACGCGCTTCCTGATAATTGTAGCCGACGACATCGAGCAGTTCCGGAAAACCGACGGCATCGGACATCGCGACCGTTGCGAGCGCGGCAGTGATTGGCCTCGTTTGATCCAATGACCTCACGGCGGCGATCAATGGCGCGGCGCATTTCACAATATTGTTGGCCGATGGACCTGCCGAGTGGTAATTGTTGCCGAGCGACGGATCGGAAAATGGATCATTCTCGGAATCAATTTCGTTGCCGATGCTCCACAAGATGATGCTCGGATGATTGCGGTCGCGGCGAACCATGTCGGAAATATCCGTCACCGACCATTGATCAAATACTTCGCCGTAACCATAATGGCTTGCCATGCCGAAACTCCAGTGGACCATCCATTTATGTTTCGACGGCGTAAATTCGTCAAACGCTTCGTCCATTACGAGCAATCCCATTCGATCGCACAGGTTCAAAAGTGCCGGGTCCGGCGGATTGTGGCTTGTGCGAATCGCGTTGACGCCGATGTCTTTCAGCAAACGCAATCGCCGTTCCAGAACCTTGTCCGGCACTGCCGCGCCGACTGGACCAGCGTCGTGATGAATGCAAACGCCCTTGAGCTTGGTTGAAACACCATTGAGAAACAGTCCTTTGTTGGCGTCAAACGTTACGGTGCGGACGCCAAACGGCGTTTCGGTTTCATCAACCATTTTGTCGCCGGATATGATGTGACTTTGCAAAGTGTAGAGCTGCGGCGACTGGAGCGACCATAAGTGCGGATGCGAAAGTCTTAGTGTTTGAACCACCGTTTGAATCGAATTGCCGGCGGCGGAACCTAAGGTGGTGGCCGTCCCGACAATTGTTCCGTCCGGCGCAACGAGGTCGGATCGCAACAAAAGAGGTTTTGCCTGGGTAAAGTGATTTTCTACCGTCGTTTCGACGCGGATCAGCGCGGAATCCACGGTTATCTCCGGCGTTGTCACCGACGTGCCCCAATGCGCGATGCGCAGGGGCTCCGTGATGACGAGCCGAACGTTGCGATAGATCCCCGAGCCGGTGTAGAAACGTGAATCAGCGTAACGCGAATGGTCCACGCGGACGGCCACGACGTTGTCAGAATTCCAATTCAAATACGGTGTCAAATCGTATTCAAAACCGATGAAACCGAATGGGCGCGCGCCGACAAACTGGCCGTTGATCCAGACTTCGGAATGGTCATAAACCCCGTCGAATTCAATCGCCACAAGTTTGTTTTTCTGCACCGGGTCGAGCTTGAAATGTTTGCGATACCAGCCGACGCCGCCGGGCACGAAGCCGTTGCCACTGCCATATTCCGCGCTAAACGGGCCTTCGATGCTCCAATCGTGCGGCACATTCAGTTTGCGCCAGTTGCTGTCATCGCAATCCGGCATCATCGCCGATGCGAGATCGCTTTTACTGAAAAGCCAGTTCGCAGTGAATTGTTCCGTGAAGCGGGCTGGCGACGCCGGCGAGCGAAATGGAAAGAATGCAAAAAAGCACGCCAGAAAGAGCATGGACAATATGTTTGGACATTTCATGAGAGTTCGCATTTCAATTGTGTATCAAAAAGTCATTCAGTGCATTGCTACGCTTTTCAAATGTGGCTTGCAAGCGCAGCGCCGGCGAAGACAAAAACATGAACTTCACGTGTTCAGGCAGTCTTGAGTTCAGCCCTTGCGCGCTTGGTCATAATGTCTGTCTCGGTGCTCTCGGCCATAGTTGATTGTGCGTTAGCTGCTTCTGGAAGTGCGAAAGTAAAGAAATGTGGCCTCAATTTCAAATCAATACACTGGCCTGAAAATCCTGAAAATCCTCTCTCGCGCGAACCATCCTCCTCAAAAAAGACGGAAACGCGAAAAGGAGATTAAGGGATGCTTTGTTATCTCTTCCATACTTTCCTGCATCAAAAACTGATTTTATGATTGTCCCGTCTGTCGGAGCCGAGATCCCGGTGGTTACCTGTTCAGACTATTGCGATTAGTCCCTGATCGCTGTAAATTCATCCAGCCGCGTTCCTTGCGAAGCATCCCTTTTCCGTAGCCCGACCACGGAAGTCTCCATGGGGGTCTTCTGCCGGCTGCTGGATGCTTCTTACATCACCATAGAGTCAGGCTCCCTTGCTTCATTCAGTCGTTTCCCACTACAGGATCCTCGAAAAGCTCGGTGAAGGGGGCATGGGCGTTGTCTACAAGGCCCAGGATACCAGGCTCGATCGCACAGTGGCTCTCAAATTTCTCCCTGCCCACGTCTCTCTCACAGACGAAACGAAAGCCCGTTTTCTCCAGGAGGCAAAAGCCGCCGCCGCCCTGAACCATCCGCACATTTGCACCGTCCACGGAGTCGAGGAAGATGACGGCAGCATGTTTATCGTCATGGAATTCATCGACGGGGGAACCCTGAGAAAGAGAATCCCCTACTCCCGGGTTGACGATGCCGTGAGTATCGCCATCCAGGTTAGTGAAGCGCTTCAGGAAGCTCATGCGAGGGGGATCGTGCACAGGGACATCAAACCCGACAACATCATGCTGACGTCCAGAGGCGGGGCGAAGGTGATGGATTTTGGGCTGGCGGAGCTGAAGGGGTCTTTGAAGTTGTCCGAAACATCCAGCACGGTCGGAACCATCGCCTATATGGCTCCGGAACAGATCCAGGGAGGAGAGATAGACGCGCGCGGCGATATCTTCTCGTTCGGAGTGTTGCTTTTTGAACTGCTCACCGGAAAGACGCCGTTCCGCGGAGACCATGAAGCAGCGATGATGTACTCTATCTTGAATGAGGACCCGCTGCCGATACAAAAATATCGTGATGATATCGGATCAGACCTGGTTCATATTGTGGGCCGGGCATTGGAGAAAGACCCTGAGAAAAGGTATCAGACGATCAGGGAGATGACTGTTGATCTGGGAAAAGTGAGCAGAGATCCGACAGGAGTCGGACACACATCGAAGGTGGACCCGGAGAGGTCGCGTCCGCAGGTCGGCGCGGAGCGAAACGATGTCCGTTCAAGGAGGAAGAGGATATGGATCGGATTGGGCACGCTGGCGGCACTCTCTTTTGTGGCAGCTCTTTACTATCTCATCTTCGCCAGACATTTCGCAACGCCGCTCCCTCCGATGAAGACTGTCGCCTTTACGAGCTATCCTGGCTATGCAGGAAAGCCGGCATTTTCCCCCGAAGGCAATTCAATTGCATTCGTCTGGAACGGCGACCATGGGGACAATTTCGATGTCTATGTGAAGCTCGTCGACGCCGGCTCGCCGCTGAGGCTTACCAATGATCCTGCAGTGGAGAGTGATCCGGCATGGTCGCCGGATAGCCGTTATATTGCTTTCTCGCGATCGGTGCATGATGGCAGTTCATTCTGCATTATTCCATCGTTGGGTGGAAGCGAACGAAAGATCGCCGATGTCAAGTCCTCCGGACAGGGGATTGACTGGTCACCGGATGGCAAAACGTTGGTAGTCTCTGCATCAGAATCCGCAGAAGAGCCTAATTGCATATTGCTGATAGCGGTTGAAACCGGTCAGAAACAGAGATTGTCCTCACCGGATATCAACGGGCAGGGGGATTATGGGCCGAAATTCTCCCCCAACGGGAAACTGGTTTCATTTGCGAAATCGCTCAGCTCCGGTGTGGTGGAGCTGTATACGATTCCAACGAGCGGCGGAAAGGAAAAACGGTTGACCTTCGACAACCTTTTTGTCGGAAGCAACGCATGGACACGGGATGGACAGGAGATCGTGTTCTCGTCCAACCGGGCAGGAAACACGACATTGTGGAGAATACCTTCGGAAGGCGGTTCGCCCATCCCAGTGACAGGTTCCGGTGAGAATGTCGAGGGGGTCGCCATTGGAAAAAATGGGAATAACCTTGCGTATAGTCGTCTGACGGAGAAGACAGATATTTGGCATCTGAGTCTCGGAACGTCCCCGTCTGAACGAAAGCCGCCGACAGAACTGATATCGTCGCGTCAAAAGCAGATTGCGCCACAGTATTCAGACGACGGTGAGCACATTGCGTTCGTCTCGGATCGATCGGGCAGCTTCGAAATCTGGGCCTGTAACAGTGATGGAACAAACCCGGTGCAACTCACCTTCTTCGGGGGACCGCAGGTGGGATGCCCGCGGTGGTCACCGGATGGCCGACTCATGCTTTTTGATTCACGAGAGAAGGGTAATGGAAATATTTATGTTATGAACTCCAATGGAGGGACGCCCCGTCAGCTGACATCCGGCAGGTTTGAGAACAACGTCCCCAGCTGGTCGAGGGACGGACGATCGATATATTTCAGTTCCAACCGTACCGGGACTTTCCAGGTGTGGAAGATGCCTGCGGAGGGGGGAGAGGAAACTCAGGTTACAACAAAGGGCGGATTCGTTGCGTTTGAGTCCTTTGACGGAAAATACCTTTACTATGCACAGAAGAACATTAACAGCGAGATCCTGAGATTGCCGCTGTCAGGTGGCCCAGAAGAGTCGGTTGACAAGGATCTGAGCGGCATACTCTGGTGTATGTGGAAATTGACGGATAAGGGAATCTACTTCATAAAGCCGGACACAACCCAGAAAGGTCACGTCTACGTTTATAACTTCAGCACACGGCATACAAATCAGATTGCGATTACCGAAAAAGTCATTTATGCGTATTCAGGGGTAGATGTTTCCCCGGACGGACGCTCATTGTTGTACACTCAGGTTGATCGGATTGAAAGCGACATCATGTTGATTCAGCATTTCCACTAGAGGTGTTCAGAGGGGTGTTCTGCGAGTTAGCGGAACCCCCTCCCCCTCACCAGAGAAAAGGCTCCCTTGGTCCCCTCAGTCATTTCCCACTACGAGATTCTCGAAAAGCTCGGTGAAGGCGGCATGGGGGTAGTGTACAAAGCCCGCGACGCCAAACTCGACCGGATCGTCGCGCTCAAGTTTCTCCCGGACCGGCTGCTCTCCTCAACCGATGAGGTCGCACGCTTCGAGCAGGAAGCCAGAGCGATCTCCGCCCTGGCTGATCCCCACATTGCCACGATCCATGATATCGATGCGGGCTGGACAGAGAGTGCTATCGCGATGAAGGATCCGCTCATGGAAGGTTTGTGGAAGAACCCGAAGTTCCTGGGGGTTCTTGCGCAGGCAGACAGGAGAGTAGGCGAGATGCGCAACCGTGTCCCGGAAAGCCAGAAGACAGGCGCCGGACCATCGGCTATCAGTGCACAGACGGCCGGTTCGGGGACTCTTCTCTCTGCTTCGACGGTTCGGAACTCGGGGAGCCTCAGATGACGCTCCTCTGGGGGAACGGACAGGGGGACGGGGGAGCGAGATGAAAAACAAAATCAGATGGGGCATAATCGGCACAGGATGGATAGCCGATAAGATGGCGGAAGCTCTCACGGTTGTGGAGGATGCGACGCTGGCGGCCGTCGCGTCAAGGGCAAAAGGAAAGTCCGAAGAGTTTGCCCGCAGGCACGGGGTCGCGGCGTCGTACGGTTCATACGAGGAAGTGGCTGTTGATCCTGACATCGACGTCATCTACATCGCGACACCTCACCCGTACCACTGCGCGAACACGTTGATGTGCCTGAGGAACGGCAAAGCAGTTCTCTGTGAGAAGCCGTTCGCAATGAATGAACGGGAGGTCCTGCAAATGATCTCCACTGCAAGGGAGCACGGTGTGTTCCTCATGGAGGCTTTCTGGACACGGTTCTTGCCCTCCATGGATAAGGTTCTTGAATTGGTTGCGTCGGGTGTTCTGGGCGAAGTACGCCATATCAAATCCGACTTCGGTGCCGTGACAGGATTCGACCCGAACCACCGGGCGTTCAACAAAAGTCTCGGAGGAGGCTCGCTTCTTGACATCGGCATCTACCCCGTGTTTCTGACCCTTTTGCTCTGGGGAGAACCCGATCAGATCAGCGCCGTTCCCCACATTGGGTCCACAGGCGTCGATGAAAGCCTGGCGCTCACGTTCAAGTACGGCGACGGACGGATTGCGACGCTCTTTTCGAGTTTCACGGTCAACTCAACCGTCGAAAGTCATATCTGCGGAACCAAGGGCAGGCTGAAACTGAACCGTTGGTGGCATTGTCCGGTGCCGCTTGAATTGACGAAGGGGGAGGAACAACCCGAAACGATACAATTCGACTACGTCGGTAACGGGTATAATTACGAAGCAGAGGAGGTGGTGCGATGCCTGCGATCGGGACGAAAGGAAAGCGACATTTTACCGCTCGATTTCAGCCTCCGCCTCATCAGGTTGCTGGACAGGATCAGAAAGGAAATGGGATTGGTGTACGATGCCGATGGGAGGGGATGACTGTGTGGGGGTGCACGGCAATTCGTCAGGTCTTTTCCGGGGAGCCTTGCAGATGAAAAAACAACAACGGGTGCTGGTGGCACTCCTCCTCTCTCTGTGTGTCGCGGGAGCCGCTTCGAACACCGTGCATGTCTTTGAAAAGCAGGAACTTGCGTTCACGGCCGCCAATCATTACAAGAACATGTATACGGACGTTGTCGTCTGGGTGGATCTGACAGGACCCGGATTCAATAAGCGGGTCTATGGATTCTGGGACGGCGGCCGGACATTTCACGTGCGTCTCATCGCAGCCGCACCCGGAACCTGGACATGGAAAAGCGGTTCGCGTCCGGATGATCCCGGAGTGGGGGGGAAGTCGGGCGCATTCACGGCCGTCGACTGGACGGAATCCGAAAAAGAAGCGAATCCGTTGCGGCGGGGATTCGTGAGGGCGACTTCCAATGGCCACGCACTCGAATATGATGACGGGACGCCGTTCCTCGCCATCGGCGACACGTGGTATTCGCTGGGAGCCAATCGCTTTCGCTGGTACGACGACGACGTCGAACGTCCCATCGGGCCGACTGCAGGGTTCAAGGACTACGTGCGTTACCGGAAGGCGCAGGGTTACAACTGGGTGAATGTGATCGCGGCATTTCCCAACTGGATGACCGACGGCAGGCCCTGGCACCTCATCATGAACGATTCGGCGAAGACCACTGTCCGGTCCGCCTGGCTTGAATTCGGAACGGGGAGTGCGAAGAACATGGACAACGAAGGGGGGCGGCCGTTCTTCTTCCCGGGGAAAGTGCCCGGGTTTGAGGATGCGTTTCCCGATATGGACAGGATCAATCCGGAATATTTCAAATTCCTGGACCGGAAGATCGACTACCTCAATGCAAACGGATTCATCCCGTTCATCGAAGTTTCCCGGCGTGACGCCGGTCTGTGCTGGTTCAAATACTACGGTTGGCCCGATTCGTATGCGCGATTCATCCAGTATATCTGGTCGCGTTACCAGGCCAACAATACTGTCCTGAGCCCGATCCACCTTGATATCATCGATGAAACTGTGAGTCCCGATGACTACACCAACGCCATACACGCCGTGCAGGAGAATTTCGGGCTCCCGCCGTTCGGCACGTTGCTCTCCGCGAATGCAAATCCGTCGACGCTCGAGAACTGGGGGGAAGGGTCCTGGGTCACGCTCCACCAGACAGGCAACATGCGCGAGCACGATAATTACTGGTATCTCACGGAGATCTATGGATTGAAGAACCCTCGCCCGGCGCTCAACGGAGAGCCCTATTATGCCGGATACCGGGACGCGCGAGGACCCGGCGCAGCCAACTATACGCGCGGCGCCGCGGGCGGATCGGAACGTGACGACGGATTTGTCCGCTCGGGTATGTACGGGAGTTTTCTCTCGGGCGGGTTCGCCGGACACGTCTACGGAGCCGAAGGGATCTGGGGAGCTGACATCGAACCGAGCGCGCCCACGCACATGTGGGACGCGTTTCAATGGCCCTCGGGCGCCCAGATGCAGTACCTGCGCACATTCGCATTTTCCGTCGGGCGGCGCTATCAGGAACTCGTGCCTCAGGCGGATCTGGTATCTCCCAACAAAACCCAGGTGACGCTCGGTTACGAAGGTTGGGCATACTGCGCCCGGACGGAGGACAAGGAGATTTTCCTTGCCTACTTCGAAAAGGGATGCCCGAGGTCCCGGATCCGCGGTGCACGACTCAACAGCGTGTATCGGGCCCAATGGTTCAATCCGCGCAACGGTTCCTGGCTTGATGCGGGTGACTCCAGGGTGCAGGCAAGCAAGATCGGCATCATCGCGTTGCCCGAGTTCCCCGACGATGCCGACTGGGGCCTCCGGCTCACGTACGAAGGCCCCGTCAATGGCGTGAGATCAGAATGAGCAATATGCCCCGACAGTTCCTCCTCCTCATGCTCATGGGGGTTTCTCGAACGGCCCTCGCACAACCGACATCAAGATTGTCCGTCGTGCAGCCGGCATCCTCGGTCCGGCCGTTGGAACAGATCACCATCTTCAGCGAACCCGGGGGTACTTTGATCGTGAAGGACGGCAGCGGGCGTCCCTATGTCAAAACGGCGTCGGCCCGGGAGGTGACATTTCGCGCGGGAGGTGCGACCGGCGTCCAGACCGTCACCTTTATCGAAGGGAACGGAGATACGGCCGGACAGCGCACTTTCCGCCTGGAAGCCAGGACCGACATAGCAGACGGCGGTAAATTCAACGAATTATTCCTGTTACTCCGGAGCGGGATGATGGCGGATCCCCCGGGCGGGTATCAGGAGGTAACGTGGAACGGGAGAACGTTCAGGTACTTTGTCAACTGGGTGCTCGACAACAACAACACCATGAAAGGGATGCAGTATTTCAGCCCGTACGGCGGCGACCTTGTGGATCTGCTCCGGGAAACTCAGAAACCCGACGGCATGATCTGGAGTTTTGTCAACACAGGCGAGGAGGACTACCACTACTATGAGACCGCGTACACGTCGCTCGGGTACTTCCGGCATGACAGGGACGCCTGGTTCGTGCGCCAGCCGGTGGAGAATCATGTCGAGTACAACTACGTGAACATGATGTACCAGTACTGGAAGGCGAGCGGCGACAGTGAATGGATGAAGAGGAACCTTGAGTGTGCGGCCCGGGCACTTGACTACAGTGTGACGGATTCCGCCCGATGGTCACGCCGATTTCGGCTGCTGAAGCGCCCGTATTGCATTGATTCGTGGGACTTCCAGGTGGACGACGAGTACACACCTGCCGCCCCTCTGAGTCCCACGATGGTCCTGGTCCCCGGCAAGACCCGGTTCGGTATCTTCTTCGGCGACAATACGGGGTACTACGAGGCCTGCAATCAACTTGCCGAGATGGCCGAATGGGCAGGTCACACGGAACAGGCGGCCCTGTACAGGGAGAGGGGAAAAGGAATACTGGAACGCCTGGTGGCGCTCTCGTGGAACGGCAGGTTCTTCACCCATTTTATCGATGAGGATCCCGATGTAAAGCGCAACCTTGGTGTGGATGAAAAGTCACAGATCGCCCAGGGGAACATGTACTCCCTCAACCGGGGACTCCCTCACTCGATGAATGTGGCCATCATTGATACGTACATCGGTCTGAGAAAACATCTTCCCCCCGGTTCCCCGGGGGAATGGTACGCCATCTTCCCACCGTTTGAAAAGGGCTTCGGAACCCATGATGCAAAGTGGCAATACATGAACGGCGGTGTGGCGGGGCACGCCATGGGGGAGCTGGCGCGAGGCGCGTATGAGAACGGTTTCGAAGAATATGGCTCCGACATCATGGAGCGGATGCTTGCACTGGGGAAAGAATACGGCAACCGTCTCTGGTTCGCCTACACCGGATCCATCCCTCCTCCTCCCCCGGGTCCGGACTACAAATCCGTGGATATTGCGGCGCTGGCCAACATGGATCTCTGGGACAAGGGGGGCGCCACGGTGTTCACCTGGATGGACGCCGGACGATCGTCGGGCAACGACATGCGCGGACTCCCCACCGGAAGCCAGGTGTTTCATGGAATAGAATTCAACGTGATCAACCCGGAGAAGAACCAACGCAGGGCGGTCGTGGCGGTCTCGACAAAACCGGGTTTTCCCCGACAGGTGGAAGTGCCCGTGCACGACACCGCCTCCTCCGTGTATCTGCTCCACTCATCGTCCGACAATATTCCCAGCC
Source organism: Ignavibacteriota bacterium (assembly GCA_003158475.1). GTDB lineage: Bacteria > Bacteroidota > Ignavibacteria > UBA10030 > UBA6906 > Fen-1273. The sequence continues at coordinate 3,120 of PMJR01000107.1, read as the reverse complement.
ATGTTGCGGGGGCCGTCACGTTTGTTTACAGCGACGGAACAGAAGCTTCACAGTACCTGTTCAAAGGGGAAGTGGTGACCAACTGGTGGTTCCCGGCGCTTCGGAATGAGCGGGCTGGTGTGGCATGGTGGGGGCCCAATCCCCGGAGCACCAAGGTGGGAGTCTGCTGGGCTGCCATAGACAATCCGAACCCCCGCAAGGGAATCGTGAAGTTGATATTTCATGCTCCTCTGGAAGGGGGGATCTACGCGGTGATCGGTGTTACGCTGGCTGACCGCCCGCACTACGTTCCGCCGAAAGGGGAGTCCTTCGGCGGACCCGACAACTGGGCCGCCGCGACCGGGATGGCCGCGCTGGTGGAAGGACTTGCCGGAGTCAGGAATGAAGGACTGGCGTACAGCACGGCGGCTCTCTCCCCCCGGTGGACATCCGCGGCCGCTGATTCTGTCTCGGTCACCGTGACGCTGCCGGCATCGAACGGTTACGTTGCGTATCAGTACAGGCATCATGCCGACAAAAAAGTGATAGACCTGATTCTCACGGGAAGCGGGAATGAAGTCCACGGACACGTTCTGTTGCCCGGGGGCGCTTCGACGGCGGACCGTGTGACCGTGGACGGTGTGCCCGCCCCATTCCGGATCTTGAATATCGAACGCTCGGTCTACGTCGATTTCATCCTGTCACTGCCGAACGTGCACGCGGTGAACATCACGTACAAATGATTCAGAAGGCCGAAGACCCTCCACGATTCTTTCAGGGAGCCGCCGGACCGGAGGCATAGACTCGATGATCGTATCGACTTTCAGAGCGCTCCGAGTGAGGGGGGCGAAGGGAGGGGGGGTCTCTCTGCAAGGGGCCGCGCTCGTGGCGCTTGCGCTGACAGGCGGTGCCGGAGCGGTCTGCGGCGAGCGCCTCGACAGCCTGGTCCGGAACGCCGTGAATATTTCACTTGCCCATCTGGAGCAGAGCGTCAGCGAGGTCCGTGACAGCACACTCTATCCCACGTACGCCACCCCCCGGCTGAAATGGATATTGAAGAAATCCGACGACTGGACAAGCGGGTTCTATCCCGGTTGCCTCTGGTACGCATTCGAGATCAGCGGTGACCCGCGGTATGAACGCTGGGCGAGACGATGGACAGCCCCTCTCGAATATGAAAAGTCCAATACCGGGACACATGACCTCGGGTTCAAGTTCATGTGCAGCTTTGGCAACGGACTCCGTCTGGGGACGGGCCCCGCGTACGCCGCGTACAGGACGATCCTGCTTTCCGCCGCACAGACCCTTTCCGAACGATTTAACTCCGAGGTCGGTTGCCTTCGCTCAAACTGGGACGCCAAACCGGCCGGGAACTCATTTCCGGTCATCATCGATATCATGATGAACCTCGATCTCCTGTTCTGGGCTTCCGGGAACGGAGGGCCCCCGTTCATGGCGGAATACGCTGCCCGCCACGCCGCAACGACGTGCCGCGACTTCGTGCGCCCGGACGGAGGGACGTATCATATCGTGCGCTACGATCCGAACACCGGGGAGATCATCAACAGGGGGACACTCCAGGGGGCGGGCGACGGGACAACCTGGTCGCGTGGACAGGCATGGGGGTTGTACGGGATGGTGGTTGCGTACCGATTTACGAAACAGGAGGCGTTCCTGCAGATGGCCGAGCGCCTTGCAGACTATTTTCTCGGGCATCTCGCTGAAGACCATGTCTCGGCGTGGGACTTCCAGTCGGAGATCAGGCTCAGGGATGTGTCGGCCACGTGCATCGCCGCATCGGCATTGCTCGAACTCGTCCGCTATGTCGCAAACGATTCGCTCCGCGTGCACTACAGGAGGGAGGCGGAGGCGATGCTGACATCACTTTGCTGCGCACCCTATTTTACCGCGGGGATCGGAACGAGCTGCCTCCTGGATCATTCGGTCCAGTATCTTCCGGTACACAGCAACGTTGATGTCCCTTCGATATTTGCCGATTACTATTTCCTCGAAGCCCTTCTCCGCTATCGCGCTCAGTCAGGAGAACCCACAGATCAACCCCGGGGCAAGTGATCGTCCCGTGACGGCATCGTCAGGCGGGGTCCTTCTTCAGCCTCTTGTACAGGATGAATCCGTCGCCAAACCTGAGCGGACGACTCACTTCACCTTCTCTCAATCTCAGCAGCTCGTCCCTCAAGGGCGGGGCGTACACCGAAATGTCAACGGCACCCAGGGCGCGGCCCCGTTCACCCGACACTTGAACGGCCTGCCTCAATAGGCTGTCGAAGTCCATTCCGTGTTCGACAAGAGAGTATAACGAATCCGCTTCATGCTCTGTTGCGGACACCAATCCGTCGAGGACCCTGATGATCGGGTCCCGGAGCTGCACAACGAGAGGTTGGCGAACCCAGACATCCATTGGCCTTCCATCCGCACGGGCCGGAACGAACTGCCACTTCATGATCGAATGAAGGGCGAGAGAATCCCATTCCGCGTCCCCGCTCGATTCGAGCAGTTTCACGTCGCCCACGGTTCCATCTTTCAAGACGAGGATCTTCACGTTGAACCTCATGCCCTCTCCGGGAACGACCGAGAGGATCGGGGGAAGGCGAGCGCTCTTGACGAGCTCAGGAGGTTTGATCGGAGTCTCGGTCTGCGGAATCGCAGAACACCCGGCGAGCAGAATAGTGAGGAACAACACTGTGCGTATCATAGGTCGCATCCTCCGCCGGCTGTGCCGGCCCCATATGAAAACGCGTACAGGCCTCCCCGGATTACCCAAAGTAGAGGCCTGTATGAAAGAACATTGACGTGTCGCGACGGCAAGATACATTACACACCGCTCAGAAGCAATACGTCGAATGCCCTCCCTCGTGCAAGAACACGTCCAACCGAAGTAGATTCTGCCCGGTCATACCCCTTCAGATCAAACCGGGGGGTTGACCTTGTACGCAGCGGCCCGGGGTGGCGAACTTCCCGTTGCCAACTTCTCCACCGCCACCTCAGGCTGCCAATGAAACGTTCAGACTCCTCAATTCCCGTAAGGCGAGAAGTCTACTTCAACACGCGAAATTCGATGCGTCTGTTGTCTGCCCGGCCCTCATCCGTCGAGTTATCGTTGATGGGCTCATCAAATCCCTT
>PMJR01000077.1 GCA_003158475.1 Ignavibacteriota bacterium | reverse complement strand
CGCGTGCAGGTGGTAAAAGTGGACCACGTGGTCCTGAAGGTACTGCGCGCAGAACATGAGGTTCCTCACGAGCTCCGCGTTCGGCGGAACGGTGATCCCCAGCGCATCTTCCACTGTCCGTACGGACGCGAGGGCGTGCACCGTGGTGCAGACACCGCAGGCCCTTTCCGCGAAGGCCCAGGCGTCCCGGGGGTCGCGCCCCTTGAGTATCCGCTCGAACCCCCTGACCATCGTTCCGGAGCTGAACGCGTCGACGATTTTGCCATCCCGTACTTCTATTTCAACGCGGAGGTGTCCCTCGATGCGCGTGATCGGGTCGATGACGATGCGGTTGGACATCAGGCGCCTCCTTTCTTCGAATCACCGGACGGTTCGCTGCTCTTGATTTCCTGCTGGATGAGCTTCCGCTTCCTGATATTGGTGGAGACCGCGTGGGCGGCAATTCCAGCGGCGGTCGCGACGCCGAGAACGACCCCTACCTTGTCTGCGGTTGTCTCGATGCCGAATCCGGGGAAGGAAGCCAGATGCTGGTAGAACGGGCCGTTGTCCCAGAAATTTGCCTCGCTGCACCCAATGCAGCCGTGCCCCGACTGTATGGGGTAGCTCACCCCGTTGTTCCAGCGCATGACGCCGCACGAGTTGTATGTCACGGGGCCGCGGCAGCCGACCTTGTAGAGACAGTATCCCCGCTTGGCGTTCTCGTCGTCGAATGAATCGACGAACAATCCGGCGTCATAATTCGGCCTCCGGTAGCACGTGTCGTGGACGCGCCGGGAGTAGAAGGCCTTGGGGCGCCCGAGACCGTCGAGCTGCGGGATACGGTCGAACGCGAGGAGGTGGACGATCGTCCCGGCCATCACCTCCGCGATCGGAGGGCAGCCCGGGACATTGATGACGGGTTTGTCGGTGATGATCTTGTGGATCGGCGTTGCGCCGGTGGGGTTGGGGCGGGCGGCCTGTATGCATCCGTTGGATGCGCAGCTTCCCCATGCGATGATCGCCTTGGCCCCTCCGGCCGCCTCCTTCACGATATCCAGCGCGGTCCGTCCCCCGATGCAGCAGTAAATCCCCCCCTCCTCCGTCGGGACGGAGCCTTCCACGAGCATCAGGTACTCCCCTTTGTATTTTTTCATTGTCGCCTGGAGCGCCTCTTCGGCCTGTTTCCCCGCCGCGGCCTGGAGAGTCTCCGTGTAGTCAAGTGAGATCTTGTCAAGGACTATGTCCGAGACGATCGGGTGCGAGGAACGGATGAACGACTCGCTGCAGCAGGTGCATTCCTGGAAATGGAACCACACGACGGGGAGGCGCGGCTTTGTGTCGAGCGACTTGACGACCTGGGCAACGCCGGTCGACTGTATGCCGGTGGCGGCCGCGATCCAACCGCAAAACTTGATGAAGTCACGGCGCGAATAGCCCTGAAGTTGCGCGTGCTCCCAGATGGTGAGAGGTGTTTCGCCCATAGAAACCTCCGAGTGGTGAGGATAGTGACTTCGGAAATTCGCCGGTGTCGATCTCCTCCGCTTCAGCCCCGCCTGAACTCGGCGGGACTGTCAGGAGAGGAAGTCCGCGCCCGGAACCGGATGATGGTATTCCGGGTCCAGCGCGGGGCGTACCGAACAGGGGCGGAATTCTCCATCGAGTAACAGTGTGTCTCCGAGATGGAATGCAGTATCGGGTTCGGAGAGGAAATCGAGGGAGCCGCCGGTGATCGCAAGACGGATGACTGTTCGACCCCCCATCTCGAATGTTTCGATGACGCTCCCTCGGATCTGGCTGCTGTTGACTTTCGGAGTCATAGCGGAATGTTTGACGGCACGCCGGAAAGCATTCATTTACCATGCCAGATGTTAAGCCGCCGATGGGTGTCGAAATCGGGGGTTGGCTGCAGGAGGAGGAGGAGTGACGGCGAAATTCCGCCGATTCACAGACGGGATTCCGCAGAAGGGGGGCGGGAACTAGCCCTGGTCGGAGAGATTATACTTCTTCAATTTGTCGCGGAGCGTCGAGAGGTTCATCCCCAGAAGCTTGGCGGCATGCGTCCGGTTCCCCATCGATTCCTTGAGCGCGCGCCGTATCAGATTCGTTTCCAGACACGCGACCACGTCATCGAATGACATCCGGTCCTCGGAGAAGCACCTGTTACAGGCCTTGATCATCAATTCGAGGGGGTTTTCTTCGCGTATCTCGAGGGGGAGGTCGCTGAGAGCAATCTTCCCCCTGACAAAGACCGTGATTCTCTGAATGGTGTTTCGCAGCTCCCGGATATTCCCCGGCCAGGAATAGCGGACCAGCGCTTTCATTGCATCATCGTCAATTCCGGGGATCTCCTCACTCGAGAAGCGGCGGAGAAAATGATTCACAAGGAGCGGAATGTCCACGGCCCTCTGCCGGAGGGGTGGGATGACGACAGGCACCACGTTGATCCTGTAATACAGGTCGGCACGGAATAACCCCCGGTTCACCAGTTCCTTCAGATCAACTTTTGACGCGGTAATAAGCCGGACATCGACCGGAATGGGGACTGTTCCGCCGACACGCATCAATTCCCGCGATTCGAGTACCCGAAGGAGCTTCGACTGAAGCGGGAGGGGGAAATCATCGATGTCGTCAAGAAATATGCTCCCCGTATGCGCGAGCTCAAAGAGCCCCTTCTTGTCGCTGAGCGCGCTCGTGTATGCCCCCTTGGCGTGCCCGAACAGTTCGGTCTCCAGGAGGTCCGGGGGGAGTGCCGCCAGGCCGACCTTGATGAGAGGGTTGGAGGAACGGACGCTCGTGTGGTGTATGTACTCGGCGACGAGCTCTTTTCCGACACCGGTCTCGCCGATCAGGAGGACGGAGGAATCCGATGCAGAGATGGCGTCGATGCGTGAGATGATCGTGCGCATCGGATCGCTCTGCGTGATGAGCGATATGGAATGGACGGACTGCACAGGGGAGAGGGTGGTACCCGGTTTTCCGAATAGTACGCAATCGGTGGGGCCAAGTCAACCGGTTCCCCCACCAGCAGCCGCCATCCGGTGCGGAGGGGGTGCGCCCTCACAGTGGGGATGGGGCGATCCAGGTGTCGAGTATTTCTCCTGCCCGCCGGAGGAATTCCGGGAGCGATCCGGCCGCCGCGGGACCAAGCCCCTCGCGGATCACGCCGGGGGCCTCGATTTCCATGCCGAGTATCCGGATTTCCCCGGGGAGGGGTACACCGAGTTGTCCGCCAAGGGCAAGGACATCAGGGAGCCCCGCATAGTGGGGGGAAGCGGAGATGTCCGCGGTGAAATCCTCCCGCGTGAATTCCCGTATAGTCCCCGGAGGAGCGTCCCCCGTCGCGGATGCGTCGATGATCAGTGCCCGGTTGTATCCGGTGAGGAGGTCGAGAAGCGCGAAACCGGCGACCGGTGACTCGTTGATGTCGATTTCCTCCCTGTACCGCCGGCGGAGAGCCCGGGCGGCGAGGAGGGCGACCCCGTCGTCCCCCATGAGCGGGTTGCCGAGGGCCAGAAGGAGGTCCTGCGGCTTCCTGGATGGCGTGTCCGTCATCGCTGGATCACCCGGAGTGTCTCCCCGGAGGCGTTCCGGAGCCTCAGCGTGAGCGGCATCTGACCGGGGAGCGAGTGCGTCGAACAGGCGTTGCAGGGATCATAGGCACGGAAGGCCATCTCGATTTTATTCAGCAGCCCGTCGTTCACGATCCCCCCGTGGATCAGCCCCTTGGCAGCTTTGTCCACGCTCATCGAGATCCTTCCTGCGTTGTTCTGCGTTGCCACGATCAGGTTCGCTTTTGTGATGAGCCCGCGCTCGTCCGTCTCGTAATGATGAATGAGCGTACCGCGCGGCGCTTCCACCACCCCCACGCCGACAGTTGGCTTTTCCGTGGGGAGCGTCCGGATCTCTTTCCCCGTGAGGAGCGGGTCGTTCGCAAGCTCCTTCAGCCTTTCAGCCGCCTGGATCATCTCGACAACACGGGCCCAGTGGTTCGCCAGCGTATGATGCACAGGTTTCCCCCCGAGCGTCGCAACGAGCTCTTCATAGGCCTTCTGTGCCTCGGGCGTTGCCATCCCGTCGGAAGCATTGAGGCGGGCCAGCGGTGCGACCGAGTAGATGCCGCTCTCGGGGCCGTCGCTAAATCCCTTCCAGCCGACCTGTTTCAGGTAGCAGAATTTCACGTAGCTCCATGGCTCGACATGCTCTGCGATGACGTCGAGGTACTTCGCCGAAGCAAATTTCGTAAATTCCTTCCCGGACGGGTCGGTGACGCGGAGCATTCCGTCGTAGAAATTGACCCTGTTGTTCGCGTCGACGAGGCCCATGGAATAGGTCCTGTGCGTGAAATCCTCCGATGTGATGAGAGAGACGTACTTCTCGTTGGCAAGCACGATGGTTCTGAAGACGCCGAGTGTGAAGCGGGCAAACTCCAGAGCGTCGTCCGCCAGTTGTCGCAGCGCAGGGAGCTCGTCCGGGGAGACCCCCTTTGCCACTCCTCCCGGGAGGCCGAAAACGGGATGGATGACTTTTCCGCCGAGGTGCGCGATCAGCTCGCGGAGCCGCTTGCGCATGCCGATCACCTTCTTCCCCGTGTCGATGCCGACCCTGTCGATCACCCCCACCACGTTCCGCATCGCTTTGGGTGCGTCGGGGCCGACGATGAAATCAGGTCCCCCCAGGATGTAGACGTGAAGCGCGTGATCCTCGAGCATGAACGCGTTGTAGATGAGCTCCCGTATCCTCTTTGCGGTCGGAGGGGGATCCACGTGGTACAGGTCGTCGAGCGCCTTGGTCGCGGCCATGTGGTGCGCCGTGGGACAGACTCCGCAGATCCTGCTGGTGATCTGCGGCATTTCCTCGGCGGGCCGTCCGAGGGAGAACACCTCGAACCCCCTCAGCTCCGGGATCTGGTAGTAGGCCTTCTCCACTTCACCCCGTGCGTCAAGGAATATGTCGATCTTACCGTGCCCTTCGAGCCGTGTGATCGGGTCGATCGTGACCCTCCGGGTAACCGTTCCCGCGTGCGCTTCCTGTGTGCCGCTCTCCATGGCATTCCCTTCGTCAATTGTGATCTGCGATCTTCCTGCGCAGCAGCGAGCCGGGGAGCCCGTACCGGTAAAACGTCCCGACGGGGTCCGGGATCGTTGCGAGTGTCCTGTCGATTCCCTCCGTCTCTTTCGCACTGAGGGATGAAGCTATCGCCGAGAGTATTTTCGCTCCCTGGTCCATGACCCGGGAAGTCGGGCCGAAGCATCCGCTGCAGGGCATGTTCCCCGTGACGCATTGTGCTCCACAGCCCCCGCGCGTTGCCGGGCCCATGCAGATCACCCCCTGGGCGAGGAGACAGGTCTCCGGCTGGATGATCACCTCGTGCGGCCGGCGGAATGCCGTGTATGCGAGATCGGCCGGTTTGCTCTCCTTGCGCGGGCACTCCTCGCACATGGCGGTGTCGGGCCCGAGCACCGTCCCCTTCGGCGGGAGATTCCCTGAAAGGAGCGTGTCGAGCGCAGCCTTCAGCATTCGCGGGACCGGGGGACAGCCGGGAAGATAGTAATCGACGGGGATAACCTGGTCGAGCGTCCTGACCATGGAGCGGAACTCCGGGAGCGTCAGCGTGTGCCCCCCCTCGGGACTCGCCGTCTGCGGACGCGTGTGCAGTTCGTTGATCGTCGACGGGGACTCTTCATACACGTAGCGGAGTATCTGTTCGCGGTCAAACTGGTTTGCCAGCCCGGGGATCCCTCCCATGTGTGCGCAGGACCCGTAGGCGACGACCAGCGCGCTCTTTCTCCTGAGCAGCTTTGCCATCTCTTCCTGTTCCGACGTGCGGACCGCCCCGTTGATCAATGAAACGAGTATCCCGCCGTCACTGATCGCTTCCACGTCCTGTTTCTTGAAGTCCATTGCGACGGGCCAGAAGACGATGTCCACGGCGTTCACCACGCCGAGTATCTCCTCGGCGAGGTCGACGACGGACTCTTCGCATCCGCCGCAGGATGCACACCAGTAAAATGCGACTTTCGGTTTCTCAGGCATGGACTGCCTCCTCCTGTGCTGCGATCGCGTGAGCGAGCCCGTCCATCTCTTCGTCCCACTCGGCGAACCTCTCCGGGAGGCCCAGCGGGCCGAGCGCGCGGACCCGCTCGGTCATGGTGTTGATTGTGGTTTTGACTTTCTCCCCCTCGGAGGCCGAAATCCATTCCAACCGGAAGCGATCTTCATGGATCCCCATATCCTTCATCATCCTCTGGAGGAGCCGGACCCGTCGGAGTGCTTTGTAGTTCCCTTCCATGTAGTGGCAGTCTCCGGGATGGCAGCCGCCGACGAGGACGCCGTCGGCGCCCCGGGCGAACGCGTCCAGGACGAATTGCGGGTCGAGCCTTCCGGAGCACATCACGCGGATGACGCGCGCGTTGGGTGCGTGCCGCAGCCGTGAGACTCCGGCCAGGTCAGCCGCTGTGTATGTGCACCAGTTGCAGAAGAATGCAACGATGCGGGGCTCCCAGCCGTTGGTACCCTGTTTCATGCCGGTGCTCGCCATGCTCCACCTCCTGTCAGAACGGATTCCTTTTCCTGAAGCAGCCCTTCGATCTCGCTGAATATCTGCTCGTCCTCGAACAGATTCTGCCTGATGGCGCCCGAGGGACAGGTGGCCACGCAGGTGCCGCATCCCTTGCAGAGCGCCTCGTTGATGAAAGCCTTTTGCCTGGTTTCGTCCCGGGTGATGGCGGTGTAGGGACAGATGTTGAGGCACGACTTGCAGCCGGAACAGGATTCCTCAACGACGTAGGCGGTGTTCGGCTCAAGCTCCACTTCCCCGGCGTCGATCAGCGAGAGCGCCTGGGCTGCCGCGGCCCCCGCCTGCGCGACGCTGTCGGGGATGTCCTTCGGTCCCTGGCATGCCCCGGCGATGAATATGCCGTCGGTGAACGTGTCCACCGGGGCGAGCTTCGGATGGCGCTCAAGGAAGAAGCCTTCCGTCGAGCAGGAGATGTTGAACATGCGGCGGACGTCTTGGGAGTCGGCCTGCGGCTCCATGCCGACGGCGAGGACGACCATGTCCACAGGGACGCGGCGGACGACGCCGATGAGCGTGTCCTCGACGCGGATGATCATCTTCCCCTCCTCCTCCGGTCGCGCGCTCCAGTCGGTCACTTCGGCCACCCGGCCCCGTATGAAGTGGATGTTCTCCTCGAGCAGCTTGTCGTAGAACTCCTCGTACGCCTTTCCCGCCGCCCTGATGTCGATATAGAAGTTATACACCTCCGCCTCCGAGTGTTCCTTCAGGAGGTGGGCGAGTTTGAGCGAATACATGCAGCAGGTCCGGGAACACCAGCGGTTGGTGTTCCTGTCACGCGACCCGACGCAGTGAATGATCCCGACGGTCTTGGGATGGCGCCCGTCGCGCAGCACAAGGTCGCCGCCGGTCGGGCCGGAGGCGTTCACAAGCCGCTCGACCTCAAGGGAGCTGTACACGTTCGGGTATTTTCCGTAGCCGTAATACGGGATGCGCTTCGGGTCGAATGTCTTGAAGCCTGTGGCGAGTATGATCGTGCCGACCTGGATCTCCTTGATCTCCTCCTTTTGCTTGAAATCGATCGCGTTCCGGTCGCATTTTTCCACACAGGTTTTCTTGCAGCGTCCCGACTTGAACTCGATGCACGTGTCGGGATCGATGAGCACCACCTGCGGGGTGGCCTGGGGGAAGGGGATGTACACGGGCTTCCGCTTGCTCAGGCCCTGGTTGAATTCATCCGGCGTCTTCCCCTCCTTGTACACACACGCGTCGATGCATTCCATGCAGCCGACGCAGAGCTCCTCGGAAACGAAGCGGGGCTTCCGTTTCACTTTCACAGTGTAGCTGCCGACGTACCCGCTGACCTCCGAGACCTCGGAGTATGACCAGAGGGTGATGTTCGGGTGGTTCTTCACCGCGGACATCTTGGGCGTCAGGATGCAGGCAGCACAGTCGAGCGTCGGGAACGTCTTGTCGAACATCGCCATGTGCCCGCCGATCGTGGGCTCTCTCTCCACCAGCGTGACCTTCTTCCCGGCGTTGGCCAGCGTGAGCGCTGCATGGATTCCCGAGATCCCCGCCCCGACGACAAGCACGTCGGGGTGGATGCGTACGTGCTTCGTCGCGAGCGAGCGGTGGTGTGCCACGCGCCGGACGGCGGCCCGGACGAGGTCGAGCGCCTTGTGCGTTGCCGCGTCGTGGTTTTCGGTCACCCAGGAGACGTCCTCCCGGATGTTCACCATCTGGAAATAAAACGGGTTGAGCCCTCCTTTCTCGGTGGCCACACGGAACGTGTGCTCATGGAGGAGGGGAGAGCAGGATGCGACAACGATCCGGTTGAGCCTGTGCTCGCGGATGTCGGTGATTATCAGTTCCTGGCCGGGGTCGGAACACATGTACTTGTAGTCGCGCGCGACGATCACATTCGGCAGCGTCCCGGCGAAACGGGCGACCTCCGCGACGTCGACGATACCAGCGATATTGTGCCCGCAGTGGCAGACGTAGAATCCGACGCGGGGGGCGTCGTGGCCGTTGGTCTCAGGCATGGGCGTGTGCCTCCTTCGTGGGCGGATCTGCGAACTTCAGCGGGATGAAAAGGCGCTGTATGCCGAGTTCCTTCCGGGGGATGCCGAGCGCAAGCCCGATGAACTGCGTGAAATAGGCGACCGGTATATGTATCGATTCGCCGAAGCGCCGGTTGATACGCTTCTGGTAGCACTCCAGGTTGTGCTGGCAGAGGGGGCAGCATGTCAGTATGATGTTCGCCCCCCGCTTTTCGGCTTCCTTGAGGAGGGCCCGGTTGAGACGGAGCCCCGCCTCCTGGATTGTCCCGGTGAGGCTCCCGCCGCAGCAGCGCGCCTTCATCGGCCAGTCGATCGCCGTGGCGCCCAGTGCGGTGACAAGACGGTCCATCGTGGTCGGATACGCCGCGTGGTCGAATGTCTCGAAAGGCCTGACGACCTGGCAACCGTAGTAGCAGGCGACCTTCATCCCCTTCATCGGCCTGACAACCGCTTTGGCGATCCGCTCGATCCCGATGTCATTCACGAGGATATCGAGCGGGTGGCGCACTTTCGTCGTCCCCTTATAGTCGAAGCCCCCGCGGCGGAGTGCTGCGGTGACCTCCGTGTTGACGCCTTCGTCCGTTTTCATGTAGTGCTGGGTCTTTTCCAGAACCAGATAGCAGGCGCTGCAGGGGGCCATCAGGTCCTCCCCCGCGTTCCCGTTGTTTTGCATCCGTTCCGCGATCGCGAGGTTGCGTGCGGCAAGCGTGAACGCCCTGTTCTCGTCGATGGAAACGTATGCGGTGGCACCGCAACAGTTCCAGTCGTCGAGTTCCTTCAGAGGGATGTTCAGCTTCCTGAAGACGGCGAGTATGGACTCTTCGTACGGTCGGCCGGTGCTGCGCAGTGAGCATCCGGGGAAATACAGGTAGCTCATAAGGGGACAGCCTCCTTTCGCGGCTCGACGGAATCGATCATCTTCCGGAGTTCTTTCATGCCCTTTATTTTCTCTTTCTTGAGTGAGAGGCGTCCCGTGAGGAAAAGATGGAGCCCGAGCATCGCTTCCTTCAGCATTTTGAATGGATTGGTGCGGAGATAGAGTGTGATGAGAAGCCTGCTCTCGGTGTTCCGGCCGTCGTGCCTCACCCTTTCGTAGAACGCCTTCGCAAGGACCGGGATGGGGTTTCTTGCCGGATAGAATCCCCGCGCGATTGCCTCGCGCTTGAGCGCGTACATGACGTCGGTGATATGGATCTGTCGTGGGCACTGGACGGTGCACGCATAGCACGACGCGCAGAGCCATATTGTCAGGCTGTTCAGGACTTCGTCCTTGAAACCCTCGCGTGTCATGGCGATGATCTTGCGGGGCGTGTAGTCCATATAATGGCTGAGGGGACATGTTGCACTGCAGGTCCCGCACTGGATGCAACTGAGAAGCTTCTGTCCGTACGCCCGCTCGGCCACATGTTCGCCGAAGGAGAGGTCGAGCTCCGACTCGAACTTGAGTCTCCTGACGACGGTCTTCATCCGGGGTGGAGAATTCGTAACGGTAGTCCGAAGGGCTGGTGGGGTTGGAAGCTTCATACCTGTCATCCTCCTGCAGTAATGCTGAACGGGGAAAGCGTCACACGCGCGTTCAGCAGGTCATTTTCAAATAGAGAGCAGCGCACCCGATGAGGATCCCCAGCACGTTGATCGACGGCACGATGTTCAGGGGACAGCTGGGGGGTGCTTCCTCGTGCGGTGAAGCAGGCGCGCTGAGTGCTATCTCGACGATCCGGTCACCCCGGGGAGTGAGCGAGATTTGTTCCACCCGCCGGTCCGAGAGACTGATGCGGCGCGTGATGAACCCCCTGTCTTCCAGGAGGCAGAGAAGCTTGGAAGTGCGGCTGTCACTGACGCCCAGATGCCCGGTCAGCTCCTTCACGCTCGCAGGTTTCCTTGTGTGAAGCAGCAGGAGGACAAGGAGGGCGTCTGAAGAAAGCCGCGTGAGAGACTCGAGGCGCTTCTCGAGCTTCCTGGTTTCCGTGAGGACGCCGATTAACGATTCCGCCGGTGAAGGCAACGTACGCACCATCCGATTTGATGGGGGGCCAATAGTACTGGTAGTGTAGCAATAGTTGTGCCTAAGAAACTATTTCCCCCGATGAACAGTTTTTGCTTGGAATTTACAGCGTGTGCGTGTTGCAAATCGTTGAATTCGTAATCAATGGCGTACGGTATTTCAGCAGTTCCGTTGAATCTCCTCACCTCATTCGGTATATTCGGATATGTCATATCCCCCTCCCGCCTCAGAATAATCCATGCAGACTGATCCCCAATCGCTAAAGTCGTTTCTCGGGACACGAAAGGCGGAGATCGCTGCCTCACATCGGAGTGGTGCGGGTGGGTTCCTCACATGCAGGGACCTCACATCGGTGACGGATGAGGCAATCCGGTCCGCGTGCGATTGCCTCCCTGCGGGGATGATGGACACGATAGCAATACTCGCGCTGGGGGGATACGGGCGGGGAGAGCTGTGTCCCCACTCCGACATCGATGTCATGGTATTGTGCGACTCGGGGGATCTTCTGGAAGCGGCGGGAGACGCCGCGAAGGCCGTCCTCCATTTCCTCTGGGACGCGGGCGTCGACATCGGACACAGCGTCCGGACGGTCGATGAGGCGATCGCTCTTCACGGGGAGACATTTGAATCCTGGGCTTCGATGATCGAAAGCCGATACATCTGCGGCAACGCGTCCCTCGCGGAGGAGCTCTACAGGCGTATTCAGGCGCAGATCGCGCAGGCTCCCCCCGCCTGGTTGATCGGTGGCGTGTTCGAGGACGTCCGGGCGCGTCATGAGCGTTACGGGAGCTCCGTCAAGCTCCTTGAACCGAACATAAAGAAAAGCGCGGGGGGCCTGCGGGACCTGCATGCTGCGTTCTGGCTCTACCGGGGAACCGACCCGCGGTATTTCACCCCTCTCCGTGCAGGTTCGTGTGCGACGAAGGATTTTCTCGACATGCTCGCCGCGGACGGCCTCATCGATACGGAGGAACACGGTGCCGCCGTCCGGGCATTCGAGTTCCTGCTCCGTGTGCGGCACGAAATGCACTACCGCCGCGAGTCCCAGCACGACACTCTGGAATACGCATTGCAGAGGGACGTCGCCGAGGGGATCGGCGTGGAGTCCGGTCCCGGTCTCATGCCCGTGGAGGTCTTCATGCGCGGGTACTATATCCATGCGCGGACGGTGTTCAGGCTCCTGCAACGGGCGGGGCAGCGGTTCAGGGAATCGATCGAACCCCCCCGACTGTCCGGATCTCCTGGCAAACAGGTCGGCTCCGCGTTCATACTCTACGACGATGCGCTGACAATCGATCCGTCCGTGGCCGCGCTGGGCAGCGCCGCACAGATCTTCGAGGCGTTTACGCTTGCGGCCGAGCATGAGACGCCGCCGGACCTCCGCCTGCGGGGCCTGCTCGAGAGAAGCGCCGAGGTCCTGCACGAGGAGGACGCGGATTCGCCCGGACTCTCTTCATATTTCCGGCGCATACTCAGAACCCACCGGGTGGCGGAAACGCTGCACGAGATGAACGATGCGGACGTTCTCCCGCGGTACATCCCCGAGTTCGGCGCGCTCGTCGCTTTTTTCCAGCACAATGTCTATCATTACTATACGGCGGACGAGCACACGCTGATTGCGATCGCCAACGCGGAAAACCTGAGGGAGAAGCAGGGTATCCTCCGGGAGGTGTTCCGGAACCTCCCCCGCAAGGATATCCTGTATGCGGCCATACTCCTGCACGATATCGCGAAGCCGCGCGGGGTAGCGGACCACGAAATCACCGGCGTCAGCATGTCCGCCACGATAATGAACCGCCTGGGAATGCCCGATGCAGCCCCCGACGTCGGGTTTCTCGTCCGCCACCACCTCGCAATGGAGCAGACCGCATTCCGCAGGAATGTCCACGACCCGGACACCTTGAGGGAATTCGCCTCACGATTCGAGCGACCGGAATTGCTTGACTACCTCTACGTGCTGACGTACGCCGACCTGTCCGCGCTGAATGCCAGTGTGTGGACGGAATGGAAAGCGGCGATGCTGCAGGAGCTGTACCAGCGCACCGCGGAAGTGCTGAGGCGCAAGCTGACAGGCGTCGAGATCGACGAGTTCCACCGGGGGATTACCGATGAGGCGGCTGAAAACGTCGTCGAATTTCTGAGCAGATCGATCCCCCCGGAACGTGTCCGGCGCCATATTGCGGGGGTGGGGGACGCGTCGTACGTCGCCCTTTTCAGCGAGGAGGAGATCGAGCAGCATATCCTGAAGGGGGGGAACAGCGAGCCGGTATCGGCCCTGTTCGCCCGGGCCGGCGGGCACACGGAGATCACCGTGATCGCCCGGGACGCGCCGTTCGCACTCTCAAAATTCTGCGCGGTGCTCTCCGTCAACGATGCGGATATCTTCGACGCGAACGTGTTCACAAGGGATGACGGCCTCATTATCGACAGGTTTCGCGTCACTGACTCCGGGACGAAACAGGGGCTGGAGCAGAGGCGTTGCGAGAAGATCGCGGGCGACCTTCGCCTGGTGATGGAGGGGGCCCTCGACATCGAGAATCTCTTCCGGGAACACGACAAGAAATGGAAACGCCGGCCGAAGTTGCCGACGAACCCGTCCGTGACCACTGATGTCCGCTTCGAAGAGAACCCGCGCTACACGATTATCGACGTCTATGCCCCGGACTCCGTCGGGTTTCTGTACCGGCTGACCGAAACAATGTCGGAACTCGGGCTGGATATTCGCTTTGCCAAGATCGCCACACGCGTGGACGGGATCGTCGATGCCTTCTATACGCTTGACCGGTCCGGGAAACAGATCACGGATCCCGCGACCCGGGAGAGGATCCGGGAAAGGATCCTCTCCACAATACAGCGTCTTGCCGGGGAACGGCTCGATCGGACGTCATGAACGCCAAACCCATCGGTGTGTTTGACAGCGGGATCGGCGGACTCACGGTTGTGCGCGCGTTGAGCGCACGGCTCCCGAACGAGAATATCGTGTACTTCGGCGACACGGCCCGCGTGCCGTACGGTCCGAAGTCCCCCACGGTCGTGCGGGAATATGCGATGCAGGATGTGGACTTCCTTGTTTCGAAGGGAGTCAAGATGGTGGTGATCGCCTGCAACACGGTCTCGGCGGTTGCACTCGACGTCGTTCAGAACCGGGCGCGGGTGCCCGTGGTTGCGGTGATACTTCCCGGGGCCCGCGAGGCGATCCGGGCGACGAAGAAAAAGAGGGTGGGGATCATCGGGACGGTCGCCACGGTCAACAGCGGCGCCTATGCGCACGCGATCCGTCAGATTGACGCGGACGTCCAGGTGTTCGCACAGGCGTGCCCGCTCTTCGTCCCGCTCGCTGAAGAAGGGTGGATCGACCACAGGGTGACCGCCCTTGTCGCAAAAGAGTACCTCTTCCCGCTCACGCTCGAAAAAATCGATACGTTGATCCTGGGGTGCACCCACTATCCGGTTTTGCGCGGCGCGATCGCCGCGGCGATGGACCCTCACGTGACTCTCATCGATTCGGGGGCGGCGGTGGCCGCGGACGTTGAGGCCGCGCTGGACGAGAAGAAACTGCGGAACCCGAGCCGCCAGAAACCGAACCTCGAGTTCTATGTCAGCGACCTCCCCGCCCGGTTTGCCGAGATCGGCGAGAGATTTCTCGGGCGCACCATGGGAAGGGTGCACCGGGTCTCAGGCTTCTAAACGGAGGTGAACATGAGTATCCGTCCGGTTCTCCTGCTCGGCAATCCGCTTCTCCGCTCCCTCTGCGTGCGGGTGAGGCAGTACAACACTCCCGACCTCCGCGCGCTGGTCCGGGACCTGGCGGACACGCTTCACGACTTCCGGCGGCGGAACGGGTTCGGCAGGGGGATCGCCGCCCCCCAGATCGGCGACAAGCGCCGGGTGCTGTTCATCGATGTCGACGGGCCCCTTGCACTCGTGAATCCTGAGATCGTCAGGAGCAGCAGGCAGATGATGACGCTCTGGGACGATTGCTTCAGCTTCCCGGAACTTGCGGTAAAACTGAAACGGCACCTGTCGATCGAAGTGCGCTACCGGGATCCGGAGGGGAAAGAGCACCTCCTGAAGGCCCGGGGTGCGCTGGCGGAGCTCCTCCAGCATGAGATTGATCATGTGAACGGGATACTGGCGCTTGACCGTGCGGTCGATTCGAAGCATATCGTGTACAAATCGGAACTGGAAAGACTGAAGCGCGTCTCGGGGAGGAAGGAGATGTGACGGGGCCGCCCTTTAGCCCGGGAGCTTGCCCCATTTTGTCTTAAGGCAATAGGCAAGGATCTTCTCTCCATACGCGTTGAATCTGGGGAACGTGATCCCGCTTCCCTGGAGCAGCGCGTCGGTGTTCCTCGAGTCGAAGAGCCTGTCGATGCTCACGTACGGCAACAACGTGTCAAGCTGTCCCAGGAGCGCTTCCTCCCTGCCGTGCGTGAGCCTCCTGCGTCGCTCAAATTCCTCCCGCGTGACGAACTCCATGGAACGGGGCGCCGCCAGCGGCGTATGGCGGTCGAAGTATGCCGTTGCGCTGAGAACGACTTCCCCCAGGGGAGCGGCACGGTCAGGTCCGGCGGTGACGTGGCAGACCTTCCCGTTGGCCGCATCCAGCCCCATGATGTGCACCATCACGTCGTCCGCCCAGTCGATCGGCACGAGGTCCATCTTTGTGTCCGGGGTCCCGGGGACGAACTCCAGCAGTCCCCTCTGGAGGAGGCGGAGGGGGATGTAGATGACGTTGAAGGAACTGGTTGCGCCGGTCCGTGAATCCCCGATGATGATGCTGGGCCGGAAGATCACCGCGGGGATCCGGCTGAAGTGGTCACGGACAATCCGTTCCGATTCGCACTTGGATTGTTCGTAGGTGTTGAAGAACCGCTGCCCCGTCTCGAGTTCCTCTTCGGTGAGGACCCCCGCGCGCTGGCCCGACACCGACGAGGTGCCGATGTACACGAACCGTTTCAGCTTCCCGCGCTCTGCGCACCGCTCCGCGATCGCGAGCATCTTCCGCGTCCCCCCGCAGTTCACTTCGCGTGCCTCTTCGATCGGATGATCGAACCTGATCGTCGCCGCTCCGTGAATGATGTACGTCGTTTCATCCACGAGCCGGTCGAGCTGATTCGCGGAGAGCCCGCACTGGTTCATCAGGACGTCACCCCGGAGACCCCGGATCCGCCCCCGTGCGCCGGGGATCCCCTCCCCCCGCTCCACTTTGAGCGAGATCTCGTCCACCCTGAGCGCGACGTCCGCATCGTTGTCCCCGCGGACAAGGAGCGTGATCGTCGATCCGGGGAACGCTCTCAGCAGCCGGGGAATGAGGTTTGTCCCGACCAGCCCGGTACCACCGGTCATGAAGATGTGTTCCGCCATGGGCGTCTTTCCGTTCGTTCTGTCCGACAAAATACGGTTTCTCCCCCCATTCGGCAATTGGAATCACGTGGAAACTTTGCTATATTTTTTTCCATGCCTTTCGTTCCTTCGTATATCGCCCTGCATCGATCCGGCGAGCTGCGCATGCGCGCCGGGAAGCTCCGCGCCATGCTCGCCTCGTGCACGGTCTGCCCGCACGACTGCGGCAACAACCGCCTCCTCGGCGAGATTGCGCGCTGCTATTCGGGCGAGCTCCCGGTGGTGTCCGCATACACCCCCCACTTCGGCGAGGAACCCGCTCTGACGGGGACTCACGGGGTCGGCAATATATTCTTCGGCAACTGCAACCTCCGCTGCGTCTATTGCCAAAACTACCAGATCAGCCAGAACCACAAGTCTGAACGGATGAACGAGGTGAGCATCGACCGCCTGGCGCAGATGATGGTGGAGCTCCAGGAAAAGGGATGTCACGGGATCGGGCTGGTCTCCCCCTCGCACTTTGTCCCTCAGATCGTCATGGCGCTGGAGGCGGCCGCAGGCGCGGGGCTTCGCCTCCCTCTCATCTATAACACCAACGCCTACGATGCGGTGGATGTCCTGCGGCTTCTGGACGGCGTGATCGACATCTACCTGCCTGACCTGAAGTACGGCGACGATGCGATGGGGCGCGAGTTCTCGAAAATCGACGGCTACGCTCTCCATGCGCGCACGGCGGTGGCCGAGATGCACCGCCAGGTCGGCGGCACGCTGGTGAAGGGGGACGACGGGCTTGTGAAGCGGGGTCTCATCATCCGGCACCTGGTCCTGCCGAACGACATCGCCGCCAGCAGGGAAACCCTCACCTGGATCCGCGATACGCTGGGGGCGGACACGGCACTGAGCGTGATGTCCCAGTACTTCCCCACGCACAGGGCCCTGACGATGCCGCTCCTGGACCGGAAGGTCCGTGAAAGCGAATATCAGAAGGTGCTGGCCATCGTGGAGAATCTGGGGATGGGGAATGGATGGGCGCAGGAATTTGAGGCGTCTGACTACTACCGGCCTGAGTTCGACGACAGGGACCGGCCGTTCAAGGGACCGGCCGACAACAAAGTGGAACAAACCGAGGAGGGGAGCGCATGATGAACGAGGAACGCCGGAGAAAAATCGACGGGATACGTGCTCTCCCGGCGGCGCTTGAGAAGGCCGTGAAGGGGTTGAACGACAAACAGCTCGATACCCCGTACAGAGAAGGTGGCTGGACCGTGCGTCAGGTCGTCCACCACCTCGCGGATGCACACATGAACGCGTTCATCCGCATGAAGCTGATTCTCACCGAGGTGAAACCCACGATCAAGCCGTACGACCAGAACGCCTGGGCTGCTCTGGCCGACACCACGGAGATGCCGATCGGGGTATCGCTGGAAATCCTCCGCGGCCTGCACGACAGATGGTCGGTGCTTCTCGAACGCGTTCCGGACGGGGAGTGGACGCGGAGCGCCCTCCACCCGGAACGGGGGGAAGTCACTCTGGAAAGCCAGCTCAACGTGTACGCCGGTCACGGAGAGAAGCACGTAGAACATATCGCGAATCTCCGCCGCGAGAAGGGATGGTAACCCGCGTCGGCCTTCCCGCCGGATGCGACCGAAACGACTGACACTCAAAACAGAAAGAGGGAACGATGCGAAAGCGAAACGCGTTGACCGTCATGTGTATGCTGGCGGTGATGCAAGCCGCGGCGCAAAGTCCGGCGCTGCCTCCCTCACCTCTCCGCTATAATTCGATAAGCGTCCTGGGGGGCTGGTCATGGCCTCTCTCACACGACGGACTGACGAAGTTCTGGGGCTCCGGCCCCACGGCGTCGCTGGAGGTCCTGAAGGGCGTGAGCCGAAACGTCTCGCTCGGTTTCGATCTCGAGGCGGCTGCATACTGGTTCCGCGGCCCCGAATTTGTATCTGCCTACCCGAACCTCCCGTTCAAGAATCCGCCCGTGGCCCAGATTGTCGCCGGGGTCGTCGGGCGTTTCACGATTGCACCGGGCAAGAAGTTCACGCCCTACATCGGCGGCATGATCGGATTCTCGCATATGACCGGGGCGGAGTACCGGCAGGAGACGGGTTCCGGGCGCGTGACGTATTACGATATGCCGTTCCAGACGAGACTTGCGGCCTCGCTCTACGGCGGGGTGGAATACCGTATCAGCCGTACCTTTGCGTTCGATGCGGAAGCGAGGGCTCTGTACGTGACCGACGATCCCAATGTGGGCGTTCTCGCCGCTCTCCGCGCCGGATTCAGGTTCCTCTTCTGAGAAAAGACAATCACACAGGGCGATGGAACACGAACATCTTCTTTCGATATTCCGGGATTCGGAGGCTTTGCTGGAAGGGCATTTCCAGCTGACCTCGGGGCTGCACAGCGACCGGTATTTTCAGTGCGCCAGGGTCCTGCAGTATCCGCACTACGCCGAGCTGCTCTGCGGGGAACTCGCACAGCGTTTCCGTCCCGCGGGAATCGAGGTTGTGGTCGCCCCTGCGCTCGGCGGGATCGTGGTGGGGCAGGAGGTGGGGCGCCAGCTCAGGGCCCGCACGCTTTTCGCCGAACGGAAGGAAGGGGTTATGCAGCTGCGGCGGGGGTTCCGGATCATGCCGGGGGAAAATGTGCTGGTGTGCGAAGACGTCGTGACGACGGGCGGATCGGTCTCGGAGGTGATCTCGCTCGTCCGGCAGGGGGGGGGAAAAGTCGCCGGTGTCGCGTTTATCGTCGACAGGAGCGGGGGGAAAGTGCGGTTCGCCATGGATGCGGGGGGCGTCCAGTGCTCGCTGATGGCGATGGATGTCGTCGCGTACCCTCCTGCGGACTGTCCCCTTTGCGCACGGGGGCTTCCGGTCATCAAGCCTGGGAGCAGGGGGAACAAATGACGCCTCCGAAAGGGGAGACGCCGATGGAGTTGAAGCAGCTTTCACGTGAAGTCCTCTACACAGGGCGCGTGATCGACCTCCTCGTCGACAGGGTGGAATATCCCTCGGGAAAAGCGGGCGTCCGTGAGATCGCGCGTCATCCCGGCGGTGCGGTCACCGTGCCGCTGCTGGACGACGGGCGCGTGCTTCTCGTGTCGCAGCTCCGGTACCCGATCGGCAAGCGTGTCACGGAGCTTCCCGCAGGGAAGCTCGCGAAAGGGGAAGATCCGATGTCTGCAGCCGGGAGGGAGCTGGCCGAAGAAACGGGCTACAGCGCGGTCTCTCTCGAGCACCTGGCGACGGTCTTCACAACACCCGGCTTCTGCGACGAAGAACTTCACATCTACCTCGCCCGCGGTCTCTCACCTCTCCCGGGAGGACCGCGCAGGGAGGAAGGAGAGCTGAGCATGACGGTCGAAGAGGTTCCTTTCGGCGAGGCGGTCTCGCGTGCTGTCCGTGGAGAATACCCGGACGCGAAGACCATCATCGGGCTTCTCCTCGCCGAAAAAAGGCTGCTGGAGCGGAAACCGTAGGGTATGCCGTACGACAACATCATCGTCGATTTCGACGGGACGATCAGCGATTCGAGGAGAGATATCGCGCGGGCGCAGCTATGGGTGCTGGAGCGTCTTGGTGCGGAGGGATTTCGCGAAGAAGACCTGTATCCGTTCATCGGGTTGCCGCTCGGAGAGACATTCCGGCATATCCTCCCCGCGGGGATGCACGACCGGATCGATGAAGCTTCAGGATTGTACTCGGAGTATTATCCCCCCCGGTCCCTCCTGACGACGACCCTCTTCCCCGGTGTCCGCGGGACTCTCGAGCGCCTCCACTCGGGTGGCAAGAGAATTGCCGTGGCCTCGACGAAGAGGGGGCCGGGCATACGGAGGGTCACCGACCATTTCGGCATCACGCCCCTGTTCGACAGGCTGCAGGGGAGCGACGGGCTCCCGTTCAAGCCTGACCCCGCGATAATACATGTGATCCTCGCGGCGGAAGGCTGGGACCCGGAAGCGACAATCATGGTGGGGGACACGGCCATGGACGTGATGGCGGGGAAGAACGCGGGGATCGCCACCGTGGGGGTGACGTACGGGGCGATGAGCGAGGACCAGATTCAGGCGGCTGAGCCGGACTTCATCATCGGCGAGTTTTCCGCCCTCGTGCCACTCGTCGAATGACTGTTCATGAAGATACCGTGAATACAGTCGAGATCATCCGCAAGAAGCGGAACGGCGGAATACTCACCCACCCGGAAATCGAATCGCTGATCGGCGGATACCTCAGCGGGGAAGTGCCCGACTATCAGATGTCGGCTTTCCTGATGGCCGTCTATTTCCGGGGGATGGGACCGGAAGAGACCGCCCGGTTCACCGATGTCATGCTCCGCTCCGGGAGTATCGTTGACCTCTCGTTCATTCCCGGCCGCAAGGTCGACAAGCACTCGACCGGCGGGGTGGGGGACAAGATTTCGTTGATACTCGCCCCGATGGTCGCCGCCTGCGGCGTCGCCGTCCCGATGATCTCCGGGAGAGGACTCGGGCACACGGGGGGGACGCTTGACAAGCTCGAATCAATCCCCGGCTTCCGGACCGCCCTGACAATGGACGAGTACAGGGACGTGATTCGGGACACCGGCCTTGTTCTCAGCGGTCAGACCGCGGAGATCGCCCCCGCGGACCGGAGGATGTACGCCCTCCGCGACGTCACGGCAACGGTAGAATCGGTACCGCTGATCGCCGGGAGCATCATGAGCAAAAAGCTCGCCGAGGGTATCGATGCGCTCGTGCTCGACGTCAAGACGGGGGACGGTGCATTCATGCAGTCCTATGACGATTCGGTCGCACTCGCGACGGCGCTCGTCTCCATCGGCAATAGTTGCGGGAAGGAGACCGTTGCGTTCATCACCGACATGGACCAGCCCCTGGGGATGATGATCGGCAACTGGCTCGAGGTGGTGGAGTCGGCCGAATGCCTGAAGGGAAAGAACGTCCCGGATCTCATGGAGCTCTCCTACGTTCTCGGCGGGGCGATGGTCCATCTCGGCGGCAGGGCCCGGACTATCGCCGAAGGGATCACGCAGTGCCGGTCGGCAATCTGGTCGGGGAAGGCGTACGAAAAATTCATACAGATAGTGGAGCGCCAGGGGGGGGATTCTTCCTTCATCCGCGATCCCTCCCGCTACCCGGTCTCGAAGCTCTCCCTCGAAGTCCGTGCCTCTTCATCCGGCTACATCACGGGCTTCGGGACGAGGCGCATCGGCGTGCTGGCAGTCGAGCTCGGTGCCGGCAGACTCAGGGTGGAGGATTCTGTCGATCCGAAGGCGGGGATCGTACTCTCCCGGAAGATCGGGGACAGGGTCGAGAAGAACGACCTCCTTGCGGTGATAAAAACCGACCGTGAGGAAGTGGCGGAACGGGCGGTCCGGGAATTTTCTTCCTGCGTCACGATTGGAGATTCTCCGCCCCCGCCGAAGAACTGCGTGAAGGCGACCGTCGACAAAGATGGGGTACACGCCTGGGTCGCCCCCCTGACGTACTGACGAGAGAAGGAGAGAGAGATGCCGGTTGTCACGTTCTATAACGAACACCGTTCGTTCGATGCGGAGGCAGGCTCGAACCTCCGGCTTCTAATGAAAAAAATCGGCGTGTCCCCCTACAGCGGGCTTGAGGCCCTTCTGAATTGCCGGGGGAACAATTTCTGCGGCACGTGTGCGGTGGAGATCGTCGACGGGAAGGGGGCATCCCCCAGGAGTCGTGAAGAGGAGGGAACCCTCGGGGGGAGCCTTGCGGTGGCCCGCGTCGTGGAGAAGAACGTCCGGCTCGCGTGTCAGACCTCTGTCACGGGGGACATGGTTGTGAAAACGCACCCGGTCCGCCCCGTCGATGTGCAGGAGACGAAACAAAGGATGGCAGTCCTGGGGATCGCGGCGGTCTTCACGCTCGCTTTTCTGGGCATGTTCGGAGTCCTCTTCTTCGACATGATCAAGAGGTTTTGATCCCCCCCGCGCCCCCCCGGCGGTGCTTCCCCAGCACGCTCACCATGGCGTCGTGTATCACTCCGTTGGAGGCGACGACCTTCTTCCCGTAAATGCTGAGCGGCGCGCCGTCGAAATCGCTCACCTTTCCCCCCGCCTCCGTCACGAGGAGTATCCCCGCGGCCATG
The DNA here is from genome assembly GCA_003158475.1 of Ignavibacteriota bacterium. Lineage (GTDB taxonomy): Bacteria > Bacteroidota > Ignavibacteria > UBA10030 > UBA6906 > Fen-1273. The sequence continues at coordinate 25,145 of PMJR01000077.1, read as the reverse complement.
TCCCACGGATGGAGGTTCACTTCCCAGAAACCGTCCAGGCGGCCGGCGGCGACGTGGCAGAGGTCCAGCGCCGCAGACCCGAACCTTCGTATCCCGCGTGCTTCCATCAGGAAGTTCACGAAATGTTCGACTGCGTGCTCCGGGTTCTGCGCGACATCGTACGGGAATCCCGTCATGAGGAGGCTGTTGATGAGTTTCCCGGTTGTCGACACCTTCAGCCGTCGTCCGTTCACAAAAGCTCCGCTCCCTTTCTCGGCGGTGTACAGGTCGTCCTGGTTCGGATCGTACACCACCCCGGCGATGATTTCACCCCGGTGCTCTATACCTATGGTGACGCAGAAGACGGGGAGCCCGTGCAGAAAATTCGTCGTGCCGTCGAGGGGATCGATAATCCATTTGTACTCGGCACCCGGGTTGCTCCCGCCGCTCTCTTCGGCGAGTATCCCGTGTGTCGGATAGCGCCGCCTGATCAGGCTGATGATCTTCTCTTCGGAGCCCCTGTCGATTTCTGAAACGAGGTTCCGTTCCTCCCCCTCTTTCATCTCGATGGTCCTGACTTTGCCGACGCTGTACTTGAGGAACCTGCCCGCCTCGCGGGCTGCTTCGATCGCCACGTTGATCATGGTTCTTCCGGCGCTCCCTGATGAATGATCGTCAATGATAACAAAATGCGTTCCGGGATTCCAGCGGCTTTGTTTCTCTCCGCCGATTTCCGTAGGTTATGCGCGATCACACTGCAACGGAGCAACCATGCGCTATCCCCTTGTCCCCCTCGTTTGTCTCTCGCTTCTCGCCGGATGTTCGGGGAATGAACGACGCCCGAGTGAACGAATGCCGGTTCGCATAGACGATCTCTCGATCCCGGTCCTGGGGGGCGCACGTTCGTACATGCAGTCGGACAGGGAGGGGGCATTCCTTACCGGTGTTGTGGGAGGGGGAGATGACGGCGACAGTTGGTCCGTGGGAGGTGTCGAGGTACTGAAACGCGTGCAAGTGGAATGGGGGGAGGGGGTCCTTTCTGCCGACAGGCTCGATTCGGCCCGGATACGTCCGTATGAAACCACCAGGTATTACCGGGGAGGGGTTTCCGTCGGTGTGGCCGGTCTCGAGGCCACCGGAGGCGCGGACGTGCACGGCTTCATAGTTCGCGTGGCGCTCCCGCGTCCCGGGAGAGTGATGCTGCATGTTTCTCCGGGGGGGGGGAGTGCAGGCCCCGGTTCCGGTCATCTCTGGGCCTGGGAGCTTGCGGGGGGAGGAGCGATCCTCCTCACGGCGGGAGAAGATTGCTCGGTGACACAGGACGGCGTTGTTCTCGACGGGGCCGGGAAAGCGACATTCCTTCTCTGCGCTCTCGGCCCGGGTGCAGATCGCGGCATCGCCTCCGTCCTGTACGGCCGGGCGGATTCGCTCCTGGCGGCCCGGAGATTGCGCATGCAAGCGCTCCTCAACGCCTCGTATTTCGACACGTCCGACGACACGCTCGACCTTGCAGTCCACTGGATGATGCTTGCGCTTGACGGGCTGATGGTGGACCGTCGCGACACGTTTGCGGTTTCCGGTCTTCCCTGGGACGGATCGATCGACGTGCGCGACAATGCCCAGTCCATTGCGGGTCTCGGACTTGCCACGGGCGATTTTCAGCGTACCGCGGCGATCCTCCGCTCCCTCTCCCGCTACCAGGACACACTCCGCAGGAGCCCGTCATACGGTCGCCTTCCCGACCGGATCGTGAACGGACGCCCTTCCTACGAAGGGGCGGACGTGACACCCTGGTTTGTGAGGGAGTTATACGATCAGGTCGTGAACACCGAGGACACGACGCTCCTTTCCGCGCTCTATCCGGTCATCACGAAAAGCATCGACGGCACGCTGAGGACGCACGCTGACAGGTTCAATTTCCTCGTCCACGGACCCCGCGAAACCTGGATGAAAGGTGTGGCGAGAGGGAACAGGGCCGCCGAGGTGCAGGTTTTGTGGTATTTCCAGCAGATGATCGGCAGGTTTGCCGCTTCCTACCTTGCCGATACCGTCGCTCTCCGCAGATGGGAAGACCTCCCTGAGAAGACCGCCCGGAACTTCACGCTCCTCTTCGCGGACACCGCAGCCCGTACGCTGGCGGATCACCTGGAAGCGGACGGTACCCGATCGCCGGAGATCCGCCCGAACGGTGTGATGTGTCTCGAACTGGTGGACGAAGAGGCAATACGTCACGGAGTGACTCGGACCGCGGTTGCGGGGCTCCTCTCCGGGGAAGGCGTTCGCACGCTTGCCCCATCGGATCCCCGGTTTGACCGCTCCGGGGGGAAGGCCGGCGGGGAGTATAACGGCCCCGTCTGGACCTGGCTCGCCGGGCCACTCTCCTACGCGCTCACCCGGTACGACCGCCAGGATGTCAGTTACCTCCTCACCAGGAAGATGGCCGCTCTGGCCCTCGGGAGCGGCATGGCCGGGACACTTCCCGAAATGTTCGATCCTTCTCCGGCGGGACGAAGGGCGTCACTCACCGGGATGGCCGAGTTCATACGGAGTGTCTACCAGGACTACTTCGGAGTGCGTGTCGATCTGGCGGGGGGCACATTCGTCCTCCAGCCCAAGCTCCCGGCTTCTCTCCCCATGGTCCAGTTCACGGTCTATGCCGGCAGCTTCCCGATAGAAGTGGAATACCGGAAGACCAGCGAGAACACGCGCCTGCACCTGAACGCCCCGACGTTGCCGAAGGAAATGAGAGTGAACCTCCTCTGGATGATGGAGAACGGGGACGCGTGGCGAGGGTCGTTCCGCCTGCGGGGGGGGGCTCCCGTAGCGATCGTGCTGGGAGATGACGATGCCGTCCTGTACGAGGGAGACAGCCGCGGGGAGCTCGAAGGGAAGAGGAAACTGAAGGGCTTTTCGCAGAAGAAGGAAGCCGGTGATCTCTCTCCTGCGCCGTAACGGAGCGGGGGACGACGGGCTTACGCTGTGCGCCCGTCCCCCTTCCGCTTTATCAAAAGAGACTTCTTGAGCTGCTCGAGTCGGGTCCTGTTCATGCGCACGCGGACCGTGATCCCTTCCCCGTCATACCGTTCCTCGAGTATTTCCCCGGTCTCGTGCACGCGCGCGACCATGTCGTATTCCCCCTGCCCGAACGTGAGCGTCTCCTCCACGACGGTCCCCTCCAGGAGCGACACGAGGGCGTCGGTGAGTGCGGACATGTTGATCCCCCGTGCAGCCGAGATGCATACCGCGTGGGGGAAATTGGCGGAAACGTAGGCGATGACGTTTCTGTTCCCAAGGAGGTCGACCTTGTTGAACACCATCACGGTCGGTTTTCCCTGCGCGCCGATCTCCTCCAGCGTCTCGTTGACGACGGCGATCTGCTCTTCGAAGAGGGGGTGACTGACGTCGATCACGTGAATCAGGATGTCGGCCTCTCTCACCTCGTCGAGCGTGCTCTTAAACGACGCGACGAGATTGTGCGGCAGTTTCCGGATGAACCCGACGGTGTCGGAAAGAAGTATCCGGTGCGCGGGGGTGAGGGAGACGAGCCGGACGGTGGAGTCGAGCGTGGCGAAGAGCATGTCTTCGACAACCACGTCGGCGCCGGAGAACCAGTTCAGGAGCGTCGATTTTCCGGCGTTTGTATATCCTACGAGCGCCAGCCGCGGGAACTGCTCCCTTCCTTTCCGCTGGACTTCCCTTTCCTTGCCGATCTCGCGGATCTTCGTGCTCAGGTGGGAGATCCTGGTCCGGATTGCGCGCCGGTCCGTCTCGATCTGTGTTTCCCCCGGTCCCTTCGTCCCTATGCCGCCGAACTGCTTGGAAAGGTGGGTCCACTGGCGGGTGAGGCGGGGGAGCATGTACTGTAACTGGGCGAGCTCCACCTGCGTCTTCGCCTCGTTTGTCCTTGCGCGGGATGCGAATATGTCGAGTATGATCCCGCTTCTATCGATGATCTTGCATTTGATCAGCTTCTCGAGATTGCGAACCTGCACGGCGGACAGGTCGTCGTCGAATATGATGATGTCGATCTTTTTTCCCTCCGCCAGGTAGGAAAGCTCCTCGGCCTTTCCCCTCCCGATGAAGAAGGCGGCGTTGATCGAGTGGCGCACCTGTAGAATCCGGTGCACCACCTCGGCGCCGGCGGAGTCGGCAAGGCGTGCCAGTTCCTCAAGATAATCCTCGACCCTTCCGCGTCTCTCCGACGGCGTTGCGACGCCGACAAGTATCGCCCGTTCGTGCTCCCCTGTCCTGATCATGTTCGCGCGGTCTCCCTGTTGCCGGACCCGGCTCCCGGTGCCCGGGCGACCGCCATTTCGGCGATGGCCAGCAATGCCGCAAGCACGACGAAATCCTTCCAGAGCTCGATTCCGTAGCGGGCCTGCCGCACGGTCTCTGCGGCCTGTTCCGGCGGCATGGTGTATAGTTGCCCGGCGGGTACGCCCGCACGCAGACGGAATTTTTCAATGTCGTCGTTTGTTGCGGTCCTCAAATCGGATTCGCCGGGAGAAATGTTGACGGCCAGAGCCGCGAGATCCCTAGCGGGCTCTCCCGGGCCGCGCCCGTCGCGGGACAGACGGTACACGCCCGGTTCCCGTGCAGTCCCCCCGCTGAACATGGCCGTTCCCGTAACGGGCTGGAACTCCGGAACGACCTTCTGGGTGTTTCCATCCGGGGAAGTGACCGTGTATGTCTCCCTGTCGGTGAAAGTCCGGAGCCTGAGCGAAAATCTCAGCGGATCCCCGGGGACGACTGACGGGCGTGGTGTCGACCGTGATCCGGTGTACGCTATGGCCCGGTGGAGGAGGGGCGCGAACAGTCCTTTGAGCGGAAAATCGGACCATGCGGTCCCTGCTTCGACCGCGAAGACCAGCACGCGCCCGGTTCCAACGCTGTAGTCGACGAGGAACGCGTTCCCGTCGGTAAGGCCGATGACTCTTGTTCCCTTCTCCCCGGCGGAGAGGGGGAGCGATGTCAGTATCCTGGGAGACTCGACCGCGGGCTTCCCTCCCCCTTTTTTTGTGTCGAACAGTCCTTCAAACAACGGGTGGGCGTAATCGACCGATGAGAACGAAACGAAGCTCCCGGTCGGCGCCGTGACCGGTATTCCGGTGGGGGGGGGGAGTCCGAGTTCCCTGAAGAGGACCCCCTCCCGCGAAAGGGCTGCTGCGCCCGGGAAAAGGATCAGTCCCCCCCCTTCGCCGACAAATCGTGCCACACTGCGGGAAGCTGCCCCGGTGATCCCTTCATATCCGCACATGACGATGACATCGACACGTGAAAGATCCGTCGACGGGAGTTGTGCGTGCGTGATCTCGTGAGCGGAGAGGTGTCCGGCGAGCAGCGAATCCCCCCCGAGAGTCAGCGCAAGCGCGGCCAGCCGCGTCGAAGAAGCGTCGGGGCCCGTCAGGAGAACGGCGATGTGCTCGGGGACTTCCACGACGAAAGCATACACGTTGTCGGATTCGAACGCGTCATCCTCGATCTGTACCGAACACCCGAGTATCCCCCGCCGTTTCACCATGAACGAGAAGACGGGGCGTACCTCGCCACGGGGAGAAATATCCGCCGACTGCTGGGCGACCCTGGCGCCGTCCGAGTACAGGCTCACGACGGACTCCCGCACGGGCTCGTCCCCCATGTTGCTGATCCGCGGGCGGAACCGGACAGGTTTTTTGTCTGTCAGGATCCTGGTCAGGATCTCTCCGCCGGTCACCCCCGTGTTCTCGTGCCGCAGGGGGGGAGAAGAGCAGAGGAAGACTTTGGCACGCGTGTCGGGCGCTCCGCCCGAATCAGGGGGAGTCCCTCCCGATACGCCCGGTATACCTGAGGCGAGCTGTGTGGCCTGTCCGTCGCTGACGAACATCACCTCCCGGTTCGCATCGGGTGAGGACGCCAGAAGTGGTCTGAGAGCGGCGAGTGCATCTCCCAGAGGCACGCTGATCGGTGACGGTGTCATCCGGCCCAGCGCCTCCCGCGCGGATTCGGGCGTCCTGGGTGCAGGGAGAGGGTTCCCCGCCCGCAGTTCCGAGAGGGGGACGATGGTGAGCCTGTCACCGTTCGTGGCGAGATCGATGAGCCTGGTACCTGCCTGCGTTGCGCGCGTGAATGCCGTCCCCCGTTCATCATGGACGTTCATGCTCGGAGAATCGTCCACGATGATGATCATGGTGCTCGATGCGGCCGGGGTCCCGAATCCCCCGAGCCGGACCCGGAGTGCGGGGCGCGAGAACGCCGTGACGACTGCGACGATGAGGAGCGTACGGAGGATCAGGAGGAGTATCTGCCTGATGCGGAGGCGCCGCATCGACGTCTTTTGCAGATCCTTGAGGAACCGGACTGAGCTGAATTCAACTGTCCGGAGTTTGCGCAGGTTAAGCAGATGCAGGAGAACAGGAACGGCTGCGGCGGCGAGACCGAAGAGAACAAAGGGATTCAGAAATGTCATCAGCCAAAGGTATCAAAAAACTTAATAGAAAAGCAACTTGACATTGCCGAGGTTCCTCATTGATTTTCCTCCCCGAAACAGCTACTTTTCTTTACTCTCGTGATCTCGTCCGACCGGACCCCGATGCGCCACCGACACATACTTTTCCCTTGCTTGTCCCTGCTTTTCCTCGCGCAGGCCTTGACGGTGACCGCCCCCGCAGGTGAGCGGATCACGCTCAGGCCACATTTCGACGATTCCCGTGCCGAACGCCCGGCGCTGATCGCGCACCGGCAGTTGAAACGCCCCCGTGTCGCCCTGGTTCTGAGCGGGGGAGGCGCGAGGGGCGTGGCGCAGATCGGCGTCCTCCGTATCCTCGAGCGGTACAACATCCCCGTCGACTTCATCGCCGCGACGAGCATGGGTGCCATCGTCGGCGGCCTCTACGCGTCGGGATACACAGTCGCTGAAATCGAAGCCCTCGCCCTGGATACCCCCTGGGATGACGTACTCTCGCTCAGCGAGGAAACGAATAGGACAGAGCTCTTCGTCGATCAGAAGATCGCCGGCGACAGGAGTTTCCTCGCCGTCCGGTTCCAGGGCTTTGAGCCCGTGATCCCCTCGGCGGTCTCCAGCGGTCAGCGGCTCACGGATTTCCTGAGCGCGCGCACGCTGCAGGCGCTCTACCATCCGGTCCCCGATTTTGATCACCTGAAGATCCCGTTCCGGGCCGTGGCGACCGACCTGGTGTCGGGGACACGCGTTGTCCTCAAAGACGGCTCGCTTGCGGAGGCGCTCCGCGCAAGCGCGACTTTTCCCCTCCTCTTCCAGCCGATTGAGAAAAACGGGATGCAGCTTGTGGACGGCGGGCTCCTCTCCAACATCCCGGTCGACGTGGCCCGCAGCAAGGGATACGACCTGGTCATCGTTGTCAACTCGACGAGCAGCCTCCGTCCGCCGAGTGAGATATTCCGCGCCCCCTGGCAGACGGCCGACCAGATCATCAGCATCATGATGAACCAGGAGAACGCGAGCCAGCTCCCGGCTGCCGATATTGTGATCACGCCCGACGTGGGGAAACACCTCTCGTCCGATTTTCACGGCCTCGACACGTTGATCGAAGCGGGGGCGGCGGCGGCGGAAAAGGGGATGCCCGAAATACTCTCGCTCTACGCAAAGAAGCTCGCCCGGATGCGGGAGGAGGGAGATACCACGCGGGCAATCTTCACCAGGACCTCTGTTGCATTTGCCGGAGCGCCCCCTTCCGAATCCCTCCGCGCGGCGATCGAAAAAGGGTCGCAGGCCGGCGTGGTCACACGCAAAGAACTCCAGGCGGATGTCGAGGACCTGTACGCGTCGGGGAGATACACTGACGTCGCGGCCGAAATCGAGACCGACAGCGGAACCACACGCGTCACATTCACCCTGACCGGGAACCCGGTACTCAGGGGGGTGAAGATCGAAGGGAACCTCCTGCTCCCTTCGGCGCGTTTTGCCCCCGTGATCGCACACATGGAGGGGTACCCCCTGGACGCCGACTCGGTGAGGGGGAAGCTCGAAGGAATTCTCCGGCTCTACCGCTCCGCGGGCTATTCACTGGCCCGGATTGACACCGCCTGGTTCGAGCAGCCCGCCTGCGTGCTCCACGTCCGGATCAACGAGGGGGTGATTCACGCGATCGACGTCCGGGGGGGAGTCAGGACGCGCGACGCGTTCGTCCTGAGCGAATTTCCGCTGCACGTGGGAGATGTCTTCCAGATCGACAGGGCCCGGAAAGGGATCACGAACATCGCAAGCACGACGTTGTTCGATTTTGTGTACCTCGAAGTCACGTACGACGCCGGGCAGCCCATGATCACGATCCGCCTCCAGGAAAGGCCCTCGCAACTTGTAAGGATCGGTACCAGGGCCGACAACGAGCGTTACCTCCAGGGTCTCCTCGATATCCGCGACGAGAACTTCCAGGGATCGGGGATGGACCTCGGGATGACCGTCGCCGGGGGGCAAAGGAACCTGGACGTGGTGATGGAGTACAAGGCGAGGCGGCTGTTCAACTCATATCTCACGTTCGGTGTGGGGGGATTCATCAAGACGCTGGACAGCTATCTGTACACCGACGGTCCGGCGGAGGAACAGTATCACTGGACGCGCGACGTGGCGGCCGAGTACCGGGATATTCGATACGGCGTGGACCTCGCCTTCGGCACCCAGCTGGAACGGCTCGGGAACGCGACGCTGGAGCTCATCCTGGAGGATGTGAGAGTCAAGAGCCTGGACCGGGCGGCGGCGCTGGAGGACCGGTACAGGCTTGCGCTGATTCGCCTCGGCACGATTGTCGACACCAAGGACAGGTCCCCGTTCCCTCTGAGCGGGGTCGGGCTGGACATCTCATACGAGTTCGCCGTCGACGGGCTCGGGAGCAACATCAGTTACAACTCGCTGCATGTCATGTATGAGACCTTCACGACCTGGGGGCGTCGCCATACGCTCCATCCGCGTTTCACGATGGGGTTTGCCGACAAGACCATGCCGTTCGCGCAGGAATTCAGGCTCGGGGGACTCGACAGCTTCTTCGGCACGCGCGAAGACGACCGGAGGGGGAGGGAGCTCCTTCTTATGAACATGGAGTACCGGTATTTCCTGCCGTTCAAGGTCCTCTTCGAATCGTACCTCCGCGTCCGGTATGACCTCGGGACGATCTCTGAGATCCCGGAGGATATAAAATTCAGCACGCTCCGCCACGGGCTCGGGCTGGAGCTTGCCTTTGACACGCCGATCGGACAGGCGGCGGTGGGGGCCGGGAAGAGTTTCTTTTTCAACCGGGACCTCCCCAACAATCCCGTCCAGCAGGGCCCGCTCCTCTGGTATTTTGTCATCGGGTACCAGTTCTGACTTTTGACGCCCCGATTGAGTATATTGACGCCACGGAAGCCGGAAAGAGCACCGCAAGAGGAGAGAATTCATCATGACGACGAAAGCCCCCTCGGCCGTCAAACCCGCGGTCGAAGGATCACTGGAGAAGGTCGCCTACGCGAGCGTCAGCGGCATCCCCGCTGCGGATCCGCACGATCGCGACCGGCTCGGCTACAATGTCTGGCGCTGGCTGACGACGCGCCGCGACTCGCTCGAACTTTCGGTGAAAACGGCCGGGGCGCGTCTCGGAGTCAGTGAAGAAGAAGCGGTCAGGCTGATCAAGGAGTCACTCCGCGCACAGGGCGTGACCTCCCTCGATTAACTCACCCCGTCTTTCCCGGGTCCGAACGGGCCAGCGACATAAGCGGAACAACAGTCAACGTCGACGGGGGCTTCATGCAGGGGATCATCTGATGGGGATGGTGACGGAAATGCATCTCCCCGGCGGGGGAGGAGAACCCGGGACCAGATTCAACTACCGTGGGATGCACCGGTATCTCATCACGCTCCTCGGGCATCCGGCGTGCGGCACGCTTGCGGACCGGGAGACGGTCATACCGACGCTGGATATCCTGCGCGGGTCCTGCCGCGCGCATGGGTTCGAGGTGTACGCCTACTGTTTCCTCCCCGACCGTCTTGCGCTGCTCGTCCGGGGGAAAGAGGAGGGGGCCGATATGAAGCTCTTCCTGGCGGCGTTCCGGACGGCATCGGGTTCCGCCTTTAAGCAGCGGACCGGAAAACGCCTCTGGTCGAAGAAATACCAGGAACGGGTTCTCCGGAAAACGGAGGTGACACGCGCGATCGCAGAGGAGGTGTTCAGGCTCCCCGTAAAAGCCGGGCTCGCCACCGCGACGGAGAGGTACATGTTCCAGGGCTCGTTTGTGCTCGCGGGGGTGCCCCCTCCTCCGGCGAAGCGGAGTCCTTCCAGACCCCGCGCGGGAAAAATCTTCCGGAAAAGCAGCCGCAACTGAATTCCACAGCAACCCTCAACGTTACTTTGTCACGTCTTTCAACGCTTCTCGCACCGCGCGGGCCACGTCATCCGTCAGGTAGGGTTTCTGGATGAAACTACTCGCGCCGAGCGTGAGGAGTTCTGTCCGTGTCTCGGGGTCGAGGTATCCGGTGGCAATCACGACGCGTGCCTCCGGCCGGAGCGCCCGGATCTTCAGGAAAAGATCCCGTCCGCTCATTCCCGGAAGTCCGAGGTCGCTGATCACGAGTGCGATGTCCGCCCCCCGTGATTCGTAGATTTTCAGCGCCTGGTCACCGGTCGAAGCGGTGATCACCGTATAGCCCAGCTCTTCGAGCGCGGCTTTGAGCAGCTCGGAGAGCATCCCCTCGTCCTCCACGACGAGCAGGGTCTCCGTCCCCGCCGTCCCGGACAGCTCCCCCTCCTCCATCGCGGTGACATCTGCGGCCGCAAAGAGCGGTATGGGGAAGTCAAGCGTGAATTTCGTCCCTTTTCCCCGGGCGGAATCAACCGTGATGAAACCCCTGTGACTCTCGACGATCCCGTACACGACCGACAGGCCGAGCCCGGTCCCCCTTCCGGGTTCCTTCGTCGTAAAGAATGGTTCGAATATCCTTCTCCTGGTGGTCTCGTCCATACCGGATCCTGTATCGGCGACCGTGAGCCTGGCGAACCACTCCTGGTCCCCCCCGTGTCCCCGGTTCCGGATCCGCTCGGTCGTGATCGAGAGGAAGCCCCCCGCCGGCATGGCATCCCGGGCATTGACGCAAAGGTTCAGCAGTGTCTGGTGCAACTGGGTCCTGTCCCCATCCACGAACGGGAGATCGGGAGCCAGGTCGAGCGAGATCGTGATCGTCCGGGGAAAAGTCTCCTGGATCATACGTCCGAGCTCGGAGGCGAGTTCGTTGAGGTTGACCTGCTCGAATACCACGTTTGCTTTCCGCGCAAACGTCAGGATCTGGCGGACGAGTGCCGCCCCCCGGATCGCCGCTTTCTCGATCGCGCCGGCGCTCCTGCTGAGTTTGGCCGGGTCTCCGCCGACCTCCGCGAGGAGCGAGGCGTGCCCGATGATGATCCCGAGAATGTTGTTGAAATCATGGGCGATACCGCCGGCAAGTGTCCCCAGGGACTCGAGCTTTTGCGACTGCAGGAGTTGTTGCTCGAGGTTTTTCCGGTCGGTGATGTCCATGTTCATCCCCATGATCCCCCGGATTACGCCGTCCTGCCTGACAGGTGTAATGACATTATAGACGTGGAGCGTCTTTCCCCCTTCATTGTACTCACTCTCTCCGGTGACGATCTGCCCTTTGAATGCGAGCCTGTTGTTTTCTTCCCAGAGACGCCGCACCGCGGGGTCGATCCCTGTTTCCGACGGGCGTTTGCCTCTCTGGTCCCCCCAGCGGGAGACGGATGTGGGGTTCTGCATCACGTAGCGGCCGTCCGCGTCGCAGACCCAGAGCTCGAACGGCAGGCTTTCGAACACCGTCTGCAACAGCGCCTCGCTCTTGCGCACAGCCTCTTCCGAGCGTTTCCGTTCGATTGCCATGGCGATCTGCGTTGACACGAATGCGAGGATGTCATAGTGTTCCCGCCGGAATCTGACCCCCTCGGAATAACTCTGGACGACGAGTGCGCCCCGCGTCTCGCCCGATGTCGATAACGGCACGCCCAGCCAGTCGAGTGATTGGGCCCCGAGGCTCTCCACGAGTCCCGCATCGACCAGTTCATGGAAGACTTCCGGCGACGCGAGGAGGGGTTCCCCCGTCCGGATCACGTATTCGGTGAGCCCCTTCCCCGGGGTGCGCGGCACGGGTGGACTCTCCTTTTCGTCGACAAAATAGGGGAAGGAGAGGAGACCGGACTGCTCGTCGAGGACGGCGATATAGAAATTCTCCGCCGGCATCAGCTCGCCGACGATCTCGTGGATTGCCCGGTACAGATCATAGAGGTTATCGGTCGTGCTCACCGCGGCGGCGATCCGGTACGTCGCCGTCTGAATCCGCTCCGCCTGCTTCCTCTCCGTGAGATCGCGTGCCACGGCGACGAACGCCGTCGGTTCCCCCTCGTCGTTCCTGAGCGGGGAGAGCCACACGTCAAGCGGAAACTCCCTTCCCTCCTTCTTCCGGGCGGTCCATTCCCCGTGCCAGCTTTCTTCGACGGCATCGCGGACGATCTGTTCGCGCATCGGTGTTCCCGGGAGCGGCGCGCCGATCGATGAAATATCCTGGCCGATGAGTTCGTGCTGGCCGCAGCCGAGGAGTGCCTGTAATGAGTCGTTGACGAAAAGGACCCGTCCCTGCCTGTCGATGAGCGCGACGGAGTCGCGTGTGGAGGCGACCGTCTGAGCGAGGAGCCTGATCTCCCGGTCGGCGATCCGGCGATCCGTGATCTCCATCGCCATCCCGCTGATCCCGGTGACGTTCCCGGATTCGTCGTGCAGCGGCTCGAGCGTGAGCTCGAAGTGTCTGTCCCCCTCCTCGCTCTCCTTCCTGATTTCCTGGCGGCACCCCCTCCCGGTCTGGAGGACCCGCCGCTTGAGTTCGGTCAGCCTCTTTGCGTTCTCGGGTGTGAAAAGATCGGCGTCAAGTTTTCCTGTGAACATCGAGGCACTCCCGGGACCGGGATCCCGTGGATCGAAGAACCATGTGTACCGGAGTGACGCGTCGATTGTGAAGAGGATCGCGGGTGATCTCTTGAGCATGTCGGAGATCTTCTGTTCCGCAGGGGAGAGCGGACCATCGAGGATTGCGGGCTCGTTTCTGACCGTTTCGTCAGCGCCCCGGTCGCTTACTTTTTCCATGAGGACCGGTTTTTGGGTGATGTGTGTCCGTCTTAAGGAAGCGCAACAGCCGTGCCATCTTTTGAGATGGAAGACCTGCTGTTTCCGGGCGGATCTCAATAGGGTGGAAGGATCTTTCCCAGGAATGAGAAAGTGGAAATGGAATCGGGAAGAGGGGGGTCTACGACCATGACGCTCTGAGGTGCGTCTAAATCGCCCGACGGTAGTCGGCGTCGAGGAGAGACGTCTCACCTGTCTCCGGCGAAGCGATTGCCCTGAGGAATGGGAACGCCTTGAGCGTCCGGGGGGGGACCGCGACAGGCTTTCCTTCCCTGAGGGCTGAGAGGAGCTGGAATGCGAGGGGGAGAGACTTCCCTCCCGTGTTGTTATTGCAGATCACCATGACGGTGCGGCATCGCTGTTCGAGGCCGCGAAGCCGCCGTGAAATTTCCCGGATCTCCCGGCTGTTGTACTGGTAGTCGTATCGCGCGTCGTACCCGTTCAGCATCCACCCCTTTTCGTTCCGCCCGTGGAGCCGGAGGTACGCCGTCTCCCCGCACACGGCCGTGATGAACGGCATGTACTGCTTGATGCGCGGCATGTCCGCTCCCACGACCCCCAGCGAATTTTCCCGGAGGAATGTGATCAATCCTTCCTGGTTCCACGATTGGTGGCGGAACTCCACGTGGAGGGGGAACCCGGCGAACATCTCCGCGAGCCTCACGATATGATGGCGGTTTCCCCCCGTGTTCGTGAACGAATACGGGAACTGGACGAGGAGGGACCCGAGCCGGTTGTGCCTGGCCAGTTCCTGGAGAATCTGCCGTACGGTTCGTGTCCGGTCAGGACGTAGAGACTTCCCGTGTGTAAATGTCGAGTGGAGCTTGACGTTCAGGAGAAATCCCGGGGCATCATGAAGCGCCTTGATCCATTCCTGCGCGTCCATCGCTGTGAGCGTGTCATCCCAGAATGTTGAGCGGACTTCGGCCGCCTGGAAGTGCTGTGCGAAGAAGTTCAGCTTGTCCGGGGATGAGGCTCCCTCCCGCGGGTAAAAGCAGGAATCAAAGACTTCGTGCTCCCATCCCCCCAAACCGACGCGATACACCGCCTTCTCGCTCAGCATGTGACCTCCGGAAATGACTTGACAGAACCGCGGGAATTCACTACATTGCTCCAGCCAAGATACGACATAAATGTCGTCTTGTCAAGTCTTCAACAGACATTATTGTCATTATTGCCGGTGGGGTGCTATGAAATCGACGATCGGAGAACGGCTCCGGACAGCCCGGGAGAGCAAGGATATGGACCAGTACGCGCTTGCGGTAAAGACCGGTGTGGTGACGCGGACGCTGCAGCGTTGGGAGAAAGGGGAGCAGGTCCCCGACGGAATCGCCATTACGAAGATTGCGAAGGTGACGAATGTCCAGCCGACGTGGCTCCTGACGGGGGAGGGGGAGATGTACGCGGGAGTGAGGCGTCCGGAAAACGTCTATCCCCTGCCCGCCTCCCCGAAACGGAAGATGCACCTGGCGGAGCTCCCGCTCGTCTCCTCCGTACCCGCGGGGAAAGTCGCGACGATGTTCCACCCGGACTACGTCGATCACTACGTCACCGTGGACGACGTGAAAGACCCCGGGGCGTTTGCGCTGAAGGTGAAGGGGAACAGCATGGCCCCGCGGATCGAAGACGGGGACATCGTGGTGGTCAGCCCTCAGTCAGAGGCACACAGCGGCGATATCTGCGTCGTGCGGGTCAATGAAGAGGACACGCTGAAGAAGGTCAAGTTCGAGGGGAATTACATTCACCTCATACCGCTCAATCCCGAGTTTGAGCCTGTGACCGTGAAGAAGAAGGACATCAACTTCGTCTGGAAGGTCGTAAAGTTGATCAAGGAGCTCTAGCTGAGGAAATGCACAACCACCCCGTCCCGTAGTTTCGGCTCGAACCACGTTGACTTCGGCGGCATGATTTTCCCGGCGTCCGCGATCGAGAGGAGCTCCTCGATGGACGTCGGAAAGAGGGCAAACGCAACCGCCATCTCCCCGGAATTTACCCGCCGTTCCAGTTCCTGCAGGCCCCGTATCCCCCCGACGAAATCAATCCTCTTGCTCGTCCGCGGATCGTCGATCCCGAGTATGGGTCCAAGGATCTCCTTCTGGAGAATGGACACGTCGAGCCGCTCCACCGGATCGGGGTCGGCAAGCAGGTCTCCCGGAGCGCGGAGAGTGTACCATGTGTCCTTGACATACATCCCGAACTCTCCCTTCCGCGACGGCCATGCGGGATGGGGACCACCCGTCACGTCAAATGTCTTCCCGATCCTGGCGAGAAACTCTCCGAGGTCGAGGCCATTGAGGTCCTTCACAATCCTGTTGTAGTCCATGATTCGGAGCTGATTGTGAGGGAACAGGACGGCGAGGAAGAAGTTGTATTCCTCATCTCCCCGGTGCAGGGGGTTCCCCTTCGCGAGTTCATCCCCGACGCGGGCGGCGGCCGCGGACCGGTGGTGGCCGTCGGCGACGTACAGGGAGGTGATGCGGCTGAAATCCCCGACAAGGGAGCTGATGACATTCGCATCGTCGATCACCCAGAGCCTGTGGCGCACGCCGTCCGGGAGGATGAAGTCGTACTCCGGCTCCCTCCGGCGGATCCCCTCAACGACCGTGTCGATCGCCGGGCTCGCGCGATAGGTCAGGAAAACCGGACCGGTATGCGCATTGGTGATCTTGACGTGTTTCGTCCGGTCATCTTCCTTCTCCTTCCTTGTCAGCTCGTGCTTCTTGATCGTGTTATCCAGGTACTCCCGGACGGACGCGCAGCCCATGATCCCGTACTGCGTGTGGTCCCCCATTGTCTGGGAATAGAGATACAGGCAGGGCGTCGGGTCTTCTTTCAGTATGCCGTCGGCGATGAGTTTCCGGAGGTTTTCCTTCCCCTTCTGATACACCCGCTCATCGTCGATGCGGACATCGCCCGGCAGGTCGATTTCAGGTTTCCCGACGTGGAGGAATGAGACCGGATTCCCCGCCGCTTCAGCCCTTGCCTCCTCCGAGTTCAGGACATCATACGGTTTGGCGGCGACGCGCGCGGCGTACTCCCGCTTCGGCCGGAAGCCCTTGAACGGACGTATGGTTGCCATGCAGCATCCCTGCCTATTTCAATGTCGGGAGAATCTTGTCGATTGCCGCGGTCACTTCTTTGACGTCTGAGAGAGTAAGCTCGCCCATATGGGCGATGCGAAACGTCTTCTCTTTCAGGTCGCCGTACCCGTTGGAAATCTGCATCCACTGCTTTCCCAGGGCATCGTTCAGCGCCTTCACGGAGAAGGCGGTCGTGTTGGTTATCGTTGTCAGCGTGACAGAGGCGTGCTTTTCCTCCGGATAAAGGGCGAAGTTTTTCTTTGCCCAGGCCCGCGTGTACTCCGCCATCTCCTTGTGCCGGGCATACCGTTTTTCGAGCCCCTCGGCCAGAATCCGGTCGAGCTGGAAGTTCATCGCGAACATGTGTGACAGGGAGGGGGTAGCGGAGTACTGGTAGTCCTTCGTCTCGACGTATTTATAGAGCTCGAGCAGGTCCAGGTACCAGCCGCGGTACTTCACCAGCTTCCCGTGTTCGAGCGCGCGCTTGCTGACCGATGCAATCGCCATGCCGGGGGGGAGCGCGAGAGCCTTCTGCGTGGAGCAGATGCAGACGTCCACACCCAGCGCGTCCACATCGATCTTCGTCCCCGCCATGGAGCTCACCGTGTCCAGAAGCCAGATGACGTCGGGGTATTTCTTCTTGACTTCCGCGATTTCTTCCACCGGGTTCATGACGCCGGTGCTCGTTTCATTGTGCGTGACGGTCATGACATCGTACTTCCCGGTCGAAAGATACTTCTCGACGACCTCCGCCGTGGTCGGATGGCCCCACTCCGCTTCGTGCTTGTCGGCGGGGACATTGTTTGCCTCTGCCATTTTGTACCAGCGGTTGCCGAATGCGCCGACCGAAAAGACGATTGCGCGTTTCGCGGTGAATGACCGGATCGATCCTTCCATCAGGCCCGATCCGGAGCTTGTGGAAAGCACGATCGGGTTCTGTGTGTACATGACCTTGCGCAGTTTTTCGCTGATCTCGCGCTGAAGGTTCGACGCATCCTTCGAGCGATGCCCGATCATCGGTGTGGCCATCTTTGCAAGAACTTCGGGGGCGACTTCGGTCGGGCCGGGTATAAACAGTTTTTTGTGCATGGTGACCTCGTGTAAGGAAGGGTGTCTGAAAGGAACTGGGGCGGCGTAGAGATCTCTGATCCACTCTGAATGTAAAGTCAGGATTTTCCGTTTGAAAAGCAACGTCCCCGCCGTGTGCGACATCCGGAGGAGGGAACACGCGTCGTGGAAGTTTTTTTTGCGCCGTAACGAAATCGTAACCGTAACGTAACCGTAACATTGTCCGCTTGCATTTTAGAACTCCCCTGTGTATGTTCATCCACCGCTTGTCCAGTGAGTACACAACCCGATTGCGGCCGGCATATTCTGCACCGCACTTCCCGGGGATTTTTTCACATCTGTTCCACATCGTATCTTCGTTCTCAACTTACGTATTGTACCATTCCTGGATGTTCGCTTGGGCGAATTTGCGACCATCCACCAATCAAGAACACTCATTCGCGGGAGGCATAGATGAAACTGACCTTTACCAGATGGTGGGTAGCGGCAGCAATCGCACTATTTGTCGCAGGAACATCTTCGCTGCTTGCGCAGGGAATCACGACCGGCGCCGTCGGCGGCTTGGTCGCGAGTACCACCGGCGAAGCGTTGCCGGGGGCAACGGTCGTTGCATTGCACGTGTCAAGCGGGACGACCTACGGCACCAGCACGCGTGAGAACGGACGCTTCGTGATCCCCAACGTCCGCGTCGGCGGTCCGTACACTGTCACCGTGACTCTCGTCGGACACAAGAAGGCCTCGCGGGAGAATGTCTATACGATTGTGTCCCAGACGACGGATGTGAATTTCGTGCTGACCGAGGAGACCATTCAGACCGCCGAGCTGGTCGTCACGGGCGAACGGCAGTCGGTCTTGAATTCTTCACGGACGGGCGCCGCGACAAACATCGACAAGGCGACATTTGCCCTCCTGCCGACGATTTCCGGCAAGTTCCAGGACTTCGTTCGCCTGACGCCCGAATCGCGCGCCAATACCAGCTACGGCGGCGACTCGTACATCGGCCAGGACAGCCGGTATAACAATACGACGGTCGACGGCGCATACTTCAACAATTCGTTCGGCCTTCAGGGCCAGGTGGGAGAACGCACAGGGGTTGCGCCGATCTCACTGGATGCCATCGAGCAGGTGCAGGTGAACATCGCACCGTTCGACGTGCGTCAGGGCAACTTCGTCGGTGCGGCGATGAACGCCGTCACGAAGAGCGGCACGAACAACTTCTCCGGAACCCTGATGTACGGCAAGCGCAACCAGGATATGGTGGGGACGCGCGCGTACGATAATGCGTACAATCCGGGGACGTTCGACTACAACAAGTTCACGTTCAGTCTCGGCGGACCGATCATCAAAGACAGGCTCTTCTTCTTCGTCAACTATGAGGGGGACAAGACCACGCAGCCGGGAACGACGTTCACCGCGAATACCGGAGGTCAAACGGCAGTCGGCAACACGACGAGAGTTCTCGCGAGCGATCTTGATGCGCTGTCGTCGTTCCTTACCTCGAAGTTCGGATACAACCCCGGACCGTACCAGGGGTATAATTTTAACACGCCCGGAAAACGGTACCTGGCCAAGCTCGACTTCAACCTTGACGAGAGCAACAAGCTCTCGGTCCGCTATAATCGTCTGGATTCGAAGACCGACGTCCTCCTTTCGAATTCGAATTCACTCGGTTTCGGCACCCGCCGCAGCAACAATTTCGGTCTGAACTACTCCGGATCGAATTACACGATCAACGAGAACGACTACTCGTTCGTCGGCGAATGGAACTCGATCTTTTCCAGCGCCATGTACAACAACCTCATCGTCGGCTACAGCTACAGCGATGAGAGCCGCGGCGACGTGGGACAGCTCTTCCCGTTCGTCGACATCCTGAACGCCGGCGCGGTCTACACGTCGTTCGGTTCGGAACCCTTCACCCCGAACAACGAACTCCGCTATTCCAGCTGGCAGGTGCAGGATAACTTCACATGGGATCTCGGCATTGGCCACGTGCTGACATTCGGCGTCGCGGGTGAGAAGTACCACTCGGAAAACGTCTTTTTTCCCGGCAAACAGAGCGCGTACGTCTACAACTCGCTTGCGGATTTCTACACGGATGCGAACGCCTATCTCAACCATACGGCGTCCCCCGTTGCCCCGCGCGAGTTCCAGGTGCGGTACAATAACATCCCGGGACAGGTCAAGCCGCTCCAGCCGCTTGATGTGTACTACTGGAGCGTCTATGGACAGGATGAGTATCAGGTGAGCAAGGACCTGAAGCTGACCCTCGGTCTCCGGCTCGATGTCCCCAGCTTCGGGGCGACCGGGTTCGACAACCCCAACGCCGACGGCCTGACGTTCATGGATGAGAACGGCAACGCCGTCAAGTACAATTCGGCAAAGCTGCCCGACGCAAAGGCTCTCTTCTCGCCGCGGCTGGGATTCAACTATGATGTCTTCGGCGATCGTACCACCCAGGTGCGCGGCGGAACCGGAATCTTCACCGGCAAGCCGGCGTATGTCTGGATCTCGAATCAGATCGGCAACACGGGTGTGCTCACGGGATTCCTCCAGGTGACCGACACGACTGCCCTCAAGAGTTACCACTTTAACCCGAACCCCGACGCTTACAAGCCGGCGAACGTGACCGGCGCGCCGGCTTCGACGTATGAACTGGCGCTGACGGATCCGAACTACAGGTTCCCGCAGNNGTGGCGTTCGGACATCGCGGTTGACCAGCAGCTTCCCTTCGGCTTTACCGGCACCGCTGAATTCATTTACGGGCGCGAGATCAACGGAGAGTATTACATCAACGCGAACCAGTCGGCGCCGAATACCTCGTTCAACGGTCCTGACAACCGGGCTCGCTGGACGGTGTCGAACAGGATCAACGCGAACGTGCAGGATGCGACCGTGATCAAGAACGAGAACACGGGGTACAACTACAGCTTCGCCGCATCGATCGAGCGTCCGCTCTTACAGGGCGTCTATGGCAAGGTCGGCTATAACTATGCGGTGGCGAAGAACACCGTCGATCCGGGCTCGATCGCGTTCGGATCGTGGAGCGCCAACCAGGTCCCCGGGAACGGGAACAATGCTCCGGTCGGATACAGCCAGACGTCGCCTGGCAGCCGTGTCTTCGCCTCGGTGTCGTACACATCGAACGGAGGAACCACGCTCTCGCTCTTCTGGGATTCGTACACCTTCGGCAACGGCAGCTACACGGTCTCCGGCGATATGAACGGAGACGGCAACTCCAGCAACGACCTCATCTACATCCCCCGCAATGCGTCTGAGACGAACTTCGTTCAGAATACTCAGTCCGGAGTCACCCTCACCCCCGCCCAGCAGGCGGCTGCCTGGGATGCCTACATCAACCAGGATCCCTACCTCAGCAAACACCGCGGCCAGTACGCCGAACGCAATGGGGCGTTCCTGCCGATGGTGTCGCGCCTCGACATGAGCATCATCCAGGCGATCAAATGGGAGACCATGGAGAAGCCGCAGACCATCGAACTGAGGCTCGACATCCTGAACATCGGCAACCTCTTTGACAGGAAGATCGGACAGGGGAGCCACTTTGTGAACCTGCAGCCGCTGATCGTCCCGACGGCCGCAGAGGGGGGCGTCGCCAACGCGCTTGGCCAGCCCCAGTACAAGATGCGCGTCGTCAACGGAAGCCCTATGAGCCACTCGTACGAATACAATGCGAACCTGGCTGACGTCTACAGCTTCCAGTTCGGCATCAAGTACTTCTTCTGAATGGATGGAAGGCATCACCAGGACCGCCTCCGGGAAACCGGGGGCGGTTTTTTTGTGGATGGGTGCACGCAGGATGGTGACGCTGCAGGAAAGTGCAGGTTAACCCTGCGCGGGCGCCTCCCGCGGCACGGGAGGCTTCTGGGAGGGGATACGGACGCGTGAATGGAGTATGGTCTGCTGGCTGTCCGGTCTTTCCGGTATGGTCGGCTCGGGCCTTGTGTAGCCGCCGTCCTCCCCCAGCACCCGCGCCCGGCTCCGGTCGGCAAGTGCGGTGACGAGGACCTCTTTCATAATGAGTGCCGTCAGGCGGCGGTCCTCCACGGGGAAGACGAGCTCGACCCTGTGGTCCAGGTTCCGCCCCATGAGGTCCGCACTCCCGAGATGGACCTCGGGCTCCCCTCCGTTTGCGAAGTAGAAGACGCGGCTGTGCTCGAGGAACCGTCCGACGATGCTGATGACCCGGATGTTCTCGCTGACCCCTTTCTTCCCCGGCCGCAGGCAGCAGATTCCCCGGACGATCAAATCGATGCTCACCCCGGCGCGGGACGCCTCGTAGAGTTTTTCGATCATCTTGGTGTCTGTGAGCGAGTTCATCTTGAATATGAGCTGCGCAGGCGCCCCCGCTTTCGCATGGGAAATCTCCCTGTCGATCAGTGCGGTGAGCCGTTCCCGGAGGTTCACCGGCGCGACCGCCAGCTTCCGGTACGTGTCCCTGTTGGAGTAACCGGTGAGGAAGTTGAACACCTCCACCGCATCGGCGGTGATGTCGTCCCGGCAGGTGAACAGGCTGATGTCCGTGTAAATTTTCGCGGTGACCGGGTTGTAGTTCCCCGTGCCGAGGTGGACGTACCTGCGGATCCCGTCCTGCTCCCGCCTGACGACAAGCGCCATCTTCGCGTGCGTCTTCAACCCGACGAGCCCGTAGACGACATGGATCCCCGCCCGCTCAAGCTGCTTCGCCCAGCCGATGTTGTTCTCTTCATCGAACCGCGCCTTCAGCTCCACAAGCACCGCCACCTGCTTCCCGTTTTCCGCCGCCTCGATGAACAGAGGGACAAGGGGGGATTCCTTTCCGATCCTGTAAAGTGTCTGCTTGATCGCAAGGACATTCGGGTCCCTGGCCGCCGAGCGGATGAACTGGACGACGGGAGCGAACGAGTCGTAGGGATGATGCAGGATGATGTCACTGCGGCGGATGGCGGCATACAGGTCGTCGTTCTCATCGTCTCCGATCGGAGTAGCCGGGTGGAGGGGGGGATCCTTCAGGTCCGGGCGGGGGACCTTCATCAAGACGGCCAGATGACTCAACCCGAGCGGGGGGCGGAGCCGGTACACTTCGTGGGGGGTGACTTCGAGATTCTCGACGAGTATGTCCTTGATACGGTCCGGCATCGTGTTCTGCACACCGACGCGGACGACGGAACCGAACCTCCGCTGGCGGATCGATTCTTCGATCGAACGGATCAGGTCTTCCGCTTCATCCTCCTGGATCTCGATGTCCGCGTTCCGCGTCACACGGAAGGCGTACGACTCGATCACTTCCATGCCGGGGAAGAGCATGCCCAGGTTGGCCGAAATCAGATCTTCCAGCCAGACGAACCTGAATGTCGTACCGTTGCCTCCGGGGATCTCGACGAGCCTCGAAAGGACATCGGGGACCTTTACGCGCGCAAAACGCTCGACTCCTTCCGGCGTGCGGACAGCCACGGCCAGGCTCAGGCTCAGGTTGGAGATATAGGGGAAAGGGTGTCCGGGGTCGAACGCCAGCGGTGTCAGGACGGGATAGATCTCCCGCGCAAAGAGGTCGGCCAGCGAAGAGCGCTCCTCCGGCGTCAGGTCCGGCATCGTCAGGAGTTTGATCCCTCCCGCCGCAAGAGCCGGGAGTATGTCGTCCCAGAAACACGCCGCCATGTCACTGATCATCCGCTCTGTCCGGTCGTGTATCGCCACCAGCTGCTGGAGGGGAGTCCTCCCGTCCGGCGAGGGTTCCGAAACACCGGCGAGAACCTGTTCCCTGATTGCAGCGACACGGATCATGAAGAACTCGTCGAGGTTGGAGCTCACGATTGACAGGAATTTCACGCGTTCCAGGAGCGGGTGCCTCCTGTCGCGCGCTTCTTCCAGTACTCGTTCGTTGAACTCGAGCCAGCTCAGTTCACGGTTGATGAAGAGGGTCGGGTCAAGCAGGGCCGGCGCCGGTCTCGTTCCGATGTCCGCCGAGCCGTTCATGGTTTTCTTTCGCCTGAGACGGTTCACGCGGGGACGTCTGGTCCCGGTCTCCGTCCTTTTGGAGGGGACGCCGCGGGTCTCTTCGGCGCCTTCCCTCTTCCCATCCCCCTGAACTTCAGGTATTTCGGTCGCGTCAGCCGGCATGGATCCCTGCAATGAAACAGATCACTCTCAATAGGAAAGATCCGCCTGAAATTCAAGTTACGAAATTGTGACCGTCCGGATTCCTTGACAATCGGCCGGATTCATTGTACTTTGCAGCAAAACTCACACAGCGCAGGAACTGCCATGGGGATCAAGACCAGCACACTCGACAACGGCATAGGTCTCATCGAGGCGAGGGGGTCCCTCGTGGGCGGCGACGAGACTGTTGAGCTGCGGCAGGCGGTTGCGGGTTATCTCGATCGCGAATACAGCAAGTTGCTCATCGACCTTGGGAGTGTCACCTATATCAACAGCACCGGGATCGGCGTGCTGGTGGCGGCGCAGGCGGGCTATGCGAGGAAGGGGTGGCAAATCAAGCTGTGTGGAATGAACAAGAACATCACGAACATATTTGTTATCACAAAGTTAACGCTCGTATTCGACGTGTACGACACGCGAGGCGAGGCGATCAAGAGCTTCAGCTAACAGTCCCGCCGATTTCAGGCGGGATAACCCGCTGACACCTTCTCTGCCGACGTTCATCCCGCCGCTGTTCTCCCGGAGCCCGTTTCCCCCCCCGACGAAGGGGGGATGCTTGCTTCTAACTTCCATCGGCAATATATTGTCACCGACAATGAGATTCCCATGAACTGTAGAGTCTGTTCAGCCGAGGTTCCGGAGGGGTCGAGGTACTGTCTCAATTGCGGCGCCTCGCTCTCGGATTCAATCGCCCCGCGTCCCATCGTGGACGGATTTGCCCTCATCAAGAACTACATCCCCCCCGAACTCGCCCGGAAAATACTCAACGCCGGGAAACAGATTGAAAGCGAGCGGCGTCTTGTCACTGTCCTGTTCGCCGACGTTGTCGGCTTCACCGCCCTCTCCGAGAAGATGGACGTGGAGCTGGTCTCGACGATTCTCAACGACGTTTTCCGCGGCTTGATCTCCACGATACTCAAGTACGAAGGGACCATCGACAAGTTTATCGGCGACGGGATCATGGCGATATTTGGTGCGCCCCTTGCCCACGAGAACGACCCGGAGCGTGCCGCACGCTGCGCGCTTGACCTGCTCGCGGATATCGAGCGGTTCAACAACCAGACCGCGATCCAGCTTCCGGAGCGGCTCGGTCTCCACGTCGGCCTTCACTCCGGGATGGTGATCGCCGGAAATGTGGGGAGCGACCTCCGGATGAACTACTCGGTCATCGGCGACACCGTCAACCTCGCGGCGAGGCTCGTCGAGCTTGCCCCGAGCGGGGAGGTCTACCTGACAGGGGAAACGCAGAAGCTCATCGCGAACTTCGCTGTCTCGGAAGGCCCCTTCCGCATGACGCTCAAGGGGAAGGCCTCCCCCGTCCCCGTCTTCAAGCTCAAATCGCTCAAAGCGGATGGCGAGGGAAAAGAAGGGGAAATAGGCAGGAACGAGTTCGTCGGGCGGGAAAAGGAGATCGCCGCGGTCAAGCGGGCGCTGGAGTCGGTGCTCGACAAGAATCAGGTGACACTGTGTATACAGGGGGAAGCGGGCGTCGGCAAATCCCGCCTGAAGGGAGAGCTGATCAAGCTCGCCTACAAATCGGGGATCGCGGCATACGAGGGCTCCTGTTCCAGCTTTGAGGTGAACACGCCGTACTACCTCTGGACGACGCTGATGAGGAACCTGCTCAAGGTCGGTGCGGAGGTTCCGGAAGCGGATGTCCGAAAGCGGCTTCACCAGATCACGCACACGCTTGCGCTCGACGAACACGAGCCGTACCTG
>PMJR01000048.1 GCA_003158475.1 Ignavibacteriota bacterium | reverse complement strand
ACTAGAAAACAAGAGCCCCGATCTCTCGGGGCTTTTGCTCTCAAAAGGAGAGGACAGTACGGGCTATTCGTCTGCCGGTCTGCCAAAGTGATTTACGATTGTCCATTGAAGTTTTTGCCGCGCCAGAATGCTGAGGCCGAGGATTCGATCTCCGATTCTTGCCACCAAATTCTCCCGCCTCACAGAAAAAATTAACGAGAGGTCGATGTAAGATTCAAGAAGTATACCTGGTTGTTCTGGAAGCCAATATGTACCCCCCATCTTACTTGCGCGCACAGAATCTTCCTTATCTCTGTTCGCGATGCTTATGATCGGTATAACGGTCGCAACGGCAAGGAAGGCTTTTCTGTCGATATCGCAAGACTGTGAGATCACCGCAACATTTGTCAAGATGGCATCGACAACGATAGCCTCTTTCCCGTCAGCAAAGGCATCCGTTACGGTCCCCTGTCTAATGATACTTCTAGTAGTTGCTGGATCTCCGACGGGGTGTTCTTCGGGTGCGGTGCTCGCGGGAGGTGGTTTTCTTACTAAGAACACATCGTCAGGGGGATCAGGGAAGATAAAATTCCTAATGATATCCCCCTGACTCAGAACCAAGGGGTTCGGCGATGGATCATAGATGATCAACAGTCACGCCGGCGTTCTCTTTAGTTCTTGCATAACCCGACTGTCACGTTTGATTTCGGGATAGTCAATAACGGCCTGATCATCAACGAGCGGGTCCTCGGCCCTCACTATTAGCCTTATGGTGTCATGGTTCGCAGCCGAGTATTGCCCCAAACCAAAACTATCTCCGGTTGTCCCGATTGATAACGGGCTCAACAAAACTGTTAGCATGTTCGGAGCTGGAACAAGCTTTAGGCCTACATTCTGCATGGTTCATCCTCCTATACTTCTGTCCAATAAAAACCTGCTTTTACTTGACCATTGGGTGCAATCACTACTGTTGATTTCCCCTCGACATTCAACTGATCAGCTTGGACAAGCGCGCGGATGCAGTCAATAACAGCCGGCTGTCCCGCCGACTGTTGCAGCGCTTCCTCGACGTTTAGAGGGACATTTACCAAAGTGTCTCCCTCGATCGCAGCAAATAAGTTCTCAATCAGAACCAGATCTGCAGGGTCCGGGTCTTCGGCAAACTCAATGATTTCTCCCAGCCCGACTTTATACTTTGCCTCTTTTCGGCCAACAAGGTGATTGTGTTGATATGCCTTTTCAGTTAGGTTCTCCACGATATCGTCAATTCTCTTCTTGTTTTTCACGGCATCGAGGTGGAGCGATAGCATCCCCTTTGCCAACTGTCTTATATAATTATAGGCCCTAAAGATATTCCCCAATTCCTTCGGTTCGTACTTAAGCAGAGCTTTCAATATTTCGGCCTTGGAATTCTCTGACCTCAGGCCAATCTTGCTCTTCGAAAACTCGATGAAACTAAAAATATCCTCCGTCGGGATCTGCAGCACCTTGCCATCAGACTGAGGGAAATTGCCCTCCGGGTCAATTGGGCTGATTGTGGCGAACGGAGTCATGATGATTCTGTTGGCGCCCAACGACAGGAGTGTAGCTGCACTCAAAGCCCTTCGTGGGATTATCACCTCGAACTCGTCGCAAAACTCCCTGATGATGCTGACGATCGGCCAAGGTGCGTCCATGTCGCCCCCTCTTCCATACAGAAAGAGAGAGATCTTGTCCGTTTTTCCTTGCTGAGCCAAAATCCTTTCAAAGTATGGAACAACATCATTGGCCACCTTAGTGCCAAAGATCTGGATCGGCTGGCGATCACCTAAGAAATATACGATGACCTTGGATTGTCGCTTCTTCTCCAAGGCCAAAATAGCTTCCCTACGAGACGTTTTTGACATTAACTAACGCAATTGCCAATTGTTGGATAAAGAACTATCTGTAAATGCAAAACAGAAAGAACCCGATTACATTTGAAGTTACTGCATTCAGGCTTATGAATCCCATGAGCCACGTCACCAATGGGCGACGGAAAATAGTCGCCTTGCGAATCCAGAGGTAACCGGGAAACCTATGCGTGTGGGTGACCATCCAAGAGTATCGACGTTGGGCGTCTTTCAAATGTATAGAATTTCTTCGTTCTTGTCAATGTGACAGCGAAAACGCCCTCAAAATCACGATTATTTGAGAGCCTTGGGCGGACTCTACTACAAGTCGAGTTGAATTTCCAATGTGGGGCCCTTCCGTTTTCACACCGTCAGCGGTAGATAGCCTACTACCTCAGGGAGAAATCTGCCGAGAGGAATGCACACCGTTTCGGGGCCGGTCTGCTATCTTGTGAAGACAAATGCAATGATTGCCAGCTTGACGAGCTGTGCAAGCGTGACCCGCTCCGGCTTCGGTGCATTGTCTCGGTCCCCTTTCGCTGCTGCGTAGAAATTCATCTTTTTCCTCCCCGCTTGTTCTCTGCGGTCTGCATCTGGTTTTTCAACTCCTGGACCTCGACTTCAAGTGCCCCGATCTTCTCAACATCGTCCGGATCATGCCAGGGGATTCGTGTATATGGAACGCCGATCCCATCCATCTGGGCAAGGGTCCGAGCGTCCGGGCATCCCGCGCTCAAAGAATCGACGAACAGGACACCGCAAACGTAATGCTCTCCAGGCTGAACATAGCCGCCTGAGACTTCAACGCGAAACGGTTTGCTGTACTGTGACATTGTGGAACCTCCATCTTATTAAGTGAACAACCTACTGCGTGAGTTTCAAACCTTGCCGGGGTTCACGGGGCGGAGGAGCGCATGAGCATACGCTGTTCCCCGATCCCCCCGACAAAGTATTTTGTGAATCAATCCCCCGGGATAGGAGCCGCGCCGCTCCGCCTCGGGGTTCCTCTTGCTTGGGAGCAGAGGTTAATCTTGCGCTGCAATTCCAAAAGCGATAAGCGCTGCGCCCTTGTCCACACCCTCTTGCTTGAGGTAGGTATCTGCGCTGCCGACGATTTGCGCGGCCTTTTCGAGCGAGGAATTCACCTGGAGGATGGGAGCAATTCCCGTGGCTTCCTCGTATGCGCTGACTGCCTTCTCGAATTCTTGCTGCTCGGTGTTAGAGCGAAGTGCCTGCTCGATGGTAGCACCGCTCGCATCAAGCCTCGTTGCTCTGCCTCGCTGAACAAGTCCAGCCGCCAGGGACATTCTACGTTCAGCAACTGCCTGACGTATTTCGGCGGTCGGGAAGTCTCCCGGGTAGATCATCGTGTTGGCGTTTTGTGTCTCTATGGCCGATAGCAATCGGCCCTCTTGTCCGCCCGACGCTTCCGGATATCTGAGCTTGTTGATGTGCTCTATGTTCTTCGACAGCTCGGACTTGATCTGCGTCCCATACTCTGCGAGTTTCTTCCGGGCTGCATTCGTGGCTGCGACATGGGCGTTGTGGATAGCTCCTGCCCTGGCTTCATCAGTGAGCCCAGGGGTGTTGACCCCACTGGCAAACGAATGAGCATTGTCCCGCTCCTTGACGATTGCTTTGATAGCGTCGCTAAAGTCTTTTCCTGAAGGGAATGCTTCGGCGAGCTTCACCGGCTTCGGAATGGGCTGACCGCTGTTGAATGCTTTGTTGGGACGAACCTTGACTGGTTGCATGGTGTCTCCTTTGACGTGTAGTGTAGTGCCGCGCCCTGGACTATCCAGAGGTGAATCAGATTCTTTCTGTCTCGCGGAATCGTATTGCCTTCCCGAGCCTCATTTGCATCAGCCTGTGAGCCGCCTCGCTCTTGGGATCGATTACAGCGATTTTCCCGCCCGCTCTCCGGCACTTATGCACGAAGACAAAGGCACCGCTATATCCGATTTCAAACTGGTGGAGCTTGTGACTGTGCTCGAGCCTCGCGTCCGTTGGATCGGTCGGCCCGACGAATTCGATAAAGTCTGTCATCACGTTGCCTCCGATTTAATCTTGGCTGAGTATCTTCGCAACAGGTCCAGCATATTCGTCGGGAGCTTCGGCCCTTCGACTTTCTCCAACCTCCAGTAGTGAGCTTTCCCATCCTCTGCACGCCTGGCTGCCTGTTCCTCTGGAGTCAGAAGTTGGTAGCGGTAGAATGATGCCGGGGGAATCCGCATGTGATCCCAGTTAATTCCGTTGGTCGTGTAGTGCAGATTGGTCGGGCTCTCCTCGGTGTCTGCCTTCGTCTGCATCCCTGTTACCTCTGCAAATAAATCAGAGGCAGTCGGATCGAGCTCGGCCCCAAGGGTGTACGCGAAGAACCAGTTTGTAAAGGAGGTCGCAGTCTCAAACGATTCCTTGTCCAGCTCCGCTACTGCCTCGATGGAAGGGCGTCCGGAGAGGATGCCGACAACGAGCCGGAGAATGTTCCCGCGGAGAGTGACTGCCAGCTCGTCCCGCATTCTTTCCGCTGCGGTCCCGAGGAGCTTGAGGAGGAGAGTCGCCTGTGCGTCTCCATCCGCCGTCAACCCAGCGATCCTGCGACCCCGGCTCTCAGCGGCCATTTCCCGCTTGAGCTCAATCGTCGCCTCGATCTGTTTGATTTCCATCAGCGCTTTGTCTGCCTGCGCGGACTTGAAGACAGTCAGATCCATGGCGTGCAGCTCGGTGTGATAGTCCAGGGCAGTCTGCAGGATGAATTTCCCGTTGGCGACTTTCTGAACGCGTCCAGAGGCGAGCCACTCCGAAATTGTCCGCTCTCCCACCCGGAATAGTTGCGCAAGCTGCTTCGCGGAAACCAGGATGATGTTCGGGCTCGCGGCCGGAACGGGGTTTTCAGCGGCGGGAGGGGGTAAGGGGGGCGCTGGAGCCAGGGACGAAGACTTCGCTCCCCGCTCCTCTACCTTTTTCCCTGTTTTGCTGGACTTTTTCAATGTTTCCCTGCCTTCCGCGTGATGTACTACCTACCTCTGCGAATCTACTGACTACCCTGGGACGTTCTCGAACCTTCCAGCAGGCTCCTGGGCCCAAGATTGGAATGATCCCGCCCCTCCTGGGAGGTGTTTCAGAGCACCCGGTGAGAGGGGTTGTAAAATTCCTTGAGGTCGTCTCGTTTTCTGGTGAGTCGAAGCACCCAACGGTAAGCCTCGGCGAGCTTGGATCGTTGCCCCTTGGGTCCGAAGACAACCTCTCCGATAGCAGCGTCTACAAGTGGCGCAGCCTCGGGGCGGAAGTTGAAAATGTGCATCAGTAACCGGTGGCAGTCCATCCGCTGCGATGCATACGGATCGGCCTTCGGTGTTTGTGCTTCCTTTCGTATCTTCATCATGTGCCCCTCCTGATTTTCATTCGCGGGTATGGTATCGGCTCGACGCCCACCGCTGTTTTGACAACCTGCACGGCCTTGCGTCCCCGCTGTGCTTCGAGATATTCGATGTGCTTCCTGGCGCTGGCTGCGTGAATCCGGCGCTCCGCGGCCTGGCGTCTCTCCTCCCGTTTCGCTTCCCTCTCCTCCTCGTTCTTTTTCATATCGTTTCCCCCTTTGAAATCCGTTTCAAATCTCTCCGCCTCATTTTCTCCTCAAGGATTTTCACTCGCTGGCGATCTGCAGCTGTCAACTCTGGTTTCCTGGTCAGCTCTGCAATCCGCTCCTCCAGGACCGAGGGAGAGCCCGACTTGACCTGGACCGCTGGAGCAGTTGCTCGGGCAATCTTCGGCCGGCTCCAGCACAGAATCGGGTTGTCTGGGTTGCCTGGAGGAATCTCAACGCGCGTTCCCCTCATGCGGCTGCCTCCATTTCCAGTTGCGTTAAGAATTCCGCGCCAGTCTTTTTCGAGCCTTTCCTTGAGTTGCACCGTCGGCAGGCGCAGACGATGTTGTCGATCAAATCCTCGCCGAGTTTTTCTAAGGGAACATCATGATCCAGCGTGAGGTCGCGGAGGTTATCCATCGAGAATTCCTTGCCGCAAAACCTACAACCGTTTGCCATTCCGCTCTGCAGCTCCTCCACCCGCTCTTCGATAGTCGCTCGGAACTGTCGCACCTGTCCGAGTTTGTCAAGGCGACGAGTGACCATCGCCCTATTCCGAAATGCCTTTATACGTAGCGGGGCCATGTTGTGCGCAAAGTCCCGACTATATTTTCGTCGTTTCTGAATTTGTGTCACGACCGCTCTCCTTTTGCGGCGATCGCCGCTGCTTTGTTGAAGCGGCAGAGGTTCTTGTTGGGCCTCTGCTCGATGGGAATCTTCGGGAGTCTTGCGACATACTCCATCACTTCTGAAAACTGGATCGTGTTTATGCGAAGAGCATTGGAGGTACCGAAACGTTCCTGCATAACCGCCTCAAGCTCTCTGGCCGTAATGCCCCGCTTGTAAGCGACCCCGTAAAGTTTCTCAATAAGCCATAGTCCATCAATGCGTTCCGTGATTATGGTTTTCATTTTTTGCCCACTTCCTGGTCGCCAGCCGCGCCGGTTACGGCAAGCGGCTGTGCGGGCTCCCATCCTGGGCTCAGTGGAAGAGAAGATGTAAGGATGAAAGGATGTAAAGATGAGTGAAGGTCACCAGTTTCGATTAACTTCTTTGATTTATATGGTTTACGGCCGGGATTGATATCGATTCCTGCGAACTGGTGCCACGTAATCAGATAGCTCCTCCTCATTCTTTGTAAGATTGCCTCTGCCTGTTCTGCACTGAGGTCCAGCTCCATTGCAACGATGTGGCGCTTAATTGTCTCTGGGTGGATTACTTTTGGGTGTCCGTCCTTGTCTTTATTCCCATAGACACGGCGGCAATAGGCTATATACCAAAGGACGGCGGCTTGCATTGCTTTGCGCGCCGTTGTGAGCCTTCTGATGCGCCAAAATTCTTCAAGCATGGCCTGCGCCATTGCATCCCGCTTCTTCTCCTGTTGCATGGGTGTTTCCTTTCGACCCCCGGAAACTTATCAACAGCGACCCCGGGGAAAGTCGTTGCCGTGCCCACCTGGTTGCCACACAGAATGGACGGAAAATAGTAGCGGCCCTCGATTCAATCCCCTGCCAGGTAGGATCGAACGTTGGGCCGCGGTTCCGATGGAATCGGAAATTGTATTTCAATTTCGTAGTCCTGGCAGGACGTAGAAATTCCATCGGGGTGAAGCTATAAAATCATTGAGGCCTAAAACTATGGACTGATCCAACAGGGATCAGTATGCTGCGCGCCTTGCTTTGGGATTTGGAACGGTACTTCGGTTGGGGTAGTGGAGCGGGTTCTGTAGGTTCCTACTTACTTAGACAACTGAAACTGAAAAAGGTTTCGCAGTGAATTCCTGGAGGGGGAGCCTTTCCTGATCCTCCCGCCTCCTATATATATAAGTACACGAGTGACGACAAATAAAAATGGTCAGTTTCATGTTGACCGGTGCCCCTGATTCTCAATTCTGATGAAGCCAAAAACACACGACCTGATTTTCGTCCTGTGTCCTTGGTGGAAATTGGGTGTGTTTCGTAAAATCCTTCAACGCCGACCAGGGTGAATTGCGTTTTTCTCAAATTTGATGATGCCTGAAAATATGGGAAGAGGAGCTATGCGGTCACCCTACCGCGGCGTCCACCCGATGTAGAGAATGATTTCGCATACAACTAGGGGGAGGAGCCTGTGCCCCTCCCCCTCTGGTGCCTTACTCCTTTCCTGTTATGAGATTCTCTAACCTGCTGATGTTTTCATGTTGAATAGCAATTTCGTGTTTTGCAAGCTGGATGTATGCCCAAATAGAGACTCCCTTTGGTTTAAGTTGCAGCTCCCTGAATCTTGCTGCTCCTCCTACCAGAACCTCTCTCAGATATGCCTGGCGCCTGCAAATCTCCTGTTGCCTTGTGAGATACTTTATACTATACATTTCCATCTCCTAGCCAAATAATTATCTGTGGGAAGCCTCTTATTCCCGTTCTTCAATTGATGCAACTCTGTGGCCCTTGAGCCAGGTGTCCAGAGCTACCTGGTCAAATGAAATGAGCTTCCCTCCCCTGGATTTCCAATAAGGGATTGCTCCCCTGCTAGTGAGTTGGTACAGATAGGATTTGGAAATGTAAAGATAGGCTGCAGCCTCAACAGCAGACAATGGCCTACTGGTGAAGCTGGCTTTGAACGGGATAGACATAAATCAGCCCTCCTTGAATTAGCCCAGTCAGGGAGGGCCAGCCCCCAGGATGCTGATATGCTCCCAGGGCAATCTATTGGTTGTGCTCCCCAGTGAGGGGAGCCGTCATCTGATGCTACAAAATCCAAGGGGCATAGTCAAGCCGCTAAGTCGTTACCCTGTAAGCGAAAGGGTACGATGCGAATTTGCCTGGTCACCTTCTCCTCTGGTATGTGAGCCCATGGCGCACAGAAGTTTCTGCAGAAGTTCAACTGCTTCTGGCGGCGAGGCGGCTGCCAAGCCAAGCCGAGCCGCCGCTCTCTCCTCAGGTACCGTCAGGACCGTGATGATGATGATTTTATCATCAACTTTTATCAGATGATAAATTCATCTTATCATCATCCGCTTTGACCAGTTGATAAACTCCTTGTCTTAACTTTGTGATGGTGCCTGCGTCGACCGCATCCTGGAGTGCCCTGTCTGCCGTGGCTGACCCATATTTAAGCTCTTTTGCTGCTGCCACAACCTCACTCCTGACCAACATGTCCCTGCCTTTATCTTCAAAGACTTTCAAAATGTCAAAGGACTCTGTCCTATGTCCCCCTCCCTGGTGGGCAACATGCTCCTCCTCATTAACCTCTCCCTTGTCCTCAAACCACAGGGTATCCTCATTGAGGATCAGCAAGTGTGGTGTTTTCTCTTTAGAGCTGAACGAGCGAACCTTACCAGACTTGAAAATGCGCTGGGCTTCGTTCTTGGCGGAAAGCCGGAGGAGGAAACTCCCATCAACTATTCTGTTCTGTACTCCAGCGCCAGCCGTATTGTCCATGTGAAGGATATTATCTCGAGTACCCTTGTGAAAATGAGTCACGAATAGAATCGCACAATTATGCTTTGAGGTCAAATCCTTAAGTTGAAAGAGGACTTTTTTGATGCTGTCATTGTCATTTTCCTTTGCCAGCGTGGCAAGGTAGAAGGAATCCACAATCACGAGTGCTGGCTTGAGGGCGATCAACCTTTCTTCAAGATAACCTTCCTCAATTACTGGGGCATTAAACAGAACTACAAATGTGCCGGGCTCGTATGTTCTGTTCATCTTCTTCAAGCGGCTATTAAATTCGTCTTGATCTATCTCGTTGTCTATGTACAGCACGCGCCCCTTGATTGTTGTTCTTCCCAAGAAGTCAGTACCGCAACATATACTTAGTGCCAGGTTCATTGCAAAGAGACTCTTGCCGCAGCCCTCCTCGCCCGAGAGCATATAAAGGCCGACTGTTTTCATCCGGCCCTCGACTAGATCTGGCTTCGATACCAATGGCTGATTCTGCAGGAGTGCAGCATCATAAAACCAGATTATTTCCTTGCCGCCTTTGATCGAGGCGGATGATGACACCGGGAGTCCGTGTTCTTCATCTTCTGTTGGCATTCTGTACCTCCTTCTTGATCTGCTCCCTGGTTTTCACAGGATGGGCCCGAGCCCAAGCAGTGAGCTCCCCCCGTGAGAAGTAGACTCGTTTTCCTCCAGCCGATTTCGTGTGGGCAATCTCGCCCCGAGACGTTAGCTTGAGAATGTACGAGACGGAGAGCCCGAGGAATTCCGCCGCCTGTTTCGTTCCCATCGGGCGTTCCGCCTCTTTCTGCATCTGCTCTAACAGCGCCAGGATCGCATCGAGCTTGCTGCGTACCGATCCCCCCTCCGGCTGTTCCCGCGGCTCCTCTGGCTCCTGCGGCCCCTCAGGCCCTTGCAAGTCCAGAACGGCGGCCCGAGTTTTTCGGATCAGTCTGTCAAGCTTGTTCACGTAAACGCCTCGAGGTGTTTCTCTTGATGGTTCGTCGAATGTACACGATCAGAGCTTGGGAAGCAAGTTAACGGCTTCCCGCTTCTTCTGGTCAACGACTTGAGCATAGATTTGAGTTGTAGATATCGATTTGTGCCCAAGAAGTTTCGAGACAGTGTACAAGTCTACGCCTCTGTTCAGGGCCATGCAGGCAAAAGTATGACGCCCAACATGAAAGTGAATGTGCTTCTTAACCCCGGCCCGCTTCGCCAGGACGCGCAAAGCATTATTCGTTGTCGTCTCGCTGGGGAGGGGGAATACCCGATCGCCCTTCGCTTGTTTGAGCTGCTCGCCTAGAATCTTCCGAGCCTCTGCCGAGAGGTGGATCGTCAAGGGTTCTTGTGTCTTGCGCTGGCGAATCTTTAGACTGTCGCCGCTGATCTCGTCCTGGGTGAGTGCAGTGATGTCACCGAAGCGCAGGCCTGTAAAACAAGAGAACAAAAAGGCTCGCTGGACCGAACTGTTCTGAATATACCCCTGCCTCAGCAAGCGGATTTCATCAAGGTCCAGGTGGACTGGCTCAGGTCTCACTATGCGGGCAAACTTGACACCAAGTGCTGGGTTCTTTGCGATCTTGTCCTCCATGACGGCCCTGTTCAGGCATGCCTTTATCTTCATATAGTAGGAACTTGCCGAGTGCGCGGAGACTTTATTTTCGAGAAAGGTTTTGAATCCCCTCATCATATCAGGGTTGATTGAACCGAGCGTGACGTCCGTTCCCGCGTAGCTCTCCCAGTGCTGGATTGACGTTCTCCATTGTAGTGCTGTGTTCGGGTTACGGTGCTCTGCCATGATTGCCCGGGCATACTCGCTGAAGTTGATCCCACGTGCCTCCGCAGGATCATGTCCCCACGTTTGGCTGTGCAGCTCCTTGAATCGCATGTCCCTGATTACTTGGGCTCGCTTCCTCGTCTCTTTGTCGAGAAGTCCATTGCCCACAATGAACAAGCCCAGGGATTCAAATTTACGTTTCTTGCCATCGCGCAACTCAAGGTAGAAAGACTTGCGCCCTGACGGAAGCTCTCTAAGTTTCAGGTTCACTCTCATGGTGGGCTCTCCAAAATGGTGGTAGCAAGCTAATAATAAGCCCTGCAATATGCTACCGTTTTGTAACCACTTTGAGGAAGGGAAGGGCAGGCAAGGTCAGGGAAGGGCAGTCCAAATTGGCGATTATGGTATGCTTTTGCTTATTCTTGCTCCTCCTGGAGGATAGAGGTTATTCTTCGTCAACATGAAAAGCCGCCCGGCCCGGACGGAATTCGGTGATTTTCGGGCGTTCTTCTTCTCCGCCCGCCCGGTCCCGCTCCCTTTTCCCTCTCCTCACCGTCGAAATCCGCTATGTCAGGGGCCGGTCTCAGCGCTCTCAGGGGTCAGACTGGCGAGCATGTTTGCTCAGGGTTCGTCGTTCCAAGGGGCCTTGACATTTGCTGTTCAAAGGGATATGTTTGGGCACTAAAGTAGCCATATGGATACTTTGATATCCATTCATGGAGGAGGTATGGTCTTTCACCGTGTCTTGGACCTAGTATTTTCGACCTGGTCGCACGTTGCCGTATTGCGTGCCATCCAGGATTCCGCACAGGGGAGAAGTGGACGAGAAATTGCACGATTGTCGTCGATGAACCACCGGTCCTGCTTGAAGGCGTTGACCGAGCTCGAAGACCTCCGCCTTGTCGAAAGGCAAAGAGGAGGTCGAGACCACCTCTTCACCCTGAATCGGAAGCACATGCTTGTGGCCGAGGCGATCATTCCGCTGCTCCGACAGGAACGGGAGTTTATTGGTGCGTTCGAGGCTTTCCTGAAGAAGCAATTGAAAAGGAACGCCGTGAGCGTTTTCTTGTTTGGCAGCGTTGCAAGGCGGGAAGAAACGGCCGGGAGTGATGTCGATGTGTGCATCATTGTTCAATCGAAAGTTGGGAAGACGACATCCCAGGACGTGGTTCATGGCATGGCGCCAGAAGCGCTATCACGATTTGGCGCGAGACTGTCCCCGGTAATATTCACGTTGGAGGAATTCATTCGGGGAGCGACGAAAGGCCAGTCACCCATTACGGATATCATCCGGGACGGTCGGCTCGTCTGCGGCCAGTCGCTGCGGGAGGTGATGCGTGGCTAGAAGAAGCGTTCGGAAATCCGTCGATCGTTCCCTCACCTGCGAGCCATCATCGATCACAAAACTTCCGTATCCTACAGTGGCGAGCTTTATGAGAAGTCCGATGTTGACCGCTTGTGGAAGCACATGACCCGATTCCTGGAATGGGCGAAAGTGCTGTTGGATGCGTGAACGATATAGATGTTTCATAGTCATCAAACAAGTAAACTGTTATTAGAATTGTAATTTGCAGCCTTCCATCTCATCGAAATAATAAACACCGGAACCGGGTTCGTCATTCTTACCACCAATGTATATGGCTACTTCAATCACGGCTTCAGGTCTGAATACCGGGCTCACATCAGGAGAGTCAGCATATTTGATGTTATGTTTGAGGGCGAAAAAAGGAATTGTAATCCAACGGGCGTCTGTGTCGCCTTTCTCGGTCAGATAGGTATATTCCCACAAATCATGAATATTTTTGCCGTCCTTATTGGAGATGTTTAATTGAAAGGTCATTTCGCGGCCCGACCCATCGGGTTTGAACCAGAACCGAACGCCGTTGCAACCGGACAAATCCCACCTCTCCACACGACAAACTGCGCCGTAAAACTTGTCGTCGGATTTTGTGGTGGTGTATGCACATTTCAGGCTATACTTACCTCCCCCTACTATTTTATCTTCAAGCATACGGATCAAATCCCCTCCGTGACCCGGCTTATACCATTTCGAAGCAAGTTGCTCACTGCTGGTGTATGCATCGAAGTTATCAATCATTTTACCCGTTGAATGCGTTTGGGCTTGTGAGGCCGGCGTTCTTGACGCCTGGCTGGTTACCTTGTTATCATCCAGGATTTTCAGCTTCACATTTCTGAAATCAATGGGTTGGCCTTCGGCCTGAAGCGCAATATACCCATCTTCCAGAATGGTACCTTCCGGCAGCGGATAGTTTTCGGTCAATAAAGCTCCTCCAATTTGTGGTTTTGAAAAATGGAACACCGTGTCACCATTAATCACATGATAAATGTCTCTGCTTCCGTGCACAATGATATCAAGGTTCACCCATTCCCCGTCATAAAAGTATTTGGAGGTGGAATTGATACAATGTTCTCTGGAGAGCGCTCCGTTATAAAACACGTTGGTGCCCGGAGTGCAAACACAGGCGGTGAGTTGCTTCATTTTATCCGTGCTTCCCAGGATCTGAACCTCGATGGATACAGGCCAGTTCTGAGTTATTTCCATGCTTTCGGGCGATTGTGAAAAAATCATTACGCCGCTGTTTCGGTAGCAATAGGAAGGCGCATCAGGCATCAATTCTCCCGTTAACCGGTACTCCACATGAAGAACAAAAGAAGAGAATTTCTCTTTATAAAAAAGATGGCCGAAGCGGCCGTTAAATGCGGCAAAATTTGAATAATCCACTTTTAGAATTCCATTTTCAACCCGGAACCCGTTCAGCGGATTTTCTCCGGATTTATAACCTGTGACTTTGGGAACCCAACCTTCCAGGTTTTTGCCGTTGAAGAGTTGTAGCCATTCCCCATCCTTCCTCATCTGATGATTGTCATTCTTGGGGAGGTTTGACAGAGCTTCGGACTTTTGCCCAAAGAAGAGAAGCAGTGCGGCAAGCACAAACCATTTGATCGGCTTCATGACTATTTCCTTACCTATTGTATATTTGCAACGGATTTGTACAGGGCTAAAATCTACCCGCCCAAAATGCAGAAGACCCAAATAATCAAAGATCCCCATCACACTCCTCCGGGAAGACCCCGGTGCAGTGGCATTACTCTTCGTCAACAACCCACGTATCCAGGAGGTTTTCGGGGAGTCCGGCGATGAACCGGGAGGGTTTGGAAAGGACAAGCCCCGATTCCCGGTCGTAGATGTTGATGGGGTATGTGATGAAGAGATTCTGCTGCGCCCTCGTGCAGGCAACGTACATGAGCCGCCGTTCCTCCTCCATAGACTCCTCGCTCACAGCCGCGCGGCTTGCCGGGAACCTCCCCTCGAGCGCATAAATAACGAACACCGTATGCCATTCCAGCCCCTTCGCGCTGTGTATCGTCGAGAGGACCAGTTTCTCGTCGTCCGTACCGGGAGGAGTGATGTCCGTAACGCTCTCGGTGGCGGGCTCCAGTGCCAGGTCGGTCAGGAGCGTCCCGAGCGAACGGTAACGCTCGGTGATCTGCTGGAACATGTCGAGATCTTTTCGCCGCTTGTTGAAATCGTCGTAACGCCGTTTGAACACAGGCTCGTAGTAATTGAGAAGCATTTGAACCTTGTCGGCCGGGGCGATATGCGACGGGCTCGCGTCTTTGAGAGCCCCGAACAGATCGCTCACCCTGTCAGGGTATCCGGCGAATCCGGTCCAGAACGCCGGGAGCGTGCGGGAGGAATCCCCCGCCGTCGTCACGCGTCGTGCCAGGACGTCGTCGATCACCTTCTCGGCCGTTCTCGGCCCCACGCCCTCCACGAGAAGGAGTATCCGGTTCCATGCCACCGCATCACGCGGGTTTTCAAGCACGCGCAGATACGCGACCATGTCCTTGATATGAGCTGTCTCGATGAATTTAAATCCGCCGAATTTGACAAACGGGACGTTCGCCTTGTTCAGCTCGATCTCGAGATCGAATGACAGGTATCCCGAGCGGAAGAGAACGGCGATGGTGTTGAGAGGTATTCCCTGTTCCCGCAGTTCAAGGACTTTCTGGACCACGAACTTGGACTGGAAGTTCTCGCTCTCCGCGACGACGATCGTCGGCAGGTCTCCCCCGGTCCTGTGCGTGAAGAGCTCTTTGGTGTATTTATGTCTCATGCGTCCGGTGCCCCCTCACTCTCTTGCGCGGCGGAGGATTTCATTTGTAAGATTCAAAATCGGCTGTGTGCTCCGGTAATTTTCCTCCAGCTTGATCAGCGTGCATCCGGGAAATGATTCCGGGAAATCGAGGATGTTCCGGATGGTTGCCCCGCGGAACGAGTAGATCGACTGTGCATCGTCCCCCACCACCATGATGTTGCCGTGCGAGGAGGCAAGCAGCGTCACGATCTCCGCCTGTATCCTGTTAGTGTCCTGGTACTCG
Organism: Ignavibacteriota bacterium; assembly: GCA_003158475.1. GTDB lineage: Bacteria > Bacteroidota > Ignavibacteria > UBA10030 > UBA6906 > Fen-1273. The sequence continues at coordinate 65,335 of PMJR01000048.1, read as the reverse complement.
TCGACCATGAGGTACCTGTAGCGGTCCGAGAGCGTGCGCCGCACCTTGTCGTGGTCCCGCAGGAGCTTCCTGAGGTAGATCAGGAGGTCGTCGTAATCCATCATGTTGTGAGTGGCCTTGTACTGCTCGAACGCGGACTGGAGCCGGAGGATATCCTCCAGGAAATCCTCGTAATGGGGATAGTCCTCTTTCAGTATATCCTTGACGGCCGTCAGCGTGTTCACGGCGCGGGAGAATATGGTGTAGAGCGTCTGCTTGCGCGGGAACCGCCGCTCCTTCGTGTCGAACTTGTACTGCGTCCGGAGAAGATTCACGACATCCTCGGCGTCCCCCTGGTCGAGTATCGAAAACGACGAATCGAAATCTAGAAGCGGTGCATACTGGCGGAGGATCTGGTTGGCGAACGAATGAAACGTCCCGCCGGCGACTTTCTCGCACCTGGCGTCGAGCAGAATCGAGGCGCGGCGGAGCATCTCCTGGGACGCGCGGCGCGTGAAGGTCAGGAGAAGGATCGACTCGGGTTTCACACCGAGCTCCACAAGGTACGCGACCCGGTACGTGATCGTGCGCGTCTTCCCGGTCCCCGCTCCCGCGATGATCAGATGGGGGCCGTTGACGGAAGAGACCGCCTGGTACTGTGCCGGGTTGAGCTGGTTCCTGTAGTCAATCCGGAAATGCTGGGGAGGCTCCGGCTCCGGAGCGTCCTTGAAGAGCGATTTCTTGAGAGTGTATTTCTTCATTGCCTTCCGGCGGCATCGCCCTTACAGTGTCTCGACGGGATATTTGTCGAGTATATCCAGAATCGCCTCGATCGTCTTCGGTGAATTCCCCTCCGCCCTGTTGTTCNNGTTGTTCACGTAGGCGTAGAGCTGTCTCCCCTCGGCGACGCACCGCTGCACGGTCTCCGCCAGCCCCAGGCGGATCTCCGGGTTCTCTTCCTTTATCGCATCGTACGGCTGGAACAGATCCACCGCATCCTGGTATGTTCTCCCGGGCTTCAGGAGGGCTCGTGCCACCGAGAACTTTGCGGAGAGGACCCCTGCAATTTGTATCTGTTCGATGATCGGAGGCATTTTCGTCCAGCTGTTCAGGACGTGTGCCACCCCCCTGTCGCTGAGCATCGTGAGGTAGTCGGAGGTCAGGTACTCTTTGTTCCGTATCTCCACCGCGTACGAGAACTCCTTCGGGAGACGGGCAAGGAAGTCATCCATCAGCCGCACGAATTTGTCGTACGTGATGCCGGAATTCGGGTAAAAAGCAGAAAACTCGAATATGATCACCCCCCGCTTCTTCCGGAGCGACTCGACGGGGCGGAGGAACGCATCCTCGAACAGTTCGAGATTGAGGAAGTCCGGGTTTTCCCTCCCCGCATGTACGCCGTGGCGCGGGAGGTTCGGGTAGCGTTTCACCGTAATCCGGTCGGTGACCTTCAGCGACAGCCTGAAATCATCCGTTGTGCTGTCGTGGACGACCTGCATCTGCTCCCGGTCGGGGAAATTGTACAGCGCGAAGTCTGCGCACACCGTGGGAAAGAGTTCGGAGTATTCGGTGAGGCACTCCCGCTCGAACGCCTTTTTGGAGGGATACGTGCGGTTGTACACCATCCCCTGCCATCCGGGATACTTCCACGATGAGGAGCCGAAGTAAATCCCCCTGCTTGCCCACCGGTGGAGCCGGTCACGGTTGTTTGAAACATAGGGCGACGGAAGCGCCTCCGCCTTCCGGGCAGGCGGCCCGTCCATGCCGTCGAAGAGGGAGAGCGTATCCGGGGATGGTTTCTTTTTCGGCATGCTTCAATATAACATACGTGTGAGGAAAAAGAAAAAGCCCGCCGGGCGCGCCGGCGGGCCTGTCGACAAACATCAGGTGCGGCTCATCACCGGAGTGCTCCCAGTCCGAAAATGGTGAAGAGTATCCAGAGTATCCAGAGCGCGAACACAAGAACGAGGACCTTCGGAAGGTCTTTCTGGAAAAGGCGGGCGAGCCCGATGCTCGTGACCGTCAGGGTCCAGAATGTGAACACGTTCATCGATGAGGCGAGGAGATGCATCTTGTTCTCGATGGAGAAGTCGGAGATGAGCAGCCCAAGGCTCGGCGAGGCGAATATGGAGTTCATGCCGATGGAGAGGATGGTTGTCACGACGCTCTCGATCGTCACGATGAAGAACGTGAGTCCCACTACTTCCACCACTTTCATGTACGGTGCTGTTGCTTTCATCACCCATTTCCCAAGGAGCCAGTAGACAAGGCCTCCGAAAAAGAGGGAAAGAAAAGGACCCGCCACCGCGGCAACGTACTTGAATATCATCGTGCTGGTTTCCCCGAGACCAGACATCTCGCGCGCCTGGTTGGCCTGTTCCTGTGTGATCTTTCCCGCGGCGAGTTGTTTCGCCAGGCTCTTTTCCATCTGTTCGCTGGCGACGCGTTTCATCTGGTCCGAAAGCGTCGGGTTGCTGAGGACAAGATACGCCAGGATCACGCCGACGACGACAAGTATCAGTGTCGGAATCAACCAGTTGCTGTTCGTGGGGGGCGTCTGCCGGACATTGTCGTACAGCTCGGACGGGGAAGCGAACACGCCGACGAGTTTGTCGCTAAACGACATCGGCTTCACTTCTTCGGGCTGTGGTGACTGGAGCGGAGTTTCGTTCATGGGAGGGGATCCTTCCTGAGTGGGATACGTTGGGACGGGGAAAATGTACAAAATGGAACATTCAGATGAAAGGAGGGAGGGAGCCCGGTCTTGACTGGGAACGAATAAATACTAGACTGTGTATACGCATTCTGCCGGTCATGTGCCAGGTTCGGAGGACGATTCCATGGATCTCAGGAAGATCTTTGCAAACAATGAACGGTGGATAGCCGGAAAACTGGCCTTGGATCCGGATTACTTTCACGAACTCGCAAAGGGACAAAGCCCCAAATTGCTCTATATCGGCTGCTCGGACAGCCGGGTTTCAGCCGAAGAGCTGATGGGCTTACAGCCCGGCGAAGTGTTCATTCACAGAAATATCGCCAATCAGGTCATCGCGACTGACAATAACGTCAATTCTGTCGTCCAGTTTGCGGTGGAGCAATTGAAGGTCGAGCATATCATCGTGTGCGGCCACTATGACTGTGGAGGTGTCAAAGCCGCCATGAGCCCGAGCGACATGGGACAGTTGAACAGCTGGCTGCAGACATTACGGGATGTGTATCGTTTGCACCATCATGAACTGGATGCAATCATGGATGACACGCGGCGGCTTGACAGGCTGGTGGAACTCAACGTTCTGGAACAATGCATAAACATCCTGAAGATTGACCACGTCCAGAAATCCTGGAATAGCTCGGGCTTTCCAACACTCTACGGATGGGTCTTTGATGTGCGGACGGGGAAACTGATTGACCTGAAACTGAACATGGAAGAGGAGTTCAGAGAGGTGCGACGTATCTATGACCTGAAACCCCCTAGCGCGCTCTAAAGGGTTCCACCGCCCTCTGAAGTGACGCGTAGGTTTGCTTTCCCACGAGCATTTTCCGCTGCGTGCCGGTGCCGTCATAGATGAACGTCGCCGGCACCGCGCCTGTCCAATCCCTGTTCAGCGCATTGATGAAGTCTTCGTCATTCCCGCCGGCTTTTACGAAGACGGGATACGGCACCGCGTGTTTCCTCAGGAAGGGGACGACTTTCGACGGTATGTCTGCCGGGTCGTCGATGCTGATGCCGACAACCCGGACATGACCTTCCCTGCTCAGCGAGTTGAGATCCGGTATCTCCTCGACGCAGGGAACACACCAGGTCGCCCAGACGTTGACCACAAGCACTTCCCCGTGGTGTCGACCGATGAGCTCCTGCACGCCGGCTATGCCGATCACGCTGACGGAATCCTTGCCGGTCGGTCCGGGCGCGGCGGCTGCAGGGTTCCGGCTGACGGAGAGAACCAGCATGAAGGCTGCGACAATCCTGACGGGCATTACGAATCCGTCCGCTTGATGGAGCACCCGAAAGCCTTTGTCCGGGTGACGGACACGGGCTTACCGTCAAGTATCTCATCCAGCGCTTTACGAAGATCCTTCGAGGTAATCGCGGTCCCGCGGGAGTTGTCGTCGATACGTCCATGGTAGAGCAATTCCAGCGCAGAATTGAGGACATAAATTTCGGGTGTGACGCTTGCCTGCAACTTGTCGGCAATCCTGTTGTCAGGATCCTTCAGTATCGTAAACCCGAAGCCATGTTCCTTCGCGTGACTCCGCACGTCGTCGGCTGATTCTGCTTTGTTCGAATTGATCCCGAGAAATACGACACCCCTGTCCTTGTAGTCGCTATGGAGGGCTGCCATGCGTGCGTTGTAGCCGTTCGAAACAGGACATTGCGTTGAGATGAACATCAACACCACGGCTTTGCAGTTCGCGTAATCTGCCAGGGCGTGTCGTGCACCGTCGACGTCCTGGAGCGTGAAGTTTTCGATCTTCTCCGGCTCGTTTGCGGGCGAGAGAGATGTTGCTCCAACGGCGAGCCCGAGTATGCAAGAGACGATAATGAGTTTCACGAGTTCCCCCGGAATATTGGCTGTCGGTTCTGCATTACTCAACACGCTCCCCCGGCATCCGGTTCCGCGCCAACACCCGGTAATCCATCGCGCACTGTCAGTTGTCAGAAGCGGGGTATGACGTTAGAAGACGCGGGGAAAAGGCGGGCCGCGGAGGACATCCGGTCGACCCGCGGGCTTTTTACGCCGCACGTGCTCCGGACCCGGCCGCGGGGACTGGCCGGCATCCCGTCCTGCCGGGGGACAGGACGGGAGTGCACGGCTTGCCGTTGCTCGCGCGGTTCGTGGAAGCGCCGGACCGGCAACAACGGAATTCTGTTCGCCGTGGGCGCCCGGTTCCGCCCGGACGATCCCGGCATCTATAACTACATCTCCGCGGGGGCGTTTGCGAGATCGGATGAAGTATTTTTTATGTGACGCCCCCCTGCGCGTTACGGCTCAACGGCTTCCCGCGTTTTCCCTTAAAAGCCACACGACAAATTTGTTACCCGGTTATTGACAACACGACAAAAATGTCGTATCCTTTTTCGGGGCCCGCGCCCCGGTATCGTTTCCCGAACTCAAGGTGAACCCGTGATCTGCACCGAACCGCCGTATGTCCTGTCGCCGCCTGAGTGCTGCGTGTGCGAGCGGACGTTGAGCGTCCGCGAGCTGGAAGAGTTTTACGGGATGGCTGACGAAACGCTCGGGGGGGACATCCATTGTCCTTCCTGTGCCGTCCACTGCCTGACCCTGTGCCGTGAATGCTCGTGCCGGTACACGGCGGACCGGAGCGGCATGTGTGAAGAATGCCAGAGGCACGACTATGCGCACATTCTTTCTTCTTGATATCGACTGTTTCTTCGCCTCCGTCGAAATGGCCCTGCACCCCGAGCTCCGGGGGAGGCCGGTGTGCATAGGGGGACTGCGCACCGACCGGGGGATCGTCTCGTGCCCGAACTACGAGGCAAGAAAGTACGGCGTGCGGACGGCGATGCCGCTGCGTAGTGCGGCGCGGATTCTTCCTTCTGACGCGGTGTTCCTCCGGGGGAGCCACCGTCTCTACGGCGAATATTCCGAAAAAGTAATGACGATACTCCGGGATTTCACTCCCGACCTGGAACAGGTGAGTGTGGATGAAGCGTACATGGACGTGACCGGGTGTCTGCATTTCTGGGGGCACGATCCGTCGCGGATGGCGGAGGCGATGAAGGAGCGGATCGAGCGTGAATGCGGACTGAGCGTCTCGATCGGCGTTGCGGCGAACAGGGTGTGCGCGAAGATCGCCGCGGGGGTGAAGAAGCCGAATGGCCTTGTCATCGTCCGGCCGGGAACCGAGCGCGAGTTTCTGGTCCCGCTGCCGGTGGAAACGATCCCCGGTATTGGATCCCGGACGCTTCCGCATCTCCACACGTACGGGATCAGGACGGTCGGGGATGCCATGGCGTACGCGGAGCGGAATGCGCGCCCGGACGACCGGCGGCCCCCCCTCCGCACGGAACGGCTCCGCACGTTTTCGCTCTGCCGCTTTATCGCTTCGTGCGCCGTCCCTTCCGACGATGCGATCGTCTCGCACGATCACGTCGAGAAATCGATTTCCCGCGACATGACATTCGGCGCCGACACCGCCGACCGTGAGCGCGTCGGCGCCACGCTCTACTACCTGGCCGAACGCTGCTGCAAGACGCTCCGGCAGGATGAACTTACGGCTTCCACGGTCACCGTCCGCGTGCGGTTTGCCGACTTCACGACGGTGCAGAAACAGGCCTCGCTTCTCCTCTCCTCGTCGAATGAAGAGGACATATTCGCCGCCGCCCGGCGGCTGCTCGCGCTGCTTTGTGTGCCGGGGCAGCTCGTCCGCCTTGTCGGCGTGAAAGTATCGAACCTGTCGGCCGTGGAAGGGTCCCAGCTGGATCTCGGTGTCACCGCCGCGGAAAAATTCAGCGCGCTCCACCGCCGGCTGGATGGCCTCCAGGTGAGATACGGCTACGGCAGCATCCGCTGGGGGATCACCTGTGGTGTGGCGGAACGGCGGGAGGAGGGGAATGACACATCAGTATGACGACCCGGGCGAGCAGCTGCTCCCCCGCCTCCGCGCCTGGAGGAGGCACAACATCCATATCGGTCTCTCGCCCCGCACCTCACCTTTCTGGAGCGGGCTGCTCTACCGGGAGCCGCGCGGCGTCATCACCGAGTATGCCCGGCTTTTTGACACGGCCCTGCTTTATTGCGACTGCCGGTATCCGCCCGATCCTGCACTGCTTTTCCGGATGAACGAACACGCCGGGGAAGGCTTCGCCTGGACTCTCCTCGTCGACGGCGAACAGATGGTATACCGGTTTCCGTACGGGTATCCCGACGGGAAAAAGCGGGGAGAGGTCAACCCGCATTTCCTTGATCCCCGCTGCATGGCCGAAACGTTCATGCCGCTGCTGCGGATCCTTGAGCCCTCCGTCCGCATCGTCATGCTGAAGATCGGGAACATCTGCCGGACGGAAGCGCTGGATTTCGGCGGATTCCTCCGCGCGCTCCTCCGCTGCCTCGATGCGCTCCCCCCGGCATGCCGCTACGCGGTGGAGAACGGCACGTCCCGGTTCATACTGCCGGAGTACCTGGCATGCCTGCGCGAACGGAACATCATTCACGTGCCGGCGCCTGCTCCGCTGCTCGATGCCGTCCGGGTGCCCGGCGCACTTGGTGCCCCTGCATGCGTGCTGCGCACTCCGTGCCTTGCGATGGAGGAGGAAGGAGAGGAATGGACGGCCTTCCACGAGACGGTCCGTCTCTGCCTCGGGGAAGAAAAGACGCTCTACGCGTATCTCACAGACGGGGAGGAGACGATGTTCCCCGGAGCGCCCGGCGGGAGCGGAGTCCGCCGGCTCATGCGTCTCCTCGCGGGGCTCGACTGCGAGCTTGCCCGCCGGTCACCCATCAAACGAAAAGCGGCGTGAAGTCATGAACACCCATTCGCCTGTTCCGTACACGCAGCTGATGCAGCAGTTCAAGTCTGCCCCGCCGGGAAAGCTCTACTGCCTTCACGGCACGGGAGGGGTCTTCCGCATCTCCCTTGCAGCGGCGGCGCATGTGCTTCTGGGCGGGAGGCCGGTGACCCTCGTGGACGGGACGAACCGGTTCGACGTATACTACCTGGCCGAGTTCGCGCGGAAACACGCGGGGGTGCACCCGGACGGACGGAGAATCACTCCGGAGGACCTGCTGGACAACATATTCGTCTCCCGCGCATTCACCTGCTACCAGATGGAAGCGGTGATTACGGAGCGTCTCCCCCTGTTCGTCCGGCAGCGCAGCTCGCCGATGGTCATCATATTCGGCCTGCTCGACACGTTCTACGACGACCAAGCGCCGCTGTTCCAGGTGAAGGCGGGACTGGAAAGGATCCTCGGGGCGCTCCGGCGGTTGCGGCAGGACAACGTTGCCGTGCTCCTGGCCTCGCTGGATGTGAAGCTCGGCTCGAAGGAGCGGAACGGACTTTTCCCGCACCTGATGACCGTCATGGACCGGGTGTACCGGGTCGTCGAAGACGGAGGGAACCAGCGGATTCTGCCGGAGATTCCACCAAAGACTATGCCGGAAACTATACCAGAAACCATAAATGCCCGGGGCGGGGAGGGCATTCACGTCAGGGAGGGCGCATTGCATGGGACGGACGGTACCGACATTCACGATGGTCATCCAGCAGGAAATGGAAAGTTGGGGAAAATTCCGGCGCGGGTTGCGCAGGGAAGATCAGGAAGCGCTTGACGAGCTCTTCCGCGCGGCGCGGCTCCAGCTGGCGGGGAGCGCCTATGCCGCCAGGCCGATCCCCTTTGAAAGCATCGCCATGTGCATGCTCCTGGCGCAGCACAGGATGATCGCGGACCTCGAACACCGGGTGAAACGACTGGAAGCGGCGCATGACGAAGACACGGACAATCACCGGGTGGCTGTTTGACCTCTATCCGTCGCGGGAGGGGATCACGCTCTGGCTGGTGGACCGTGACGGAGCAAAGTACCGTTGCCACGACGGGTTTGACCCGTGGTTTTACATGCACATCCCGGAGGCCGACGAGGAGCGCGTCGGGGCGATCGTACGTCTCTTTCCGTTCCGTGTCAGTCTTGACCGGACGGTGCGGAGGGAGATCTATACAAACGATGAATGGAACGTTCTCCGCGTCACCGTGCACGATACGCTTCACCTGAAGGACGTCGTCCGCCGTCTCGAGCCGCACTTCCCGCATTTCGTCTTCTTCGATTCCGACATTTCCCCCCAGCAGCTCTATCTCTACAGAACGGGGCTCTTCCCGCTGGCCTTCGCTGAGTACACACTCGATGAAGAAGGACGGCTGATTTCCTGGAATCTCGACGACGATCCCGGCGCCCTGGAATACCAGCTCCCCCCTCTTGTGACTATGACGCTCAAGAATGTCCCCGACTTTGTCTCGCCGAAGTACCGGAAGACCCACCAGCTGGAGGTCGGCTACGACGGCCGCACATACGCGCTGGAAAACGAGGACCCGGCGGAGGTGATCGCATCGCTCAACCGCCACCTCACACGCTGCGACCCGGACATCATCATGACCGAATTCGGGGACGCCGTACTGCTTCCGATGCTCACGCGCATTGCGGCCCAGGAGGAAATTCCGCTGGCGCTCAACAGGGACCCTTCCGCGGGGTACTTCACGACCGGCGAAACCAGCTATTTCGCCTACGGGAAAATCGTCCACAAGGACGGCGCGTTCGAGCTTGCCGGGCGCTGGCACCTTGATACCGAGAACTCGTTCATGATGGGGGAGGCAAGCCTGGACGGCGTGGCGGAAATCGCACGCCTGACGCAGCTTCCCGTGCAGCACCAGTCCCGCTCGACGATCGGCTCCGCCCTCTCATCGATGCAGCTTTCGTGGGCATCACGCCACGGGTACCTCATCCCGGCAAAAAAACGGGAACCCGAGGAATTTAAATCCGCCTCCACGCTGCTCCTTGCCGACCGGGGGGGACTCATCTTCCAGCCGGTCATGGGGTTCCACGAGCAGATCGCGGAAATGGACTTCGTGTCGATGTACCCGACGATCATGGTCCGGCACAACATCTCCCCGGAGACCGTCAACTGCCGTTGCTGCAGAAACAGGGCGGTCCCCGAGCTGGGCTACACGATCTGCGAACGCCGCGAAGGGATTGTCCCCGCCACGCTCCGCACGGTCGTCAGCAAGCGTGCCTCGTACAAGAAAATGAAGAAGGCCCTGAAGCGCACCGGGGACGAACAGTGGAAGCTGTATGACCGGAGGCAGAACGCGCTGAAATGGATGCTGGTGACCTGCTTCGGGTACCTCGGCTACAAGAACGCCCGGTTTGGCCGCATCGAGGCGCATGAATCGGTGAACGCATTCTCGCGCGAAGCGATACTGCGCGCCAAGGAAATCGCGGAGGAACGGGGGTACAGGTTCATCCACGCGATCGTGGACTGCATGTGGCTCTGGAAGGAGGGGGCCACGGAATCGGACTACGAATCGCTCGCCGTGGAGGTGCGGGAGAGCGTCGGGATGGACATCTCGCTCGAGGGGATCTACAACTGGATACTCTTTCCGTCGTCGAAGATGGACCCCCGCATACCCACCGCCAACAGGTACGTCGGCTGGTATGCGAACAACGAGATCAAGATCCGCGGCATCGAGGTCCGGAGGCGCGATACGCCTGTCTTCATCAAGCGCCTGCAGGGGGAGATGCTGCAGATCTTCGGTGCGGCGGCGACCGTCGCGGAGCTGGAGGAACTCATCCCTGCGGCGCTGGCGAAAGCCGGTGAAGCGATCTCGCTCCTGCGGTCCGGAACGGCAAACCCGCTCGAGCTGGTGATCCGCCGCCACCTGACGCGCGAGCCGGAGGAGTACACGACAAACACCGCCAGTGCCGGCGCGGCAAAGGCCCTCGACGAAGCGGGAGTGCACCTTGCGCCGGGGGAAATGGTCGAATACATCATCGTGGATCTCTCGGGAAAGAAAAAGCCGGCCAAGGCGCTCCCCGTCCCCCTCTACGAATCGGCCGAGGGGTACGACATCGAGACATACACGGACATGGCACTGAAAGCCGTCGAGACGCTCCTTCTGCCGTTCGGGTACGATGTGGGGAAGTTGCGCGAAGTGTTCGGATGCTCGCTGCAGAAGAAGAAACGGCAGGCGGCCTCAGGCTCTGAGGGGCAGGGATCACTGTTCGATTCCTGATGCCCGACCAGACGCCGGGAGATGATCGGGGAGAAACCGGAGCTCACGTACTGAGACATGAGTGATCACGGGCGCGATTTTCCCGAGGGGGGCGAGGGCAACGGTAGCCGCGGAGGCGTGCGCCGGTGAAGTGGAAATCAGCCTGCGTACAGACGTCTTCGGCAGGAAGATGACCGAGGCCTCGTCGGTCCGTATGTGCGCCCCGCGTTCGTCGAGCCAGGTCAGCTGCAGTACGGCGAGTGCGAACTCCGCATGTGTCGACCCGGTGCACATCAGGCAGTACATTTTCCCCTCCGTGACGGCGAACTGTATCCCCGTGTGCGCGAAACTCGCTCTCCCCGCTGTGTCGTCCGCGGAAACAAGCTCCGGGCCATAGGCAGCACTGAGCGGAGCGGATGACACACGGAAGAGCGCGACGCCCGGGGAGCGGTAGTACGGGACCACGAACCGGCGTGTGAGCCACTCTTCTCTGCAGCCGCACCCCGAGCTGTCATCCCTGATGAGGAGGTAGTCTGCGCCCAGCTCACGCAACGCGGTGAGCAATGTATCCTCACGTGCATTGAGAGCCCCCTCAATACGCGAATACCGCCAGGGGCCGAAGAAATCTCCCCTGAACTCTCCGCTCGCGAAATAGGCCATCTGGGGATCATGATACGAATAAAGTGTGTACGCATTTCCGGCCCGTTCGTTGAGAAACCGGACGGCCCCGTGCGACGGGAGGCGCTTATCCAGGAACCGGTCCCGCTCCCCGGGCGTCGAAGGAGGAAGCCCGAGTGTTCCCGCAAACTGGAGAGCGAAATACAGGGGGGGGAGGAATAACACGATCGCCAGGAGCGCGCTCCCGGCGGGGAGAATCTTCGGACTCACCGAGCGCCTGAGGAACCGGCCGGCTCCGGCCGAGACAATCGCACAGTAGAGGGGGACGACAGGGATCAGGTAGCGGAGTATCTGCGCGGTGAAGAACCAGAAGATCGTGTATGCCGCCCCGACGGATGCCAGCCGTCGGGCGGAGCGGTCCCGCGCCACTTCGTACAGGGCGAAAGGAAGACCGGCGATGAGCAAGTACGAGAGAGAGCCCTCGGTATGAAACAGCTCACCGTGCGCAAACAGGTTCCACGGCAACATGAGGAATGCGGAGAGACTCTTCCCCGATCCATACTGGGAGAGCAGATCGGAAGTCTGCGCCGCAATATCGGTTTCGTTCCAGTAGCGGAGCCCGAAGGCGCGGGAGAAGAACGGCCACACGGGATTCCCGGTGTGATACAGGTTGAAGAGATACCACGGGAAAGCGGTGATCACAAACGGGACCAGAAACATCAACACCGGACGAAGTGCCCTGCGCCAGCCGGTTGCAGCCGCTATCATCACCAGGAGGATCGGAGGGAAAAAGAGCGCCGAATATTTTGTGCCCGCCGCGAACCCCCCCATCAGCCCCGCGACGGCGAGCCACCGCTCCCCCCCCTCTTCCCTCCACCTTTCAAACGAGAGAAGGGAAACCGTCACGAACGCGGTGAGGATCATGTCACCGTACGCAACCGCGCCGAGGAGCAGCAGGGCCGAGTTGCTCAGCAGCAACCCGGCTCCCCAGAGCCCGGCCGCGCTCCCGTTCCTCCGCCGGACGAACGCCGCCACCGCGGCGGCAGCGATAACGAGAGCCAGAAAGCTAATCCCCTGTGCCGTGACGTCGTTTCCGAGAAGAAGCGCACCCGCGAAAAGCACCTCCGCAAGCTCGGGAAAAACCGCGTACCGGAACTCCGGTGTAGGACCGACGACTCCCGAGGTCGCCATCTTCCTGGCAACCGCAAGATGGTACGTGATGGCGTCAGGCCCGGTCGGAGGGTAGAGAGGGAGCAGAAGGAGCGGGATCGCCAACAGCAGAGTGAAAACGAACGCTGTCCGGTCAAGTGCGGCCCCCTCCCCCCTCCCGGGCGGAGGATCCCCCCTGCGTCCGAGTGCGGTGAGAGAAAACAGGACGAGGCATGCGAGAACTCCGGCGAAGAGGCCCGCCCGGAGAAGCCCGGCCGTCCCGAGTCCGAATGCCGTAAGCGCGATAATTCCGAGCCCCGCAGCAGCAGAACAGGAGAAATCCTCCCACGCCGATTCCGAGCGGAACCCGAGCAGAAGAAGACCCCGCCGTCCGATGGTGTACGCGACGCCTGCGGCGAGAAGCCCTGACCCGAGCGAGTGCGCGTAGAACGCGAATTGATCAGGGGACACGGGGCGCCGGTTGTAATTTGAACAACGATTTTCTACGTTGCACGTGCACGAATGGATCCTGCCTCCCCCCATATCGCAGTCGTGGTGCCGGCATACAACGAGGAAGAATCAATCCGCGGAGTTGTCGCCGACGTCCATTGTTCACTCGAACGGCTTGGTGTCCGGCCTGAAATCATCGTCGTCAACGACGGCTCTGCCGACGGTACCGTGTCAGCGGTCCGGACTCTCCCCTGCGTGCTCCTCAGCCTCCCATTCAACGTCGGGAAGGGCGCGGCGACCCAGCTCGGGTTCCGTTACACGTATGCACGGAACTGCGATCTGGTGGTCCTGGTCGACGCCGACGGCCAGCACCCGGCGAACGAGATCGGTATTCTTCTTAAGCCCCTGCTCGAAGGGACCGCCGACGTCGTCATCGGTTCCAGATTCCTCGGGAACCGCGGTTCCCGATCCTCATTCGCCAGGCGGATCGGGATCGGCTACCTCAACGCAATCAATGGGATGCTTCTCAGGCGGCGCATCACCGACAGCACGTCCGGGTTCCGGGCGATGAACCGGAAGGCTCTCGCTCTGTGTATCGGGGAGTACCCTCCCGAGTATCCGGAGCCCGAAGCGATCGTCTTGTTCACGAGAAAAAACCTCCGCGTCACGGAAGTCGAGGTCCATATGACCGAGCGGACGGGCGGGCGATCGTCGATTGGAATATGGAACGGGTTCCTGTACCTGTTCAGGACCACGCTCGCAATGCTGATGACGGTGTTGCGGACTCACCATTAGCCGGAAGGAAGAAGCCATGGATACCGTCGTCCCTCTTCGGATTCAGATCCTCAGTATCATCGGAAGTGTCTTCTTCCTGTTGCTGATAGGGAGGTTGATACTGAAAGGAAAGCTGACAGAAGAATACGCCGTCCTGTGGATAGTGTGTACGGTCGTGCTGCTCGTCCTGTCGTTCTGGCGGGCCGGGCTCGAACAGATGGCCGCGTTCCTCGGCGTCTTTTACGCCCCGTCTCTCATATTTCTGGCCGCTCTGTTCGGGGTCACCATATTCCTCGTGCATCTTTCCGTTGTGGCGACAAGGCTCGAGCATCAGCACAGGGTCCTCGCCCAGGAAATCGCCCTGCTCCGCAACGAACTGCGCGAATTACAGAAGACCTGACGGCAGTCGCGGCGAAGAAATGAGCTCCTCGAATATTTTCCACCGCAGGTCGGGCTTCCTTGGAACCCCCCCCGCGGACTCGATGTACCTTTTTACCATGTCCTGCCCGAGGTTGTAGTTGATCACATAGCTCCGGTACTTGTCGAAGAACATCGTCCGTTGCAGCGCCCGGTCCCGAGACATGAGCGCATAGCTCATCAGGTATTCCACCGCATTCTCCCGCGTACACTCCCCGTCGAGATACTTCCGCGCGGCTTCGTTCCCCGCGTATGCGAGCTTGAGAAACAGTCCGTGGATCCTGTAGTATTCCGCCGCGCCGCTGCCCGGAAAGCCCGCCAGGGGGAAAAGAACCTCCCGTTCAAACTCGACACGTTCCTCTCCCGGGAACGCCATGTCGATGCCGAAATTCGCCGTCCCCTCGGCAATAAGCGACTGCGGGCTGAACAGCGGGTAGACCGTGAACTCCATCCACTTCCTTCCCCGCACGAGATGCGTTTCGAGGAGCGAATTGTAAACATGGTGCCCCGGGTATCCTTCGTGACTTGCAAGGTCCACCGCCCTGTCCACCGTGATCGGGAGGTCGGTATTCACCTGGATCAGACTGTGGAGGTTTCCTTTGAACCAGTTGTAGCCGCTCCAGGATTTGCCCGTCACGTACTCCACGGTAAAGTTCTCCCCTTCGGGGAGCGTGATTCTTGCAGCCGTCCGTTTCCGGCTTTCCTCGACGGCAGCGGTGAACACGCGGTCGAGTTTATCCGGGGGAACCACGAATCCGGTCCTGTATGCCTCGAACCGCTCGGGCACGCTTCCCTTTCCAGGGAGCGCCGACCCCAACTCCGCGAGTATCTCTTTAAAATGCTCCTCAGTGTGCGTCGGAGCCGTCGCGTCGTAGAGCGACTGCGACTCCTCGTCGAACGTCATCGTCTTCCCGCCGAGAAGATCGACGCGCGCCACGAGCGACTGGAGCTGGCGCAGGAGGTACATGTGGCGGAGCCTGACCATGCCGTCCATCCGCGTCGGCGAGAGCATCTTCAGCTCCGCAATCGCCCCCGCGGCGCGTTTGCGGATCGTCTCGAGGGGGAGCTTCTCCTCTTTGAGAGAATCTGGTCCGTAATAGGCGTCCACGTAATCGCCGTCATGCCCGCCCACGAGGAGGACGAGCCGTATGTAGGCCTCGGAGAGTCTCGTCAGCGCCGCGCTTGTCGTATTCTGTTTCATAGGAGTATGATAGTGATTTCCGGTCAATTCTTCACGGGCGGTACCCGCAGGAGTTTCAGCGTATGTTCAAGCGCGTTGTTGTCAGTCCATCAGATCCCCTCCGATGTCAGTCTCAGGCTTGCGTGGCGAGCTACATAAGTCCCGCCGGATCGACGTCAACGATGAGTTGAACTTCCCCTTTTCGCCCGGAGGCTGTCTTTTCCATCGCCCTGTGAAGCGCCTCCCGTACCCCGCTCCCCGAGGGATCTTCCTCCTTGATGCATTTCAGGATGAGATGCCAGCGGTGTTTCTTGTCGATCTTGCTTATCACCGCTGGGGCAGGTCCCAGGAGCGTCGCGCGCGTCCCCTGCTCCTGGAGAGCCCGGGCGAACCGTTCCGCCTCGATCCGGACTTGCTCTTCGTTCACCCCCCGCGTTTCCACAAGGATGAGCCGCGAGAACGGCGGATAGGAAAGCTCCCGGCGAGAGCGGAGCTCTTCATCGTAGAAAGCCCTGAAATCGCCGTCAAGCACGTGCTCCAGCGTGTAATGTCGGGGTTGGTGTGTCTGAATGAGCACCTCCCCCTTGAGCACGCTCCGTCCCGCCCGTCCCGCCACCTGCGTCAGGAGCTGGAACGTCCTCTCCGAGGACCTGAAATCCGGGAGGAGCATCTGCGTATCCGCCGATATCACCCCCACGAGAGTGACGCGGGCGAAATCGAGCCCCTTGGCGACCATTTGCGTCCCCAGGAGTATGTCCGCGTCCCCGCTTGCAAACGAGCGGAGAATCCTGTCGTGCGCCCCCTTCCCTGCCGTCGAGTCCATGTCCATGCGCTGGACGCGGGCTCCGGGGAAAGTGTGCGAGAGCTCCTCTTCGACTTTCTGCGTGCCGATCCCGCGTAGCCTGATGTCCGCCCCGCCGCACGTGGGGCAGAGTATGTGCGGGGTGCGGATCATCCCGCAGTAATGGCAGCGTAGGTGTTTCTTCGCGAGGTGATACGTGAGCGTGACGTTGCAGTTGTCGCACATCTCGGCGTAGCCGCATTCCGCGCACTCCACGAACGGCGCAAACCCCCGGCGGTTCTGAAGCAGTATCACCCCTTCCTTCCGCTCCAGGCGCTCCCGTATCTTTTCCCGCAGGACCGTCGAGATCGAAGGCTGGACGAATTTTTTCAGCAGCGCTCTCTGATCGGGGGGAAGGGCCTCCTTTGCCGCCGCATACAGGCGTTTCCGTTCGGCGGTCATATCCACGACTGCGATGGACGGCATCGGGACGTCGTCGATCCTCCGGGGCATCGCCAGCAGCGTGTACTTCCCGGACTCCGCATTGCTGTAGCTTTCCAGGCTCGGCGTCGCAGACCCGAGAACGACGACGGCTCCCGCGTGTCCCCCGCGGACCACGGCGACGTCGCGGGCGTTATAGCGGGGAGAGGAATCGAACTGTTTGTAAGACGCTTCGTGCTCCTCGTCGACCACGATCAGCCCCAGGTTCGCAAGCGGTGCAAACACGGCGGACCTTGGACCGATCACGATCCTTGCGTCCCCCCGGTATCCCCTCCGCCAGGCGTCATGCCTCTCGCCGGGCGACATGCGGCTATGCACCACCGCGACATCGGCGCCGAAGTGCGATTTGAACCGGCGCACCATCTGGGGGGTGAGAGAAATCTCGGGGACGAGGACGATCGCCGTCTTCCGTTGGGACAGGCAAAAACGTATCGCCTCGATGTAGACCTGTGTCTTCCCGCTTCCCGTCACGCCGTGTATGAGAAATGTTCCCCCCTCCCCCCGCTCCATCGCCCCCGTCAGCGCGGAAAGCACATTCCCCTGTGCGTCGTTCAGCACTATCCCGAGCGTCTGCAGTTCCGTGCCGAAATCCTGCTCGCGCGACACCTCGACGCGTTCCGTGGTAATGACGCCGGAACTGACAAGTTCGCGGAACTGTGTCAGCGAGGCTCCCGTGTGGCGCAGGAGGTCGCTGACCTGCGTGCTGGCCGCCGTCACGCCCCCCGTGGCGAGCAGCTCCTCGAGGAGACCGCGGACTTTCTTCCTGCGTGGAGGGAGGGAATCCAGCGCACCCCTGAGCGCCGAATCGCTCAGGAGATCCCTCCGGACCATCTCCACGAATTTCGGTTTCACCGCCGGCCGGGGGATGTACTCCTCCGATTCGACGAGCCCGGCGCGGACGAGTTCGTTCAATAGGGCGTTCACCTGCCGCGCGCCGGTCTTTTTCTGAACCTCGCGCGCGGACACTTCCCCCTTCCCCCGTATGAACGCCGCCGCTTCCGCCTGTTTCGGAGCGCGGCTCTTCAGATCCTCCAGCGCTGCCTGAGTCAGCGCTTCCAGCGGGCGCACGATCCGTTTGCTCGAAGGGGAGAACCCCTGCGGCATCGCCGCCTTCAGGACATTCCCCAGCGGAGCGAGATAATAGCCCGCGATCCAGCGGCAGAGCCACAGGAGCTCCTCCGATACGATCGGCGCGGGATCGATGACGTCGTGGAGGGGCTTGAGTCCGGTAACGGTGGTGTTCGCGGGGAGTCCGGTGATCAGTCCCGTCGCGTATTTGCGGCCGAAGGGGACGACGGCACGGGTCCCGACGAGTGCGGCGTTCTCGAGTTCGGGGGGGATGAGGTAGGTAAACTCCCTGTCGAGGCTGACGGGGAGAGACACGTTCGCGAAACGATCCATTGCAAAATATGAAGAAATCGTCGCTGAAGAACAAGCGGAAGAGGGAAATGGAGGTGATGAGATCGGGCCGGGCTTCTCACGGGCTCACTCCTCCCGCCGGACAGTGTCGGGAGAGAACGCGGGGAGGCACACGGCAATATATTCGGCCCCCTCCGGACCGGGGGAGGAATACTGGACCCACTCCCCCTTGTGTGCGATCACCGCCTGTCCGGCCCGCACGTCGATGGCGCCGGATCCGTGCGTCACACGGAGCATGCCGTTCAGGACGAGCGTGTATTCGTCGAACAGCGGAGTCTGAGCGGGTTCGAGCCATCCCGGCGGGCTTTTCATGCGGGCGAGGCTTACCGCGGCGGTCCCGGAATTCACTCTTCCGATGAACTCCTCGATAATCTTCGGCTTGTTTCCGGCCGCTTCGATGCGCGTGGGAGCGGGGACGAGCGTTGGCATGATATCCTCTCAGTGCGGTGGTACTTCCACCCCGGCTTTCGCCAGGTCTTCGATCAGTCTCTCGTGCGTTGTGTAGTGGATCCCGTGCATTCCGAGCTCGCGTGCCGCCGTCACATTCTCCGAGACGTCGTCGATATACACGCAGGCCTCCGCCGGGAGAGCCAGCTTCGCAAGCATGTCGGCGTAAATCCTCGGGTCCGGTTTCATCGCGTGGACCTCGAACGAAAGCGTCACGGCGTCAAAAAGAGGAAAGATCACGACCGGTTTGATGCCGAACTCAAAGTGCCACTCGCTGGTGTTCGAGAGGAGTCCGAGCCTGTACCGTCCCTTGAGCTGCCTGACAAGGGAAAGCGTCGGAGGTTTCGGCGTGAATATGTCCGTGTACGCCCTGACGAACTCCTGTTCTGACATCGTAAGGGAAGCGAGCCTGCACACGTTCGTGTAAAACTCCCGGGAAGTCATCAGCCCCGTCTCATACCTCCCGGCCATTTGCATCGATTGTGCCATCGTTGCCTTCAAGGCGGCCGGGGAGAGAGTCGAAGAATGCGCGGCTCGTTCGATGAATTTCCCGATATCGAAATCGCTTATGACCCGCCCGAAATCGAATATGACCGCGTCGACGCTCACGCGGTCTGTTCTTTCCCTGGTTTGTACCGTACGACCACCGGCTCTCTCGCGAGGCGTATGCCGAATTTCCGCTCGACCGCCTCTTCAATCTCCCCGGCAAGTCCCATCACATCGCTTGTCTTCCCCCCGCGGTTGACGATCGCCAGGGCATGGTGCTCCGAGATCCCCGCTCCCCCCGCGCGGAACCCTTTGGGGAACCCCGCGTGCTCCACGAGCCACGCCGCGGAAAGCTTGATCCCCCCCGGGGCGGGGTATGCGGGGATGGGGAGACCTTTCAGTTTCTCTTCGAGAAATGTCTTCGTGACAACCGGGTTCGTAAAAAACGAACCGACGGACCGGGAATTCGCATCTGCCGCGTCGACCACCATCGACTTCTTCCGCCGCAGTGCCAGGACAGCAGACCGGACATCCGCGGGCGTGAGGCGTTCCGCGACCCCCCGCGCATCCAGTTCCCGCGCGAGCTCGGGGTAGCGAATCTCCGGTTGCATGTTCCTCGTCAGGCGAAAGCGGACCTCGGTGATGATGAACAGACCGGCATCGGGCCCTTTGAACCGGCTCTCCCTGTATCCGAATCCGCACTCGTTGCGTGAAAACTCCCTCTCGGTAAGCGTGCGTCGATCAAGTGCGCGAAGGGAGGTGAGGGTCTCGCCGACATCCTGGCCGTACGCCCCCACGTTCTGGACGGGGGTTCCCCCGGTCGACCCCGGGATGCCGGAGAGGCATTCGATCCCTCCCCATCCCTTCTCGGCCGCGCGGACGACGACACGGTCCCAGGGCTCTCCCGCTCCGACAATCAGATCCGCTTTGTCGCTGGATTCCTTTTCGCGGAAGCTGCGGAGAGCGACGTTCAGCACCAACCCGTCAAATCCTTCATCCGCGAAAATAATATTGCTCCCGCCGGAGAACACCTGCACGGGAAATCCCTCCCCCTGTGCGAACAGAAGGCTCGCACGCACCTCTTCGACGCTCGTACAGCGGGCGAACCACCGGGCAGGTCCCCCGAGCCCCATCGTGGTATACGGCGCCAGCATCTCGTTCGCTGTAATGCAGGCAGGTGGTAAAGACATCGTCAGGGTTTCTTCAGGTGTGGGGGTTTGAATCCGCGGTAGGTGTCGTACCGCGAATCGTAAAACACAAGGTTGAACGCGCTGTCCCTGAGCGTTCCCCCCGAGGGGTAGAGAAAAAACTCGGACAGCGCCGGCGTCACCCTGTTGACAGGTTTTCCGTTTTCGGAGTAGAACCTGAGCGTATACGCTCCGAGCCCGAAAGGAGCCGCTCGGAGCTGTTCGAGAAGGTTCTCGTGCGTGAAAAGGTGCAGGTCCTTCGCCGCTGCGCCCGGTGCCGTTCCGGACTTCACGGGGACCTGTGCACGTGGTTGACGGATGCCTGGTCCGTCGGCATCACGATGACTTGTGCGATATCGACGTGGAGGGGGCGCGTGGCGCAGAAAATCACAATCTCGGCAATGTCCTCCCCCTGGAGAGGACGCATCTTCGCGTAGGTCTGGGCGGCCCGTTGTGCATCCCCGCGGAACCGTACCTCGCTGAACTCGGTCTCCACGAGTCCCGGGTCCACGGAACTGACCCGCACGTTGGTCCCGAGGAGGTCCATCCGCAACCCCTGTGAAATGGCGGTCACAGCGTACTTGCTTGCACAGTACACATTCCCGTTCGGGTACAGCTCATGGCCGGCGATGGAACCCATATTGATGACGTGCCCGCTGTTCCTCCTGACCATGGCCGGGAGGACCGCACGCGTGACGTAGAGCAGACCCTTGACATTCGTATCGATCATCTCTTCCCAGTCCTGTATCTCCCCCTCCTGGAGTTTCGTCAGCCCCCGGCTCAGCCCGGCATTGTTGAGAAGGATGTCGATATGATCCCACGCCGGGGGGAGTGAGCCGATCGCCGCGGCCACCTCGTCGTGGTTCCGCACATCGAGTTGGATGCTGTGCGTCATGACGCCGTACGTCTTTTCCAGATTCCGGGCCAGAGTGTCGATCCGATCCTTCCGCCTGGCGGCGAGCAGGAGGTTTGAACCCTCCCGGGCGAATGCCAGAGCGCATGCCTTTCCGATCCCGCTGCTTGCGCCGGTGATGAAGACATTCCTGTTCTTCAGATGCACGCTCATGGGTGCTCCCCTCCTTGTGAGGTCAATCGGGCGGCCGGCTCAGGTCGGCGAATTGCGGCTCAATATCCACCGGGAGGGGGGCCAGCCTGTCGAGCGTTCGCTGAAGGGAAGGCCGGATGACGGCGTACCTGTTCAGCAGCTCCTTTCCCCTGTCGTAGTTCCCCTCGGCCTGTATCGTCATGATCTCACCCGTCAGCTTCTTCGCGCCCGCCTTGAATTTCTCGATGTCGGCGGAGAAAAGCCCCGTTGCCTCGTTGTAGACGATCGCTCCCTCGTCCATGAGGTAGTTGAGCTGCATCGCCATCCCCTTTCCGTGCGCCTCGTTGATCCCGAACCTGACCGAACGGAATATGCCGGCGAGGTAGGTGATGTACATCGGCTTTTCCACCGACTTCCCGATGAGCCCGTGATCGATCATGTACTGGAGCGCAAAGAGCCCGCTGATGTCGGCCTTCGCCTCTTCAATCGCCGAACTCAGTTCCTGCATCGCGTGGCGGGCCGTCGTCTGTTTCCCGTTGAGCGTGATCGTGTGGGGCCCGAGCCCGTGCATGAGCTCATGTGCGAGAGTGTGCGTGAAGAATGGGTCGAAGGCGACGGAGGACTGCTGCGTGGGATCGAGCGCGATCCTCGCGATCGGCTTGAGTATCGTCATGAATTTGGCTTCCTGGACGTTTTTCAGCATCACCCGCTTGCTCCCCTTCTCGGCGGTCACGCGCTCGTCGTTCGGGAGGTTGAATGCCGCCGTCTGCACGCCTTCACGCGCCTCCCCTCCCGTCATCACTTCATCCACTACGCGGATGGGGGAGAGCGCGCCCAGCTTCGGATTTCTGTAGCGCGGCTCGATCGGGAGGGCGTTCTCGATCTCCTGCAGGTGCGCCGAGAAGAATGCGAGCTTCGCGGTTGACGAGTCATCCCGGATGCAGATGTACGCTTCGAACGCCGCCTTGTAATTAAAGAGGCCGTCCAGGTACACTTCGTAGGGTCCGATCGTCGGCTCAATCGGGCTGTCCAGATCCATCCACGCCACATCGCTCTCGTAATAGTCGTTGCTCAGGAACGCATCCGCCCGCTTGTTCAGGAAATTCCTGAGGGACGCGTTGTCGGTGAGCGCCGCAGCCTCTTTGAGGAGGCCCGAGGCCGGAAGGAGCAGGTCCCTGTACTCTTCGCTGTAGGGGACCGCCCGGAGCTGGCGCAAAGCGTCCCTTCTGATCACGGAGAAGAATCCTGTCGCCTCTTTCTTTCCGGCCTCGGAGAGCGTCCCTACCCAGTCGTTGAATTCCTGCTTCGTCATGTCCTCCGGGTAGTAGTTGGCGCCGGGGGGCTTCTCTTTCGGGACGCCGGGGACGAACGGCTCGTCCTGGTCCAGGTTGGACCAGGGGGATCTGTTGATGTTATAATAGTGGAGCTGCTCCAGTCCTTCGGCAGTCTTGTCCGCCTCCAGTTTCAGGCGGAGCGCCTGGTTCCCGCTCCAGACCTGCCGCGCGAAGATCCTGTCTATGATCTGCGCGGCCTCGGCGAGCTTCACGAGCGCGAGCCGGTCCCCCGGGCTCAGTTGCGAAAGCTCTCCGGTGACGGGCGTGAGGGCGAAGCGTTTGATCTTTGCGGCAAGGACCGACGGCGGCCTTTCAGTCGAACATCCTGTTATCATGACGGCTATTCCGGCAATGAGAACTGCGACAAATGGTTTCATAATGGGCCTCGGTATATTTTTCATGCTCGTGTGCCCCCCTCCCTCATCTCCAACTCCAGTATCCGCATCACCTCCAGGAGAGGAATGTTCCGCTCCTGCGCTATCCTCCTGCATTCCTCGTACTCGGGCGTGATGATTTCCTTCCCGTCCCTCAGGACGGCCTTTGCTTTCACGGTCCCCATCGACGTGGCAGCCTCCACGTGCCTCCGGGGTAGTTTCCGGCGCCCCGTCTGATGTATCCTCAGACCGATCGTGGAGGTTTCCCGGTACAGCACCGCGACGACCGCGTCAAGACGCGTCCGCCCCACCATCACGGAAAGGAGTACCCCGGGGCGTCCCTTTTTCATTATGACGGGGACCAGGTACGCATCGTGCGCCCCCGCGCCCAGGAGCAGCTCGATGACGAACGGGTAGGCCTGCGGGTTCATGTCGTCGATATTGGTCTCGACGATCACCACCTCCTCCTGCTCCATCGGCGAGTCCAGAGTGCCGATGATGACACGGAGGAAATTGGGGATCTCTTTGAATTCGTTGGTGCCTGCACCGTACCCGATCGAGCTCACGCGGAGACGCTCGTCGTCAAGCAGTCCCGAGGAGAGCGCCCTGATGATTGCCGCACCGGTCGGCGTTGTCAGCTCGTGTGCGACGGATGTCAGGACCGACGGGTATCCTTTCAGGATCTCCAGCGTTGCAGGGGCGGGGATCGGCATGCGTCCGTGCTGCGTGTCGATGAACCCGCCGCTCCCCAGCCGCACGGCCGAAGAGTACACCGCCTCAATGCCGCACTCTTCCATGCAGATTGCGCTTCCCACAACGTCGACGATGGAATCCAGCGCTCCGACCTCGTGGAAGTGCACTTGCTCGGGCGTCGTGGCGTGTATGCGGGCCTCGGCGTCGGCGATGACGCGGAAGATCGAGCGTGCTCTCTCCTTCACGCCGGCGGGAAGTGTGGACCCGTCAAGTATCTCCGTGACGTCTTTCAGCCGCCTGTGGACATGGTGTTCGGCCGTGGTGATGACGTCGATATGGACCGCGTCCACGGAGCTCCGTTGCACATGACGCGCGGAGAGCTCGAATCCCCCTATCCCGAGCCTGCCGAGCTCCGCCGTGAGCGTTGCGAACGGCACCCCCGCGCTGACGAACGCCGCCATCGTCATGTCGCCGGCTATCCCCCCCACTGTGTCAAGGTATGCGATCTTCATAGACTGGAAGCAAGCCTCCGTTCAAGATGTTCGAGAAACCGGGCCGTTGCGCCGGTATGCGACTCGACAAACTGTGCCGCGCGCTCTCCCGATTCACCTCGCGCCACGGCGTCCTCCAGCAGGTTCTTCACAGTCCGGTACATTTCGCCGGTATCCTCCACCACAAAACCCCCTCCGCATTCCACGAGCATGATCGGTTCATGCGAATTCCTGTGCCGGGGACCGAAAACGACGGGGATTCCGAACACCGCCGCTTCCAGTACATTATGTATTCCCTGCCGGAAGCTCCCGCCGACATAGGCGATATGGGCGTGGGCATAGAGGACAAGGAGAATGCCGACGCTGTCGACAATCACGATGTTCTCCCCTGCATACTCGTTCAGTCCCGAAAATCGTATCGAGGAGGCTTTCCCCGCAATGTCCCGCTCCAGCCCCTCGATGTGCTCCTCCGTCGGTTCATGCGGGACGACGATCACCAGAATATCTCCCGATTCCGCCTGGAGGCGAAGGCAGGCGGGGATCACCACTTCCTCATCCTCCGGCCAGCTGCTCCCCATCACCACGACACGTTTCCCCGCGGTGATCACGGGGGGAATGATATTGCGTTTTCTTGCCTCCGCGCTCCTGCCCGTCACCTGGTCGTAGCGTGTGTCGCCGATCGCCTGGAGCGTCGGGTGCTCGAGCGAGAACTGCTGGAATGCTTCAACGTCGGACGCGGCGACGGTGAGTATCTCATCGATCTCATTGTAGACGCTATGATGGAAGCTGCGTGCCACGGGGAGGCGCCTCTTCGTACGCCGGCGCATCGTTGCGTTCGCAATGAGGATGGGGATCCCCCTCCTGTGAAGCTCCCAGATGTGATTGGGCCAGATATCGTAGCGAACCATGACCGCAGCGTCGGGGCGGACCAGGTCGAGATATCTCCGCGCGTTCCTCCGCGTATCGAACGGAAGATACGTAATGACATCCGCCAGCCTGTACTTGCGCGAGTGCTCGTATCCCGACGGGGAAAAAAAAGAGACCACCACGAGCGTCCCGGGATGGCGGCGCTTCAGCTCCGCGATGATCGGTTTCGCCTGCTCAAACTCCCCCATCGAAGAGGAATGGAACCAGACGCGGGGACCCGGAGCGAGCAGGGCGATCTGGCGCTCGAGATCGGCAAAGAGCGTGTCCCGCCCCTGGATGCCGCGGCGGGTCTTCGCGTTGACGAGACCGATTCCCCTCACGACGATCCAGAAAAGGGGGATGAACACAAAGCTGTATGCTGCTTCCCAGAATCGTTTCATGCTAAAAACCGTCCTGCACCGTCAATCACCGCACCCGGCGCGATCTCCTTCATGCACCGGAAATGTCCCAACGGGCAGCGGGGGAGTCCGATGTGCGTGCACGGGCGGCAGGAGAGCCCGGGACGCTCGACGACGGTCGAGCGCGCTCCCCTCGGGAAGAAACCAAATTCGCGGACTGTCGGACCGAACACCGCCACGAGAGGTACACCCCGGGCCTCGGCGAGATGCATCAACCCGGTGTCGTTTGCCAGGACCACCGCGCAGCGGTCCATCGCGCACCCGGTCTCCAGGAGTGAAAGCCGTCCGGCGAGGTTCAGGACGCTCGTGCGGGGATGCGCCCCGTTGATGGCTGCCTCGATTGCCCCGCACATCTCCCTCTCGTCCGCCCCGCCGAAGAGAAGGACGGGAAGCCCGTGCTGTTCCGCCAGTTGTCCCGCCGATTCCGCAAACCGCTCCCCCGGCCACATCTTGTTCCCGTGCCGGGCGCACGGACAGACGCCGATGCACATCGTGCCGGGCCCGACGTGCTCTGCGCCGAGGAGCCTTTCAACCGCCGTGGCGACATCGGGGGGGAAAAAAATCTCGGGTCCCCCCCCGTCGTCCTGGATCCCCCACGGGGTGACGGTTTCGAGATACCGGGCTGCGACGTCCGGCGCCCCTCCCCACCGGTCGTAGACGTCCAGTTTGAAGTTGACGAGGAGCGTCCTTGCGAACTTCCTTTTGTTGACGCGCGTCACCTTCACGGCCCCGGCCGAGAGATAACGGCTCCGTATGCTGTCGTGGATGTCTATAATGAGGTCGTACCTGGAGGATATGACCGTGCGGCGGAGTCGGACGAGGTCCCGGAGCGTCCCCCCGCCCGGAAATTGTATCACATGCGCGACATGCGGATTGAATCGCACGAGGTCGGCATACTCCGCCTTCACGAGAAAGTCGATCTGGCAGTCCGGGTAACGCCCGTGAAGTGCGCGCACGAGCGGCGAAGAGAGGACGACGTCGCCGACGGAACTTAAGCGGATGATGAGCGTTTTATGTAGTACACCCTGCATGTCGGCCGTTTGCAATGGTAGCAACTTTCGGGCGAAATAGCAACGCAGAGCGGGGCGCCCTTGACAGTCAGGCCTGCAGCGCCTACATTGGCCGGGAGACCGCATTGAAGGCCCCATTCAAAGGCACGATCGAAGGAAACATATGAATCAACCGGCGACACTCGGCGAATTGCGTGAGAGCGGCTACCGCGTCCTTTCCGTGAAGGACGAGCTCCGCGCCAACCTCATCCGGAAGATGCGTGCAAAGGAAAGCCTGTTCCCGGGGATCATCGGGTACGACCAGACTGTCGTTCCGGCGTTGGTCAACGCGCTGCTCGCCAGGCACGACATCATACTTCTCGGTCTCCGCGGACAGGCCAAGTCGCGGATCGTGCGGCAGCTGACGTCGCTTCTCGACGAACACATCCCCGTCGTCAGGGGGAGCGAGATCAACGACAACCCTTTCGCGCCGGTCAGCAAGTTCGCCTCCGACCTTGTGAAGGAACGGGGCGACGCCACGCCTGTTGACTGGGTGCACCGGAGCCGGAGATACGGCGAAAAGCTCGCCACGCCCGACGTCACGATCGCCGATCTTATCGGCGACATCGACCCGATCAAGGCCGCAGCGCAGCGTCTCCACTACGCGCACGAGGGCGCCATCCACTTCGGCATCATCCCGAGGTGCAACCGGGGGATATTCGCGATCAACGAGCTCCCCGATCTTCAGCCACGCATTCAGGTCGGCCTTTTCAATATACTGGAGGAGAAGGATATACAGATCCGGGGGTTCAACATCCGCATTCCGATGGATATCATGCTCGTCTTTACCGCGAACCCGGAGGACTATACCAACCGCGGGAACATCATCACGCCGCTCAAGGACCGTATCGATTCCCAGATACTCACGCACTATCCCCGATCGCTCGACGACGCCATCAGGATCACGGAGCAGGAGGCGCACATCTCCCGCGAGGGGAAGGATATCCGCGTTCCGCATTTCTTCCGTGAGATCGTGGAGCAGATCGCGATTGAGGCACGGAAGAGCGAGTTCGTCGATCAGAAATCGGGCGTGAGCGCGCGCCTGACGATCGCCGCGATGGAGAACCTGATCAGCAACGCAGAGCGGCGCGCGATACTCATCGGGGAGGACGTCGTCGTCCCGCGCATTTGCGATCTGCCGCACGTCCTTCCCGGCCTGACCGGGAAGATCGAGCTCGTCTTCGAGGGGGAGCAGGAGGGGTCGGTCAAGGTGAGCAAGGCCCTCGTGGGAAAGGCGGTGCGCGAGACATTCAAGCGGTACTTCCCCGACCCTCTCCGCAAGCGGTCACGCCCGTCCGGCGAAGGCCAGGGAGGGAAGCAGACGTCCGAAGACCCCGAGTACGGGAAGATCATACAATACTTCGAAAACGGAAACGCCGTCGAGCTCGCCGACGACATGACGATCGCCTCCTACACCAAGGAGCTCGACAAGGTGCGGGGCCTGCGCGAACTGACGCGGAAGTACATGAAGAACCTGGACGACCACTTCGAGATTCCCTCTGTCATGGAGTTCGTTCTCGACGGCCTCCATCAGAACTCCAAGATCGCGAAGGACGAGATGGACCACCGGACCGCGTACAAGGATCTCGTGGGGAGCATATTCACCGGGCAGGGCAAGATGTACGAGGACGACTGATCATGCGATTCCGTTATTCACAGTGGCGACCCGAATCGGCCACCGACGAGCAGCGCCTCCAGCAATTGGTCTCTCTCTTCAGTTATCTGACGGTGCAGACCAGCGGCGACGTAGAGGAGGCACTGGAATGGCTCAAACAGCTCGCGGAGGAATACGGCCTGCTTGACGAGAACATGACGATGGAGGACCTCATGAGCAAGCTCCGCGAGATGGGGCTCATCGAAGATGCGAAAGCAGGTGTAAAGCTGACAGGCAAGGGGATACAGCGCATTCGCCAGGACGCACTCCGGGAAATATTCACCTCCCTCAAGAAGGCCCCTTCGGGGGGGCACGAGACCCCCTACACGGGTTCCGGCGTCGACAGGCTCAGCGAAACAAAAAAATTCCGGTTTGGCGATCAGCCGACGAACATCGACCTGACATCGACCCTGACGAATGCATTCCGCCGCGACGGTATCGATGACTTCACGCTGAAGGAGGAGGACCTCGAGGTCTACGAGACCGAGCACCAGACGACCTGCGCGACCGTGCTGATGATCGATATCAGCCACAGCATGATCCTCTACGGGGAAGACCGGATCACGCCCGCCAAGCAGGTCGCCCTGGCGCTGAGCGAACTCATCCTGACGCGCTTCCCGAAGGACTTCATCGCGCTCGTCACGTTCGGCGACGACGCACGGCTCGTCAGTATCAACGAGCTCCCCTTCCTGACCGTCGGGCCGTATCACACAAACACACGTGCCGGGTTGCAGCTTGCGCGCGATCTTCTCCGCCGACGGGGTGGAAATGTCAACAAGCAGATATTCATGGTCACCGACGGGAAGCCCTCCGCCATATTCGAGCCGAACGGCCGCCTGTACAAGAACTCGTTCGGCCTGGACCCCCGGATCGTGAACAAGACGCTCGATGAGGCCGTCGCATGCCGCCGGGAACGGATCCCGATCACCACATTCATGGTCGCGCGCGACCCGTATCTTGTGAATTTCGTCGAGGAACTCACGAAAGCCAACCAGGGCCGGGCATACTACTCGTCCCTCAACACGCTCGGCGAATTCATGTTTGTCGACTATATCCGGAACAGGCGGAAGAAATTCTCACGCTGAACCCCCTCGTCAGCCCCCCGCACGCACTGCTTGAAATTGAAACGGATTTTGTGCACTATACCGCGTGATTCTGATAATCCCGGCTGTGGAAATACGCGCTGGCCGCTGCGTCCGGACAGCGCAGGGCGTTGAGGGGTTCGGCTATTCCGACGACCCGGTGGAGATGGCCAGGCTCTGGCGCACCGAGAACGCGAAGTCGCTTCACGTGACCGACCTGGACGGCGCGCGCGAAGGGCGCCTGGTGAACGCCGACATCGTGAAGCGGATGGTGCAGACCGTGGACATCCCCGTCGAGCTCGGCGGAGGTGTGAGGACATTTGAAGACGCCAGCTGGGCGTTCGAAACCGGGGTGTACCGGGTACTCGTCAGCACGATGGTGATCGAAAACCCCGAGGAGGCCCAGAGGCTGCTGGGCATGTACGGTCCCAGCAAGGTCGTTCTCGCGATGTACGCCGTCCGCGGTATCGTCGCCACACACGGGGGAACGACGACATCCGGATTGACGGCCCTGTCCGTGGCCCTGAACGGAAAGGCGCTGGGCTTCCGGCGCCTTGTCTATGCAGATATCGGCGAGGACGGCTCGCCTGCGCTCGTCAATCTTGACGTGTTGCGCGACCTCGGGGAGAAGACCGGCATGCGGATTACCGCCGCAGGCGGCATTGCGGGGCTCGACGACCTTCTGAAAGTACAGGAGCTGGAGCGCTACGGCGTGGACTCTGTCGTGATCGGGCGCGCGCTCTATGAAAACAAATTTGCCTGTCAGGCCCTCTGGCGGAAGTGTGAGGCCGGCAATTATCCGTACACAGCGAAGATCTGACAATGCGAAGAGTTGCGGTCCTGCTCGGCAGCAAAAGTGACGAACAGCTGATGGCAGGGTGCACCGACTACCTTGCAAAATTCGGCATTCCCCACGACGTCAGGGTTTCTTCCGCCCACCGCCAGCCGGAGGAGACGGCGGCATTCGTGAAAGCCGCCGAAGCGGATGGCTACGCGGTCATAATCGCTGCTGCGGGGATGGCCGCCCATCTGGCAGGTTTCGCCGCAGCGCACACGACTCTCCCGGTGATAGGGGTTCCCCTTGAAGGATCCGCGCTGAACGGTCTGGACGCTCTCTATTCCACGGTGCAGATGCCCGCCGGGATCCCCGTGGCGACCGTTGCCATCGGATCTGCCGGGGCGAAAAACGCCGCCGTCCTTGCAGCCGAGATACTTGCGCTGAACGACGACGGCCTCCGCCGGAAACTTGCCGAATTTCGGGGCAACGGGGCGAAGTTCTGACCCCCCGTCCGTCAGCGAATCATCGACGCCTCACTCAATGAAACTGCTTGTCCTGGGTCATCTCTGCATCGATTGCGCGCACCCCGACGGGGAGCCCCCCCGGGAAAGGTGGGGGGGGATAGCCAACACGATTGCCGCCATCGGGGCTCTGGCCGGAAAGGAAGACGCCGTGCTTCCCGTCTGCGGGGTCGGGGCAGGCGACGGGGAGAAGTTCATTTCCTGGCTCGAACGGTTCCCGGCGGTCGACCCCTCCGGCGTGTTCACATTCAACGGCCCGACCAACCGGATCGACGTCTACGAGAAGGGAGGAGGATTGCACGTGGCCTGCACGCAGGACATCGCCCCTCCGATCCCGTTTGAGAAGATACGGAGATACCTCTCTGCCGACGGTGTACTCATCAACATGGTGTCCGGGTCGGATATTTCGCTCGAGACGCTGGACCAGATCCGGATGGAGGTCCGCGCGCGAGAGACCCCCATCCATCTGGATTTTCACAACCTGACCACGGGGATCGGGGAGGGGAGAGAGCGCGTCCGGAGGCCGCTCCCCGAGTGGCGCCGATGGGCGTTCATGCTGACGACAGTGCAGCTCAGCGAGGAGGAAGCCTCCGGTCTCACCGTGGACCGGCTCACCGAGGGGCAGCTCACGGGACATCTCCTGACACTGGGGATCACCGGCGTCCTGATTACCCGCGGGCCGCGCGGAGCATCGGTTTTTACAAACGAGCACAAAAAGGTCGTGCGCTACGATATCGCGGGCATCCCGGCGGAGGGAGCGGCCGACCGCCCGGGACTCGGGGACGTGTTCGGCGGAGCCTTCCTGTACCGCTTCGTCCCGACGTCGGACCTCAGGCTCTCCGCGGAGTTTGCAAACCTGACGGCGGCGCAGGCGGCGTCCCGGCCGGCGTCGGCTCCCGGGAGTACGCCCGGGAGTATGCCCGGGAGTATGCCCGGGAGTATGGATGACGAGTGGATTTCTCCCCGCTAACCGCCGGGGAAACTGGAGGCACTCCATCGCTGGAGGTACCCATGAACATCGCGCTTATAGGCTACGGAAAAATGGGGAAAGAAGTGGAGCAGGTGGCGAAGGGGAGGGGACTGACAGTCTCGAAGGTCTTTGACCTGCACAATAACAGCGGGGGGGTGGGACTCACGGGCGAATCGCTCAAAAAGGTGGACGTCTGCATCGAGTTTTCCACGCCGGGAGTTGTCATCGACAACATCGCGGCGGTTGCCGGATGCGGAAAGAACATCGTTGTCGGCACAACCGGCTGGTACGACAAACTCGACCAGGTGAAGAAAATTGTGAAGGAGCACAAGATCGGTTTTCTGTATGCCCCGAACTTCTCCCTCGGCATCAATATATTCGCGCAGGTCGTCTCTCACGCAGCGCACCTCATGGACCGGTACACGCAGTACGACGCTGCGGTGATGGAGCATCACCACCGTGGCAAAGTCGACAGCCCGTCCGGCACCGCGCTCACGATCGCCTCCTCCATCCTGCAGGGGATGAAGCGGAAGACCGAGATACTTTCTGAAACCTCCCATGGCCCGATCAAGTCTCACCAGCTCCATGTGGCGTCCTCCCGGTTCGGGAGCGTCACCGGGACGCACGCCGTGGTGTTTGACTCCGAGGCGGATTCGATCGAACTTGTCCACACCGCCAAGAACCGGTCCGGATTCGCCCTCGGCGCCGTCGTTGCCGCCGAATGGCTCAAAGGAAAGAGGGGCTTCTACACAATGCGCGATGTGATCACGCTATGACTCGCACGCGAAAAAGCACCACCGGAGGAAACGTCATGGGCAAAAGAAAGCTTCTCTTTCGGGGGACAGGGACGGCGCTTGTCACGCCGTTCAAAAAAGACGGCACGGTGGATGAAGTCGTTTTGCGGGAGCTTGTTGACAGGCAGATCAAGGCCGGTGTGGAGGCCCTTGTCCCCGTGGGGAGCACGGGGGAGGGAGCCACGCTCACCGCTGCGGAGCAGTCGCAGGTGATTGAAATGGTCGTCGACCAGACACGTGGGCGCGTCCCGGTGATAGGCGGGGCGAGCAGCAACGCCACGGCAAATGCCGTTGCACTGGCCAGGGAAGCGAAACGCTGCGGTGCGGACGCGATACTCACGGTCGCTCCTTTTTACAACAAGCCGACGCAGGAGGGGCTCTACCAGCATTTCAGCGCGATCGCGGACGCGGTCGAGATGCCGATCGTCATCTATAATGTCCCGGGAAGGACCGCCTCCAACATCGAAGCGCGAACGACGCTCCGCCTCGCCGAGGAAATCCCCTTTATCGCCGGCGTCAAGGAGGCGTCGGGGAACCTCTCGCAGATCATGGAGATACTTCATCACCGCCCGGCGGGATTCGGGGTCTGGTCGGGAGACGATAACATGACGTTCCCCCTGGCGGCCCTCGGCGCCGACGGGATCATATCGGTCGTTGCGAACGAGGTCCCGGAGGAATTCTCCCGGATGGTCCGGTACGCGCTCAAGGGGAAGTTCGCCAGGGCGAGGGAGATGCACTTCCGCCTGCTCGACCTGATGAACGTGAACTTCGTCGAATCAAACCCCATCCCCGTGAAAGCCGCCATGGCAATGATGGGGCTCCTGGAAGAGACATACCGCCTCCCGCTGACGCAGCTCGGCGAGGGATCCCGCCCGAAACTCGAGAAGGTGCTGAAACAGCTCTCGCTCGTACGCTGACCCATGGCCCTGCAGGCTGACATAGAAGCGCTCTACGACACGGAGCCGGCGAAGGTCGACCGTGACGGGGCCCTGAAGAAATTTTCGGAATTCAAGTTCTTCCTCAACCGGGGAGAGATCCGGGCCGCGGAGAAAACAGGGGGAACCTGGAAAGTCAATCACTGGGTGAAGAAAGGAATCCTCCTCGGCTTCCGGCTCGGTGCGCTCGAGGACGTCTCCATCGACGGCCGGTTCCGTTTCTTCGACCGGAGCACGTTCCCGCTCAAGAGCCTGTCGGCGGGAGACGGGATCAGGCTCGTTCCCGGTGGCTCGTCGATACGTGACGGCGCATTTGTTGCGCGGGGGGTCGTCTGCATGCCTCCGATGTACATCAACACCGGCGCGTATGTCGACGCAGGGACGATGGTTGATTCGCATGCGCTTGTCGGCTCCTGCGCGCAGATCGGGAAGCGCGTGCATATCAGCGCGGCCGCCCAGATCGGCGGCGTCCTCGAGCCGGTCGGTGCGATGCCGGTGATCGTCGAGGACGATGTGCTGATCGGCGGCAATTGCGGCATCTATGAAGGGACCATTGTAAGCCGGGGAGCCGTCATTGCCGCCGGCGTGATCCTCACCGGCGGGACCGCGGTCTACGACGCCGTGAAGCAGACGGTCTACAGGAAAACAAAAAGCAGTCCCCTTGTCATACCGGAAAACGCCGTCATCGTCCCCGGGAGCCGTCCGCTCGACACCGAATGGGGACGAAAGGCGCGGCTTTCGCTTGCCACCCCCGTGCTCATAAAGTACCGCGATGAGAAGACGGACGCCGCCACGGCTCTCGAGGATGCCCTCCGATGAACGACCGCCGCGTGCTTGTCTTCGGGAGCAACGGGCTGCTCGGGCAGAAGGTCGCCGAGTTCCTTGTGCGCGGAACACCCGCCTCCGTGACGCTCTCTTCGGTTGAAAACACCCCGGTCCGGCCGATGGAACCGGCCGAATACATCCAGGCGGACATCACGTCGAAGAAAGATGTCAGGCAGGTCGTCGCGCACTCCGAGCCCGACGTCATCATCAACTGTGCCGCAATCACGAACGTGGACGCGTGCGAGACCGAGCGGGAAACAGCCTGGAAAGTGAACGTCGGCGGGGTCGAGCACATCATCGAAGCGGCCAGGCGTACCGGCGCGATGATCGTCCATGTCTCGAGCGACTACATATTTGACGGGAAGAACGGGCCGTACACGGAGGACGACCGGCCGGAGCCCCTCAGCTACTACGGGAAGACGAAGCTTGCGGGTGAAAACTCGCTCAGGGCATCGGGGATGAACTATCTCATCGCGCGCACGATGATTCTCTACGGGTTCGCCCCGGGCGTCAAGCAGAACTTCGCCCTCTGGCTCATCCAGAGCCTTGAGAAGCAGACTCCTGTCAGGATCGTGGACGATCAGTTCGGGAACCCGACGCTCGCAGACGATCTCGCGTACGGCCTGCTCCGCGGCGTGGAGCTCGGCAAGACCGGCATCTACAACATCGCGGGGAGGGACATCGTCAGCCGCCATGAGTTCGCCGTGCGCCTTGCCCGAGCGTTCAACCTGGACGCCTCATTGATCACTCCGGTCAAGACCGCCTCACTTCGGCAGCCCGCACACCGGCCGCTCAAGTCGGGCTTGATCACGCTGAAAGCCGAGGTGGAGCTCGGCATCCACCCCTCGACGATCGAACAGGGGCTCGCTGTGCTCAAGAACCAGATCTCCCGCGGGAAACGGAGGGCGGCCGACAGCGGGCCGGTGCCCGGGCAGCCGCACGGTCGCGGGAAACACTGAAGAGAAACGGACGATGCTCGACATCAAATACATCCGCGACCACGCCGACGCCGTCAGGGCGGGTGTGCGGCTGAAGGGAGAGCGTGCGTCGTCTGTCGACGAGGTGCTCGCGCTGGATGAGAAGCGCCGGGGGAGCCTGCAGAAAGTGGAGACGCTCAAGAGCCGCCGGAACACCGTGTCGGCGGAAGTCGCGAGGATGAAATCAAAAGGGGAGGACGCCTCTGCGCTCATTGCGGAGATGCGCACCGTGGCGGAGGAAATCAGGGCACTCGACGCCGCTCTCGGTGCTGTCGAGGAAAAGCTCCGCGCGACGCTTCTCCTCATCCCCAACATGCCCCATGCGAGCGTCCCCGCGGGAAAAACCCCCGCGGACAACCTGCCCGTTGCGACCTGGGGGGAGGAACCGGAGGCTGATTTTGCGCTCAAACCGCACTGGGAGCTGATGGAGAAGCTCGGGATCATCGACTTCGCGCGGGGAACCAAGATCACGGGCGCGGGGTTTCCCGTGTACATCGGCCGGGGTGCGCAGCTTGAACGGGCGCTCATCAATTTCTTCCTCGACGAAGCCCGGACGCGGGGATACACGGAAATGAGCCCGCCGCTGATGGTGAACGTTGCAAGCGCCACGGGGACAGGACAGCTTCCTGACAAGGAGGACCAGATGTACGTCGTTCCCCGGGACGAGCTGTACCTGGTGCCGACCGCGGAGGTCCCCGTGACAAACTACTACCGGGACGAGGTACTCGCGGAGAAGCAGTTGCCGGTCCGGTTCTGCGCGTACACTCCGTGCTTCCGGCGCGAAGCGGGCTCATACGGGAAGGACGTGAGGGGACTCAACAGGGTGCATCAGTTCAACAAGGTCGAGCTCGTCGGACTCGTGCATCCCGACAGGTCATACGACGACCTTGAAGAGATGCGGGCGGATGCGGAGAGCCTGATCCGGAAGCTCGGACTCAGGTACCGGGTGTTGCTCATGTGTGCGGGAGACCTCGGTTTCACCCAGGCCAAGAAGTACGACCTGGAAGTCTGGTCCGCCGGACAGTCGAAATGGCTTGAAGTCTCGTCGATAAGCAATTTCGAGTCATACCAGGCGCGGCGGATGAACATACGCTTCCGCCCCGACGGGGGGGGAAAACCCGAGATCCTTCACACGCTCAACGGTTCCGCGCTGGCGCTCCCCCGTATTGTCGCCGCGCTGCTGGAACACTATCAGACACCCGAAGGGAAAGTCGTCGTGCCGGCAGCGCTTCACAGGTACACGGGATTTGAAATCATAGGATAACGTTTGAAGCCGCTCTTTCGCTTGCGTCCGTATCTGGCGCGGTACAGGACCACGCTTCTGTGGGGACTCCTGACCGTGGTGATGAGCAACCTGTTCAATGTTGCCCTCCCCCTCTTTGTCGGCCGGGCCATCGACCAGCTGAAAACAGGACTCCAGACAGGCGTGCTCGACACAGGGGGAGTCCTCACCTATGCATTCCTCGTCGTCGGCTTCTCTCTCGTCGCGGGCATATTCACGTTTCTGACCCGCCAGACGATCATCGTCGTTTCCCGGCACGTCGAGTTCGACCTGCGGAACGATTTCCTCTCGCACATCCAGAAGCTTTCTCTCGCCTATTTCCAGACCACCCCCACCGGCGAACTGATGGCGCTCGCGACGAACGACATCAGCGCCGTACGGAACGCGCTCGGACCCGGCATCATGTACCCGACGGACACGCTGATGACGTTCGTCATGGTCCTTGGCGTGATGCTCTACGCCGACTGGCAGCTCACGCTCCTTGCCCTGATTCCCCTTCCGTTCGTCTCCCTGGCGGTGTACCGGCTTGGCAAGCTCGTCCATAAAAAATTCGAGGAGCGCCAGGCCCAGTACTCCGCCCTCACGACGCGTGCGCAGGAGAACCTCTCGGGTATCCGGGTCATCAAGACATACGTCCGGGAGGAGCACGAGACAGCGCTCTTCCGCGACATGAGTTGGGACTACCTGAAGAAAAACCTCGTCCTTGCGCGGGTCCAGTCCATCATGTGGCCCCTGATGTTTCTCCTGATAGGGTTCTCCCTGGTCATCACGCTTTATTACGGCGGCTCGCGCGTGATGGACGGCCGGCTGACCATAGGGACGCTCACCGCCTTCTTCGGGTACCAGGTGATGCTCATCTGGCCCATGATCGCCTTCGGCTGGGTGATCAACCAGCTCCAGCAGGGGGCCGCCTCCATGGCGCGCCTGAGCAGGATACTGGACACGGAACCCGAAATCAAAGACACCGGCGTCACAGACGAGGGGATCACGTCCGTCAAGGGGACGATCGAATTCCGGAATGTCACGTTCCGTCACGCGGGAGCCGAACAACCTGCGCTCAGGGCGATCTCGCTCACGATCCCCGCGGGGCGCACGCTTGCCATCGTCGGGTACACGGGGTCGGGGAAAAGCACTATGGTGAATCTGATTCCGCGCCTGTACGACGTCACCGAAGGAGAGCTGCTGATCGACGGCGTGGACGTTCGGAAGATCCCGCTGAAAGTGCTTCGCGGGGCGATCGGGTACGTGCCGCAGGAGACGTTCCTCTTCTCGGAGACGATCGCCGAAAACATCGCCTACGGCACGGATGCCGGGACCGTGGCGGACGTCAACGAGGCGGCGGAGATCGCACGTATCGCGCATGACATCGCGGACTTCCCGAAGGGGTACGAGACATTCCTCGGTGAGCGCGGGATCACCCTGTCCGGAGGGCAGAAACAGCGCACGAGCATCGCACGCGCGGTCATGAGGAAGCCTGCGATCCTGATACTCGACGATGCGCTCTCCGCGGTCGACACCTATACCGAAGAGGGGATCCTGAGCCGCCTCCGGGGCGTCATGAAGGGTCGGTCGAGCATCATCATCAGCCACAGGATATCGACGGTCAAGGACGCGGACAGCATCGTCGTCCTCGACGGCGGCGCCATCAGGGAACAGGGGACGCACGACGAGCTCGTCGCCCTCGGCGGCATCTACGCAGAGCTCCACCGGAAACAGCTCCTCGAGGAAGAGCTCGAACAACTCTGAGCGATTGCCCCCGGAGCGGAACAACCAACGGACAAACGGGCCATGCAGGAAGAAGAAATACTCGGCAAAGCCTACGACGCGCACCTGATGCGGCGGATGCTCCGCTACCTGAAGCCGTATGCCTGGTACGTTCTGATCGGCATCGTGCTCAGCATCGTGGTGTCGGCCATGGAGGCGGTCCGCCCGTATTTTGTCAAGGTGGCGGTCGACGTCAATATCGCGCAAAAGGATTCCACGGGGCTTCTCCGCACGACGCTCCTGTTCCTCGCCGTGATGGTCCTCCGCGGCGTCCTGCAGTACCTGAACACCTACCTCACGCAGTGGATCGGCCAGCGGACGATCTTCGACCTGAGGATGGAGATCTTCTCCCACCTCCAGCGGCTCGGCCTGAGATTCTACGACCGGAACCCCATCGGTCGTCTCATCACGCGCGTGACAAACGACGTCGAGGTGCTGAACGATATGTTTTCCTCGGGCATCGTGATGGTGTTCAGCGATGTATTCACGATCATCGGGATCCTCTATTTCATGTTCTCGATGAACTGGCGCCTCGCCCTGATCTCTCTCAGCGTGCTCCCGCTCCTTTTTTACGGCACGTTCCTTTTCAGGAGGAAGGCCCGCGAAGCGTACCGCGAGGTCCGCGTACAGATCGCCCGGATCAACGCGTTCATGCAGGAACACATCACGGGGATGATGGTGGACCAGGTCTTCTCCCGGGAACAGCATTCCTACGACAGGTTCCGGGGAATCAACGCGCTCCACCGGGACGCGAACATCAAATCAATATTTTACTACGCACTCTTCTACCCGGGGATCGATCTTGTGGGGGCGATCGCCGTCGGACTGATAATCTGGTACGCGGGGGTGGAGACGATCGGCGGGAGCGTGACGATCGGGACCGTGATGGCGTTCCTGCAGTTCAACGAGATGTTCTGGAGGCCCATACGCGATCTCTCCGAGAAATACAACATCATGCAGACGGCCATGGCCTCCTCGGAGCGGGTGTTCAAGCTCCTGGATGACAGCACGCTCATCCCCGACCATCCGGGGGCCCTTCCGCTTCAGGCCGTCCGGGGCGACATTGAATTCCGCAACGTCTGGTTCGCGTACAACGTGCCGGAGGGGGGAGCCGAGCCGGAGTGGGTTCTCAAGAACGTGTCGTTCACGATCCGCGGCGGTGAGACCGCGGCGTTCGTCGGGCACACGGGGGCCGGGAAGACCACGATCATCAGCCTCCTCAGCCGCCTCTACGATGTCCAGAAGGGGGAGATACTCATCGACGGCGTCGACATCCGGAATGTCCCCCAGGCGGACCTCCGCAGACATATCGCCGTCGTGCTCCAGGATGTGTTTCTGTTTTCGGGTGATATTACGACGAACATCAACCTGGGGAACAGTGAGATCAGCGACGAACGCGTCAGGGCTGCCGCGCGCGTGGTCGGGGCAAGCAGATTCATCGAGCAACTTCCGGGAGGGTACCATGCGGAGGTGAAGGAACGGGGCGCGACCCTCTCGGTGGGCCAGAAACAGCTCATCTCGTTCGCCCGTGCGCTCGCGTTCCAGCCGCGCATACTCGTGCTCGACGAAGCCACTTCCAGTGTCGACACGGAAACGGAGCTCCTGATACAGGAGGCGATCAAGAAGCTCCTGTTCGGCCGGACGTCCATCGTCATCGCCCACCGCCTCTCCACAATACAATCTGCCACGAAGATCATCGTCATGCACAAGGGGGAGATCCGGGAGATGGGAACCCACCAGCAGCTCCTGGCGCTGGGCGGGGTGTATTATACCCTCTACCAGCTCCAGTACAAGGACCAGGAACTCCCNNACGTTCTCCCCCGAACATACTCCCGCCACACCATTCGCGAACAGAGGAGTGCTATGAGCGCCCAGACCCAGGGTGGAACCAAGTTCATGACGCTGGAGCGGCACATCATCGAAGGAGAACGGGAACATCCGGGGGCGACCGGAAGCTTCAGCTCCCTCCTCCACAACCTTTCACTTGCCGCCAAGCTTATATGGCGCGAGGTCACAAAAGCGGGCCTGGTCAACATACTCGGCAAGACCGACAGGATGAACATCAGCGGCGACGTGATCAAGAAGCTCGACGAATTCGCGGACCAGACGATATACAAGGCGATGGACCACGGAGGGGATCTCTGCGTCATGGCATCCGAGGAGAATGAGGACATACTGCAGATCCCGGATGACTACCCGCACGGCCGCTACGTTCTCATCTATGACCCCCTGGACGGTTCGGGGAACATCGACGCGAACGTGACGATCGGGACAATATTTTCCGTCTATGCCCGCGTCACGGAGTCCGGCATGGGCACGATCGAGGATGTCCTGCAACCGGGGCACAGGCAGGTGGCTGCGGGGTATCTCCTGTTCGGATCGAGCATGATGTTCGTCTATTGCACCGGACACGGGGTCCATGGCTTCACGCTCGATCCGAGCGTCGGCGAATTCATCCTGTCTCACGAAAACATACGCATTCCGAAGCGCGGGACGATCTACAGCGGCAACGAAGGGAATGCCGGCCGCTGGAACCCGGACATGCAGCGGTACATCCGGTGGCTCAAGGAGGAGGACCAGGCGACGGGGCGCCCGTACAGCGCGCGGTACATCGGTTCGCTTGTGGCGGACGTGCACCGCACGATGCTCTACGGAGGGATCTACTTCTATCCGGGGGACACCAAGAACCAGAACGGGAAGCTCCGTCTCATGTACGAGAACAACCCCCTCGCGTTTATCGTCGAAAACGCCGGCGGGGCTGCTTCAGACGGGCGAAGGCGCATACTCGACATCAAGCCGACTTCACTTCATCAGCGCGTCCCCCTGTATATCGGCAGCCGGGAGGACGTCCGGACCGCGGAGGAATTCCTGGCGGGAATGAAATAGAAAACGTCCCGGCAAAGGCAGGCGGGGTGAAATAAAAAAAGTGGCGTCCCGCCTCAGGCGGGACGCCACGGTACAAGGTCTGCGTACAACGATCAGAACACTACTGCAACCTGGAGAGTTTCCCCTTCGCCTTCTCGACAAGTGCGCTCGAGGGGTACGTGCTGACAAGCTTTGAATAGGCATCCTTCGCCGCGGCCTTGTCGCCGAGCGCCACGTAGGAATTGCCGATCATGAGCTGGGCGTACGGTCGTTTCCCCGAACCTGTGTAGCCCAGAACGGTCTCGAACTGTTTTATTGCCTCGTCGTACCTCTTCATTCCGTAGAATGACTCCCCGATCCAGTAGTGGCAGTTGTCGACGAGCTTGTCCGTCCCGGAATTCAGTATCGCTTCGAACTGGCCTGCCGCCTCCTGGAAATTCCTCCTCCTGAATTCACCGAGTGCCGCATTGTAAGCTCCGGAGACGTTCCCCATGGGGACGCCCGTCATCGCGGGTGCGGATGCCTTGGCGGCAGTTGCTTCATTCAATTTCGTTTCAAGCTCCGCGTTGCGTGCGGTCAGTGTCCTGTTCTCAGCGGCGAGCGCATCCGTCTGCTCCTTTATCCGCCGGTTCTCGTTCTTCATGCTGTCCGCTTGTGCTTCAGGAGCAGCCGTAGCGGAGACTGCCGGCGTGGATTCCCAACTCTCGGTATCCTCCTCCGAAGATCCGCACCCCACCGCAACCACGGCCAGACCCAGGGCAAAAGTGGCCGGGATAAGGACCATGCTCAGGTGACGGACACTCTTTGGGTCGTTGCTCATGTGTATTCTCCTTTGCGTGATGTGGAAATTATTGTTAATGTATCAAAGCGGTCATGCAATGTCAAGCGCGACCCCCGAAATAGCTTCCCGCGGGCATAGGCTTAGGGGCACTCCTTCAGATCCTTGTCGAAATGCTCCCTGTGAGCCCCTTTTTGATAGAGGGTTACGCTCTCCTGGCGCCCGAGGCGGCATCAGCCAGAAGGCCGCTGATCGCGAGCGCCAGCCTGTCCGGGACACCATCCGCATAGCGCGATTGAATGCGCATATCGCAGATTTCATTCACATAGTCGACCGTGAGGAACTTCCCCCCTGAATTCACGGCGATCTCCGTGGAGAAGAAATCCAGTCCGCAGACGGCGCTGATCTCCCGTGTGATCGAAACAAGGGGGGAAAGAGAAAAGCTCCCCATCTGGTGTTCCGTTACTTCGGAATAGACGTGTGTGACGTCGTCCCACCAGCAGGGGAATATCCGGCCGCAGACAAAAAAGACCCTGAACCATCCTCTCCCGTACGCCAGTTCAGCCGGAACGACCCTCTCCTGAAGAAGATACTTGTCGTCCTGATGATGCTTGCGGGAGTCGATCACATCCTTGAGCGTCTCAGCCCCGGTGATCACACCCGTTCCCCCTCCCGTCGTATTTGCCGGCTTGATGATAAAAGGGCGCCCGAGGCGGGCGAGCTGCTCAAGGGAGAGCTCCACCTGCCTTTCGTGGGTGTACGGAGATATGATGATGGTGTACGGAACCGCTATTCCGTGCGAAAGGAACTCGAGGTGCATTGTGGCCTTATCGGCCGCCTTCCGGACTGCATCCGGGAAATTGAGGCATCTGGCTCCCGATGTGACCATCGCCGCGGTAAGTCCGGCGAAAGGTTCCTCATCGGGCGCCGCGCGGTCCAGGAATGTCCCCACGCGGAGCGTGCCGCTCTTCAATGCCGCCGTGATCCCCGCGGCCTCACCTGCGCCGAACGCGGACATGCGAAGGCCCCGCCTGCTGCACTCCGCATCCATCAGCGAGATGAAATCGCTGTCGTATCCCCAGTCCCAGGCGACAGCGAGGTCTATTATTTCCGCCATAGTGTGATATGTTCCGCTGCAAGCGACCGGAGTACAATACCGAAAACCCGTTCCGGTGTCAAGGCCGGCTTGTAATTCAGACGGCTAAATGGTATATTTTTCTGATAATGGAAGGGTGCGGAGTGGAGAAGAACCATGGGAGCATAAGGACGGCGACGCTCTGTCTGGCCGGCGCTGTCACCGTGTGCGTTCTGGGGTGCGGTACGGGGGAGAAGGCGACGGTTGCTTCCCGGCCTACCGCGGCCGAAACCGCCCAGATGGATTTCCGGCGTGAAGTGGCGCTGTCGCACTTCATTGCGGGTTCGGTGTTTGAGGTGAAGGGGGAATACGCCGAAGCTGCGCTCGAATACCAGGAAGCGCTCCGGGCGGACACGAACCACGCGATGTTTTTCGCCCTTGCGAAATGCTACTCGGCGCTCAACAAACCCACCCTCGCGATTGACGCCGCCCGCGAAGCGGTCCGTCTCGCTCCCGAAAAGATCGAATACAGGAAACTCCTCGCTGATATCTCCGCCGCGGCCTATGATCTCGACGGCGCGGCGGCGCAGTATGAACAGATCATCGCCCAGGACTCGTCCAACGTGGAAGCATGGTACAACCTTGCGCGGGTCTACCAGGCACGAAAACCGCTCAAGGCACTCGAAACGTACGAGCATTTCACCGTCCGGTTCGGACCCGAATGGGACGTGCTGCTCCAGACCGCCGACCTCTGCAACAAACTGGGGCATCCACAGCGCGCGGCTGCTGCTCTCCGACAGATGGTGGACCTGGATCCGGGGAACAGAGAGTTACGGCGCACACTCGCCCAGACGGAGGTCCGTGCAGGGAACCTCGACAATGCCCTTGCGGTCTACGGCAATCTCCGTGACCTGGACCCGACCAACCTCGGATATCAGGCCGAGATCGCCGGCGTCTGGCTGCTCAAGAAGGACTACAGGCATGCCGCCGAACTCTTCGACCCGATACTCAGGAAGGACACGGTCTCGGTCGATGTCAAAGTCCACATCGGGGAGCTCTACTACGGGCAGATGGAGAAGGACACGACACTCGTCCCCATCACGCAGAGCATATTTGAGAAGATACGCGACGCCAACCCGAAAGACTGGCGCCCGTACTGGTTCCTCGGTGGGATAGCATCGGGCAGGAAGGACGATTCTCTTGCGGTGAAGAGTTTTCGCCGGGTCACGGAGCTGGCGGGTTGGAACGCCGACGGATGGGTCTTCCTTTCCTCTGTCTACCTGACCAAGAACGACTTCCAGCATTCTGTCAGCATTCTTGAAGCGGCGGAGAAGGCGGTCCCCGATGACTTCCGCGTGAATTTCTTCCTTGGCGTCGCCTACAGTCGCGTCGGGAGAAACCCCGACGCCGCGCGCGTCCTCGAAAAGGCGCGCCAGATCTCTCCCCGGGATACAGAGGCCATCGCGCAGCTCGCGCTTGTCTACGACAGCATGAAGAGGACAGACGAAAGCGACAGCCTGTACGAGGAAGCGCTCCGGGTCAACCCGGATTTTTCTCTCGTGCTGAACAACTACGCGTACAGTCTCGCCGAACGCGGCCTCCAGCTCGAGCGTGCGCTCGGAATGGCCAGAAAGGCGCTTGAAGGGACACCCGATAATCCCTCCTACCTCGATACGATGGGGTGGATCTATTTCCGGCTCGGCAGGTACCGGGATGCGGAATCGTACGTGAAAAAGGCGATCAACAAGGGGGAGGTGAGCGCGGTCGTCCACGAGCATCTGGGGGACATCTACTTCCGGCTGAACGACACGGATCAGGCGCTTGAGCACTGGAACGCAGCTCTGAAGCTGGACGAGAAC
Organism: Ignavibacteriota bacterium; assembly: GCA_003158475.1. Taxonomy (GTDB): domain Bacteria; phylum Bacteroidota; class Ignavibacteria; order UBA10030; family UBA6906; genus Fen-1273. The sequence continues at coordinate 20,754 of PMJR01000048.1, read as the reverse complement.
AACACCACGCTCCGCGACAAGATAACGCGCAGGTCGCTATGACCGGGAATGCGCTTCGTCCCGGCCTACTGCTCCTGATCGGGACAGCGATGTACTCCTGCTCGCCGCGCACGGCGGCCGTGGCGACTGATGTGAACACCATGCCTGCCGGTGTAATTGCAGGGAGGGTGAGGCAGCGGGAGGCGGGCCTCGCCAGCATGGAGGGAAGCGGGAGCGTTTCCTTCGAGAGCCCCGAGCGCGCGGGTTCTGCATTCTTCGATCTCACACTCAAGAAGCCCGATTCGCTCCTGATGAAGTTCGAGGGACCCTTCGGCATCGGCGCGGGGTTCCTCTTTCTGAGCCGCCAGAAATTTGTCCTGTACAGCGGGCTTGACAACAGGGTGACAACCGGCGTTCCCGGTCCCGCCGCCATCCGCTCGGTGATGCCTGTTGATCTCACATTCGACCAGATCATGGATGCGTTCACCGGCGGCTTCGTCCTCCCCGATGTTGTTCCCGCGCGCTATACGGTGGACGACGGCAAATTCCTCCTCGTCTACGGGATTGACGGGCGGACGCACTCATACTGGATCGATCCCGAATACGATCTCGTCGTCAGGTACGAGCTGCACGCTTCCGGGGGGAATCTGCTCCTGGAGGTGGAATCCTCACAGATGGTCAGGCGGGAGAACCTGTGCGTTCCGCGGCACGTCACCGTGAGCTTCCCGGATGAGGGGAGGAGGCTCTCCATTCATTACACCTCGCTCGAGCTGAACGCCGGGGACCTTTCATTCGAGTATACCGTTCCCGCCGGCGCCCATTCATCCTCACGGTGAATCGCGTGCCTCCCCGCCTCCGCAATCTTCTCCTTGTTCTCCTGATAGTCGTTGTTCCCTTCCCGGCGTTTCCCCAGGATGAGATCCGGAGGCGTCAGGACGAGCTTCAGGCGATACGGGACCAGATCAGGGACCTTGAAGGGAAGATCGGCGAGCAGCAAAAGAACGAACGGGAGACGCTCGACCTGCTCGACAGCTTCGAAAAGAAGGCGACACTTCTTCGGCGCCTGATCACCCGTCTGAAGGGGGATGAACAAACGCTCACCCAGCGCATCGAAAACACAAGGGAAGGGATGGAGAAACTCGAGGACCAGCTCTCTTTCCTCAGGAAGCACTACGCATCTTACGTGGTATCGATCTACAAAAGGGGGCGGACGCGGGACCTCGAATTGCTCATTTCGGCGAACTCCATCAACCAGGTCTACATCCGGAATCAGTATCTCAAACGGTTCACCAACCAGCGGCGGCGGGATGCCCAGGGGATCGCCCTAAAGCGGAAACAGGTGGAAGACACGCAGGCACAGCTTCACATTCAGCTCAGCGAGGAACAGCGGCTTCTTGCCGAAAAGGGGGCGGAGGACGGGCGGCTTGCCTCGCTCGCGGCCGACCGCAGGGACGCTCTCTCCCGGATCAGGAAGGACAAGAAGTTCGCCCAGCGTGAGATCGATCGGCAGATGAGGGCGGCGGGGGAACTGGAAGGCCTGATCGCGCAACTGATTGAAGCCGACAGGATACGGAAGGAGCATGAGGCCGAACAGGCGCGCAAAGGGCGTGTGCCGGTGCCGGCTCCCACGGGAGGAAGCCTCGATGTCCGGAAAGGAAAGCTCCGCTGGCCGGTCAGTGAAGGGAAGATCGTAGCGCATTTCGGAAATCAGACGCACCCGACACTGAAGACCATCACGCAGAACACGGGGATCGACATCGCTGCCCGTGTCGGCTCGCCGGTCAGCACGGTGGCTGACGGCCAGATCTCCAAGATACTCTGGCTCCCTTCCTACGGAAACCTCGTGATCATCTCGCACAACGGCGGCTATTACACCGTCTACACGCATCTTGCGGAAATCAGCGGTGCGGAAGGGGAGAAGGTCAAGGAAGGAGAAGTGATAGGGTACACCGGAGAAGCGCTGAACGGCCCCCGCCTCCATTTCGAGATATGGAAGGGAAAAGAAAAACAGAACCCCGAACAGTGGCTCGGACGCCAATGACCCGGCGTGAGTGGGTGTACATCGGGGGCGTGATCCTGGCGGCACTCGCAGGGCTGATCCTCCTCCGCTCCCCGATCGAGGGTGTCGAGGACCAGATCACGCACATCCGGTACGATCTACGGGGGTCCCGGAAGGCCGATACAAGCATCGTGGTGATATACATCGACCAGGATGCACTCAGGTCGCTTCACTGGCCTGTCCGGCGGAATTTCTATGGACTGATGCTCAAGGCGCTCGCCGATCTCCATGCGCGCGCGGTCGGCATCGAAGCGTTCTTCGAAGACTTGAACCCGGAATACCCCGAATATGACGACCTCCTCGCCCGCATGTGCGCTCTTTCGGGAAACGTCGTCCTCACATCGTATTTCGACACCGTGGCCCCACCCGGCTCCGTGCTCGGACGCGATTCGCTCCCGGCCGGGATCTTTGACTATCCCGCTGTCCTGGAAGAGGTCTCCTCGGGGGGCGGCCCCCACCTTCCGTTTGCAGCGCTCCGGAGAGCTTCAGCCGGTATCGGGCATGTCAACATCGGCGTCAATTCTGACCTCGATCTTTTCCTCGCGAACGGGACCAGGCGCGTGCCTGCGTTCGGTCTCGAGCTCGCGCGGGTCTCTCTCGGCGCTCTCCGGAGTGGCGTCGTGTGCCGGGGGAGGAGCGTGCAATTCCGCCGGGAATCCGGGACATATGAATGTACATCCACCCAAGCGGGAAGTGCCGCTGTCAACTTCCCCGGCCCAATCGGTTCGTTCACCGCGTACCCGTTCCTTGAAGTCCTCCGGTCCTACGATGCGCTTCGGGCGGACAGGCCCCCCTCTCTCCCTGTCGCCGCCCTTCGTGGAAAGATTGTCCTGATCGGACTCATTGCCGAAGGGAGGAGCGTCTTCGTTCCGACGCCCCTCGATCCTCATCTGCCTGCGGTGTTGCTCCACGCCTCGCTGATCGACAATATACTGGGGGACCGGTTCGTCGTTCATACGCCGTTCTGGATCACCCTCCTCGTCTCGCTCTGTGCAGGCCTGATCAGCGGTGCCGGCGCTCTGACGCTCCGGACACCGGTGAACAGGTGGACACTGGTGGGGATTCCCCTCCTTCTCGCCCTCGTCTCGTTCGGACTCTTTCTGAGCTTCGCTCTCATTTTTCCCCTTGTGACGCCGGTGACACTTTGTCTCATCGCCGGTGCGGCCGGGATCCTCAGGCGTCAGCGTCGGACGAAGACTCATGTCGATAGTCTGGAATCAGAGAAGCGGAGCATACTCGAGAAACTGCGCGACCGGGAAGCCAGAGTCGCCATGCTGGAGAATGAGCTCGTGACAATGGAAGCCTCCCGCCCGGGTGACCGGACGGAGGAACTCGTGGAAGAACTCCGCCGGTACAGGGCCGAGATCAGGACGCTCTCCTCCAAAGCCGATGACATGGACGTCTTCGAGCCGGCAGGGGAAGAAGCTGCCACGGAACAGCCTGAGTTCGAATCCATGATCTACGGCAGAGGGGGTCCGATGTCGGAGGTGATCGGCTTTGTCGCGAAGATCGCCCCGAGTGACTCGCCGGTGCTTGTTCTCGGTGAAAGCGGCACGGGGAAGGAACTCATCGCCCGTGCGATTCACAGGAGAAGTCCGCGCGCGCAGGCTGCGTTCGTGGCCGTCAACTGCGGAGCCCTTGCTGAATCGCTTCTTGAATCCGAGCTCTTCGGGCACGAACGAGGGTCCTTCACCGGAGCTATCAGGGACAAACCCGGCCGGTTCGAGCTTGCCGACGGAGGGACCATATTCCTGGACGAGATCGGAGAGGTCTCCGAAGGTTTTCAGCTCAAACTCCTCCGCGTTTTGCAGGAGGGGGAGTTCGAGCGTGTGGGCGGCACGAAGACTCTCCACGTCAATGTCCGCGTCGTCGCCGCCACAAACTCCGATTTGCGGGAGCTGGTCCGTCAGAAGAAGTTCCGGGAAGACCTCTACTACCGTATGGATGTTCTGACCGTCGCACTCCCTCCACTCCGTGAACGGGTGACGGACATTCCCCTGCTCATCGGTCATTTTCTCCGCCGGGAGGGGGGAGGAGTCCGTGTCTCACGGAACGTCATGGATGCGCTCCAGAACTATCGCTGGCCGGGGAACATACGGGAACTCGAGAGCGTGATGAAAAGAGGGATCCTCCTTGCCCGGTCCGAGCGGCGGGCCATGATGACAATCAAAGACCTGAATGATGAAATTGCCGCTGCGGCCCGGGCGGCGGCGCCTGTGGAAGAACAGGTGCTGGAATCACTGCGCGACAAGGCCTTCAGCCGGAGCTCCGTGACCGAAACTGCCGATGAACTGGGGGGCCTCAACCGCGGGACAGTGGCCGAATACCTCCGGGGGGAGTTCCTGAAGGCATTCGCGGAGTGCACATTTGATATCGAGAAAGCGGTCCGGCGGATCTCCCTCTCTGCTGACCCGGCTGTCAATGAACGCGTCCGGAGGAGATTCCAGGATTACCTCTCCAACATATCCGAGGGGCTCTCTCCATCACAGACATGGGAATCAAACCGCGTTGCGCTCAGACCGAAAAGCAAGAACCTTCCTCAAAAATACCACCGGTACCTCGAGCAGGTCGGCGAAGCCTTCTACCGGGGCGTCTGGAAACTCCGGGAATAAGCGTGCGGAACGTTATCGGGGAGCAGCCTCCACTATGCCTGAAATCTTAGGATCCCGCACTTCTCTCTGAAGACCCCGCATTTCCCTCGGATCGCTGGATGCCGCTATCATCACAGGCATTTCATTTTTGGGCTTTTTTCCCTCTCGGGCCCGGGGCGGCGTGTGGCATACATATTGCGGCCGTAGTGGCAGGAATGTGGACGGCGACATCATCCGACACGTTCACGAGTGTTTAACACAAGAGGGGGAAGCGCAATGAAGATGTCGAATGCGGTGATAGGGGGAATGCTCGCGCTTGGAGGGCTTTTCATCGCGGGATGCACAAAGCATGAAAGCGGCCCGGTCGGAGGACCGTCCACCAATCTCGACCAGGCGGCACAGATACAGACTCAGGCGCTTGCCGATCCGTTCGTCCAGAGCGATCAGGCGACATTCTCCGACCAGTCCCTGCAGCCGACGGACTATGGCACACTCGGGAAAGTCGATGCACCGATCACTCCGCTCCGTTGGGCGCGGTTCATTTCCGGTGTAACGAGCACGGTGACGACGACGATACTTCCCGGCGACACGATGGCCGTGGCGCATATCGAGAAGACAATCACCGGGACGTTCAGAATCAAGGGAAAGGAAGGAACCCTCGATACGATCATATCGAAGCCGTTCACGGACAAGGCGGTCCGCAACATGCTCTTCCGGAAGGTGAACCTCCTGGACACCGCGGTCTGGCGTCCGACTGCGACCTCACTTGTCGACGGGGGAACCAATCCGGCTCCGGCGAACAATCAAATCATGATCACACAGGTGCAGGTTTTCACGCCGACGGACACCGTGACTATCACGGATCCGATCACATTCTACCTTCGCTATCGCTGGCTCCCGTTCCATGACGGCGAAAGGAAGGATTGTCCCGAGTTCAAGGGGGGAGACAAGGTCATCATTCAGGCGACCGTCGTCAGCGCATCTGCAGACACAGATCTGGTCTCGCTCCGTTACGGGTTCGGGTTCAGCCTGTCGATCGGTCGGCGTCAGCACATGACGGTCATTTCCCAGGTCAATAACGGCGACGGCACATACACCCGCGTCTATCAGGCAACATGGTTCTCCCATTTCTTCACCGGGTTCTTCAACGCCGGTGTGGATGCGGTCACGCGGGGAACGCTTTACGATGATTCGTTGGCTTATTCTGCGAGCTGGTGGGGGATTCCGTACAGGGTCTACTGACCTGTGCGGATTCAACGAGCCGGGCCCCCGAACCTCTCCTGGACGGGGGCCCGACCATTTTCCCCGCAGTTGAAATTCAGGGCGGAATTCGGCTCATTATCTCATAATCCGGATTCCTGTCCCAAGGGGTTATATGAAGAAGCTCGTAATACTCATCTGTCTCCTGTTCGTCTGTCTGGGCGGCTGCCAGAAGCCTTCGCCGTTGACCGTTGAACCGGCGGTCGAATCGCCGGCGGGGTCGCTTCTGGTCACACCGCTCCCTAGCGCTGATACGAACATCACTGTCGACTCGATCGATTCGATCGGCGTGCTTCCGACAGACCAGGCGGGGTATTCCGGGCTCTTCCTCGTAAACACAGTGAAGTACGACAACGGCCACGGCGTGCTCGCCCTGGCATATGCAAGCGCGTACTTCGGTGACCGCAACAGGCCTCTTGTCGTGAACGGCAAGGTTGTCGGGTACTACGGCATCGATCTGATGCCGTCTGCCTTAGCCCCACTGAAGATCGGTGGGAACCTGATGATCCGCTACCCCTACAAGATCCACATAGGGGGCCGTGACACGACGTTTGGCTACATGTACCGTGCGTCCCTCCCACTTGCTTCGCTCAAGCCCACGACCTTGTTCGACTGGGATGATCCCGGGCCTGACCCCAGGCTCAGCGGGTTCAAAGATTCAATCCAGACGCCCGAGGATCTCATCGTGCAGGCCCCGGCGGGGGGGAGCGTTCTCTCCCGTTCGAAGCAGGTTGACCTGCGCTGGACCGGCAGGGGGAACCTCATCATCGTGATAAGCACATACAATCCGCTGACGGGGAGGACAAAGCCGGTCTTGCAGTTACAACCGGCTGTCAACACGGGTAACGCGGTCATAGATCCGCACGTCCTGCAGCTCCTGCCGCAGGTGCGGAATTTTGTGTTCACGTTCATTATCGCCAACAGGTTTGATCGACTGCTGGGCGGGATGCCAAAGGACAGGATACTGGTACAGGCTGCGTCCGTCCATAACAGCTACGTCCAGTTGCAATAATGCGATTGTCCCCTTCTGTCATGCTCTTCTGTTGCATCGGCATGACAGGTTCGACAGCCTGTGCGCAGGCGATCTTCTCTCCGCGCGCATCGGCACTTGGCGCCTACAGCGCTCTGGTGCGGGATGCCCGGGGGTTCACGGCCAATCCCGCAGGGATTGTCGGGATAAGGGATTGGGACATCTACACCGCGACATACAGGGGGACGTCAACATCCGGGGAGGGTTTCGTGTTCAGCGGGTTCGGCATCGGGAAACGGGTTTTCGGCAACAATGCCCTGGCGTTTCAGTACACGCCCGGAACGACGCTCGATGTCATACAGCCCGCCTCGTTCAAGATAGCCGGGCTGAGCATTGCCGCGGAGAGGCAGATCTCATACAGCGAGCCGGTCGCCGCGGCATACGCCTACCGTTTCTCGGACCAGCTCTCACTCGGGGTGCAGGCAAGGATGCAGACCGAGACAATCAACGAACCTGAGTTCAGCCTCCTTCCACTCACCGATTCGCTGAACGCGGTCGTTCCGGTTCAGCAGGAATACACGCGGTCAACCTGGTTCGCCGACGTATCCGCCCTCTGGAGACCGGCGGAGAACATTGCTCTCTCCGCGCTCTGGAGCGGCCTCATCCGTTTCAACGGGTCGGGCATCCCGTCCAGTTTCGACGCCTACACGCTCCCGCGCAAACGGTCCCTGGAGCTAGGCGCGGCGTGGAGCATCACGCCTGCGCTCATCGTTGCGGGGGAGGGGAGCACCGTGAAGCTGGGATCATGCGGCGTCGAATGGATCCCCGCGTTCAACCTCGCAATCCGCGCCGGCGTGTACGGGGACGGGAACGAATCCCCATTCATCGACGCATTCAGCCTCGGCCTCGGCTGGTCGTACCTCTTCCTTGAAGCTGACGCATCGTATACCCGGTTCACGGACCAGTCGAACCGGAGGGGTACGGTAAGCATCTCCACGTTCGACCCCTCGGGGATAAACGATCTTGCGATGAACCCGTTCTCGCGCGACAGGGTGGCTCTTTCGATAAAAGCAATACTGGGGAACGTTCGTGAGAGCCCAGTCCGGATCGAAGGAGTGGAGATGTTGGGAGGGATCTATCCGTCCGCATACCAGTCCCTGGCGTACCGCCCCATCGGGAGAGTCCGTGTACGGAACACCTCCCGGAAGCCGGTACAGGCACGGGCATCATTTTTTGTCGAGAAGCTGATGGACCAGCCGACAGAGTCACAGCCTGCGAGCATACAGCCCGGCGAATCAGTTGAAATCCCGTTCTCGGCGGTATTCAACGACAGGGTGAAGGGCGTCCCCTCGGTGACGATCCGCGAAGGGACTGTCGGCGTGACCGCGGCGCTTGAGAGTGAATACGACGACCGCGCCCGGGCCCGCGTTCTCATACACGGCAGAAACGACTGGGACGGGAGTACCGGCTCCCTCCGCTATTTTGTCACGCCGGACGATCCTGAAATAATCAGGACCGCCCGGGAAATTATGTTGAAGAACAAGGATTCCCTGGAGGGGGTCCCCGCCGAGCTGGGATTGCTCCGCCGCGCGAAGGTACTCTGCGATGCATTCAGGGGAACGCTCGTGTATGTCAGCGACCCGAAGCACCTGACGGAATTCGTGCAGTACAGCACAGAGACACTCAGGAGCCGTACCGGCGATTGCACCGACATGACAGTATGCTTTGCGTCGCTCCTGAGCAGCATGGGGATCTCGACGGCGTTCGTCGATGTCGTCCCTCCTGCGCGCCCGGAGAAATCGCATATATTCCTCCTCTTCGACACGGGTATCAGCCCGCAGTTCGGAGATCATGTCTCCTCCAACCCGAAGCGGTACATACTGAGGAAGTCGAAGTCGGAACGGGAGACCATCTGGATCCCCCTTGAAAGCACGGCGATCACGAGGGGGTTCGACGAAGCGTGGACGGAAGGTGCGCAGCAGTATTTTGATGACGTGGAACTGGGGCTCGGACTAGTCTCAGGGTGGGTTCATATCGTGGATGTATATTGAAAATCACGACGCTCTTAGGCGTGACTAACAGTCCCGCCTCTCTCGGGCGTGACTAAAGGAGGGGTCTATGAAGACGGCACTCGTGGTGGCGGCTCTCTTTCTTGCGGTGCGGGCGACGGCGGGAGAGATCGTCGTTCAAAAAATGCAGGGCGCGGTCAGCGTCCGGCATGGTGTCACAGAAACCTGGACAAAAGTCGCTTCCGGTGATTTCCTTCGCCCCGACGACACGATGAAGACGGGAAAAAAGGGGTCTGCCGTGATCGTTGTCCCGTCATCGATCGCCAACGCCGGCACGAGCAGGACTGTCGTGCTCCCTGGCGACGTCATCGTCGACATGTCGGACATACGCGACCTGTCGCAGGAAGAGCTGATGCTCAAGCTCACCATGGAGAAGGTGCGCGCCTCCTCCTACCAGTGGAAGAGCGACGACCTCCGGATACCCAGCGCCGCGGTTGTCCATGGTGCCGATAAATCATCGGACCTGGCTCTGAGCGAAAGCGACCCTGCGACCGGCGTCCTTCAGCTCAACGGCGCGCACGTCCTGTTTGAGAACGGGTTTTTCGCAACGTGTGCTCTGAAAGGAATGGAAGTGTTCCGTCTGTACCCGCCTCTCGGGAAGGAATTCCGCAGCCGCATGATGGTCGCCGAAGCACTTGAAAAAGCAAACCTCCGCGGTGAAGCGGTGAACGAATACGGGGCCATCGCAAAGCTCGACGGCATCACGACCGAACAGCAGGCGCTCGTCCACAGCCGCATTGAATCCCTCAGGAAATAACCTGAAAAATTAGCGCGAGTAACCGGGAAACATCATGAGTTGGGGGGTGGGGCGCCGGTGGCGCCCCGTGGTGCGCTACTCGATCGCCAGGATCATCGCTTCGTTCCCCGGCACGTCAATATCGGTCGCGCTCTTCAGATCTGTCTTCTTCTCCGACATCAGGTCTCTCAGCGCCGTCGCACTTCCCATATACCCCCTCGCCTGCGCCAGGCTCACCTTCTGAGCGTCATCCCGGTTATTGACGAGAATCAGCGTCTTCTCCCCCTGGAAAATTCGCAGGTACATGTAAAGCTCATTCACGGGGGGGAAATGAATCATCGTCCCGTAGGCAAGCGACTTTCTCTCTTTCCGAAGATGGAGCAATCGCCGCACCGCGGTGAAGAACTGCTTCTCCTTCGGCGGTCTCCCCTTTTCTGTAAATGCGTCCACTGAATCGCCGGGAAACCCTCCCGGGAAATCAGACCGTATCGTTCCGTGTTCCTTTCCGCCCATCATCCCCAGTTCTGTTCCGTAGAGTATTTCGGGAATCCCCCGGATCGTCAAAAGCATCTTGAGCGCGAGAAGCGCGCGTTGCGAATCCGCCTGCGTCACATACATGATACGCCGCACATCATGGTTGTCCAGGAACGTCAGCAGGTTTCCCGGCTCCGGGTAGAGGAAGTCCTTCGAGAGGCAATCAAAAACGGCGCGTATGCTTCCCCGTGATCCGAACACCGAGGTGAACGCATCATAGAGCGCGAAATCCGTCACGGAAAACAGGCCCGTGTGCAACGTCCCGGGCACCCGGCTTTCCTTCTGATAAGTCGAAAGGAATACGGGATCTCCTATCCAGACCTCGCCGAGGATCGTGAAAGATGGGTATTGCGCAGTGATGGCTCCCGCCCAGTCCGTCAGAAACTTCTGTTCGACGTACGAATAGGTGTCCTCCCGGATTCCGTCCAGCCCCGTGCTTTCGATCCACCAGAGACTGTTCTCGATAAGGTACCTGCTCACGAATGAGTTCCTCTGGTTGAGGTCGGGCATATTGTCGGCTTGCCAGCCCTGTGTGGTGTTGAGGCGAATCGCGGAATCGCTGTGCGTATCGGAGAGCTCCATTTTCCAGTGGGATGTCCGCTGGTGGCTGGCGACTGAACCGTTCAGCCAGTCCGCAGAGGGAAGGTTTCTGATCCATGGATGGTTGATCCCGATGTGATTGCTCACATGATCCATGATCACTTTGAGTCCGCGCTTGTGCGCTTGGCGGACAAGCTCCTCATACAGCGCATTTGTCCCGAACCGGGGATCGATCTGGTAGAGATCTGTGGCTGCGTAACCGTGATAGCTGAGCGCCGGAGCGTTGTTCTCGATAAGCGGGTTTACCCAGAGCGCCGTGACGCCGAGGTCCGCCAGGTAGTCCAGGTGGTCGATAATTCCCTTGAGATCTCCACCGTGCCGTCCTGAGGGGTTCGAGCGGCTTTTCTCCTCGTTCATTCCGGGGGCGTCGTCGTTCGTCGTATCGCCGTTTGCAAACCTGTCCGGCGTGATGAGGTAGAGGACATCGGAAGGGTCAAAACCCCGGTAGCGTCCCGCGGAGGGCTTCCTTTTGAGTACGGGGTAGCTCAGCGCCAGGCTGTCCTTCCCGTTGTAAAGCGTCAGAAGGTGGAATCCCTCCAGCGCATCGTGTGCGATCTCAATATCGACAAACGCGTACGACGGATTGGGCGTCCTGTAGATGCGCGTCACGCGTACCTGCGGCGAGCGGGACCGGGCCGTGACACCGGAAAGGTTCTCCCCCGTGATCATCAGCTGGATCTGGTTCATCTTCATCCCCGTCCACCAGTTCGGTGGCTCGACCCGGGCGACGCTCATCTGTTGCGCCACGGCGGTCAGGGGAGCGGCGGCAAGAAGCGCATATGCGACGAGGGCGGCACGCATCTGGTTGTTCATTCTCTCAACAGTTTCTTGTATTTGATCCGGTGCGGCCTGTCGGCATCGATGCCGAGGCGGCGCTTCCGGTCTTCCTCATATTCGGAATAGTTCCCGTCGAACCAGACGACATTGCTCTCTCCTTCGAATGCCAGGATGTGCGTGGCGATCCTGTCCAGGAACCAGCGATCGTGTGAGATCACGACGGCGCACCCTGCGAAGTTCTCGAGCGCCTCTTCGAGCGCCCTCAGCGTGTTCACGTCCAGGTCGTTTGTGGGCTCGTCGAGGAGGAGCACATTTGCTTCCTCCCGGAGCACTTTTGCAAGGTGGACCCTGTTCCTTTCTCCGCCGGAGAGTATCCCGGTCAGCTTCTGCTGGTCGGTCCCGCTGAAGTTGAACCGGGCAACGTAGGCCCGCGAATTCATGTCGCGTTTCCCGAGCGTGATCACCTCCTGCCCGCCGGAAATTTCCTGCCAGATGGTCTTGGCGGGGTCAAGCGGGCGGCTCTGATCGGCATATGCGAGTTTGACCGTCTCGCCGAGCCTGATCGATCCCGCGTCCGGCTTCTCTTTCCCCGTAATCATCCGGAACAACGTCGTCTTTCCCGCGCCGTTCGGCCCTATCACACCGATGATGCCTCCGGGTGGGAGGACGAAGCTCATATCCTCGTAGAGTATCAATTCCCCGTACGACTTGGCCACATGGCTCGCCTCGATGACGACGTTCCCCAGGCGGGGTCCCGGCGGTATGGAGATCTCCAACTCTTCATTCCGCTTGTCGGTCTGCTCCTCCAGCATCTTCTCGTAGGAAGTGATCCGTGCCTTCCCCTTGGCGTGCCGCCCTTTCGGGTTCATCCTGATCCATTCGAGTTCACGGGCGAGCGATCGCTGGCGTTTCGACTCCTGTTTCTCCTCGATCTCGAGGCGCCGCTTCTTCTGTTCGAGCCACGAAGAATAATTCCCCTGGAAGGGGATTCCCTCCCCCCTGTCCAGTTCCAGTATCCAGCCGGCGACATTGTCCAGGAAGTACCGGTCGTGTGTGACGGCAAGGACAGTCCCGGCGTACTGGGCCAGGTGTGCCTCAAGCCACGCCACTGATTCGGCGTCGAGGTGGTTCGTCGGCTCATCCAGAAGGAGGACATCCGGTTCCTGGAGCAGCAACCGGCAGAGCGCCACCCGGCGCCTCTCCCCCCCGGAGAGGATAGCGACTTTTGTGTCACCGGGGGGGCACCGGAGGGCGTCCATCGCCTGTTCCAGCTTGCTGTCCAGGTCCCACGCGTTCCGGTGGTCTATCTGCTCCTGGAGAGTCGCCTGCCGGACCAGAAGCTTGTCGAAATCCGCGTCCGGTTCGGAGAGACTGTTGCTCACATCCTCAAAAGCCTTCAGGAGCTTTATGGTCTCCTCGGCCCCCTCTTCAACGATCTCCTTCACCGTCTTCGATGCTTCGAGTTCCGGCTCCTGAGCGAGATAGCCGAACGTAATCCCCTTCTGGACCGAGATCTCACCGAGGTAATCGGTGTCGATGCCGGCGATGATCCTGAGGAGTGTGCTCTTTCCCGCACCGTTCAGCCCGAGGACCCCTATCTTTGCTCCGTAATAGAACGACAGATAGATGTCTTTCAGAATCTGGCGGTTCGGCTTGACCACCTTGCCGACGCCGGCCATGGAGAATATGATCTTGTTATCGCTCATGAGTGATGAAAAGGACCGGTGTCAGTGCGCTTCGCCTCTGTTCTTCCCCGTAGTACACCTTCTCCAGGAACAGGCCCGAAGGAGGTGCGGTCAACTTCGCCGGAATGTCCGTTCCCGAATCGAAGAGCCGGGGCACCTCCTCCACCGCCAGGCGTCCCCTCCCTGCCTCCACAATCACGCCGACCAGCCTCCGGACGAGCTTCCAGAGGAAATGCGAGCCGCACACGCGGAAAAGCACCAGGTCGCCCGCCTCTTCGATGCGGAAGTCGTCTATGAACACCTTCGTGGATTTCTCTTCGGGGTCGTCGTCCGTGAACGAACGGAAGTCCTTCATGCCTGCGAAGGAACGGGCGGCCAGGCGCATCAGGCCGGTCTCGAGCGTCTCTCCCACCCACCAGACATACCGCTTGCCGAACGCGGTGCGCCTTCGTGAGACCTGGTACAGGTAGCTCCGCGCTGTCGCATCGTGACGGGCATGGAACGTGCGCGCCGCCTTCTCGACCTCGATGATGTTAATGTCGGGGGGGAGCTTGTCGTTCACCTTCATCCGGATGATCTCCGGGGCGAGTACGGTGTTCACATCGAGATGCGCCACCTGCCCCAGCGCATGGACGCCGGCGTCCGTCCGGCCTGAAGCGTAGAGTTCAAATGCGGCGGTATTGAACACGGAGTGGAGTGCGCGGTGCAGCTCTCCCTGTACCGTGCGGGCGTTCTTCTGGACCTGCCATCCGCTGTAGCGGGTCCCTTCGTATTCCAGCGTCACTTTAAACCGGGGCACGCGAGATCTCGGGAGAGAAAAAGGGGATCGCCGGCGACGGCGATCCCCCGGTCAGACTGGGGGTAATCCCCTATTTCTTTGTTACCTTCTTGACGCTCATGGCAAGTTTCGCGGCCATTTGTTCCGCCAACGCTTTGTGATTGTCAAGCGCTGTGGTGGCGGCGCTGAACGCATCCTGGAAGTCGGCCTTCACCTTCGCGACCCCATCCTTTGCGTTTGTGAGCTGCGCCATCGCCTGCACGTGGTCCATCGTCGGATCGTACGGCATCATCCCGGACATCCATTCCTTCATCGAGGAGGCCGCCGTGGCGAGTTTCGCCTTTGCAGCCTTCAGGTCGTCGCTCGATTGACCCTGGAACTCCTTCGGATATTTTGCCGCCATTGAGTCGTACATCGCAACGGCATCATCGATCTTCGCCGAAAGATCTGTTCCCTTGTTCATCATTGACATACCGTCATCATGCATCGCAGTAACGGAAGCGTAGAGGTCTGACTCCAGCTTTTTGAACTCCTCCGATTTTCCACACCCGGCAATCAGCACGGCGGTGGCGATCATGAGGACCGACAGAATTGCGATCTGTTTCATGGGGGAAACTCCAGGCTAAATGTTGAAATGGGGTATGGACAGAAACTCAAATATAAGGGATCTTCTATGACCAATCAACGGTTTTCGGGCCCCGCAGACGCTATTTCCGGTGAAAAGTGTGTAAATACTCGTTAAATTGGGCAAATACAGAGCAGAGCATATCAGAAAAAAACTACGAAGACTTGACAATCACTCTTAAAAATGACAGATTTTACTCAATAGGCATCCGCAAGAAACCGCAACCATTGGGGGGGCAATGAGACGACGTGACTCGCTTGCGAGAATTGCGACCGCGATTCTCGGGCCGGACGAGGAAGAGAGGGTGCAGGGAACACAGAAGCAGACCGTCGGCATCAGCCCGTTCGCAAACAAATCCACACCGGCAGTCTTCCGCACAACAGCGGGGCTGGAACCCTACGCCGGTCCCTGGACACTCACCCAGATGTATCATCTCTTGAGGCGTACGACGTTCGGCCCGTCCAAGGCGCACGTCGATACACTCAAGTCCATTGCCACCCCAAGCGACGCAGTAGACCTGCTTCTCGCACCCCAGGCGGATGAGCCCACACAACCTCTGGCGACAAGCACAAGCGAACTCGTCCCTGTGGGGAGCACGTGGGTGAACGCCCTTTACTCGAACACCACAATCAATCCCACGGGTGCCAGGATCACATCACTCAAAGCCTGGTGGATCGGTCTGATCGTGAACCAGGGGCTCTCCATACGGGAAAAGCTCACCCTTTTCTGGACAGATCATTTCGTCACGCAGATGAGCACGGTCAATGATCCCCGGTACTCCTACAGGTACAACGCGCTCCTCCGCCACAATGTCCTCGGCAACTTCAAGGACATGGCGAACGCCATTACGCAGGACGGGGCGATGCTGATCTACCTGAACGGGACGAATAATGTGAAAACCGGTCCGGACGAGAACTACGGTCGCGAGCTGCAGGAACTTTTCACGATCGGCAAAGGACCACTTGTCGGGCCGGGGGACTACACAAATTACACGGAAGCCGATGTCAAAGCAGCGGCCCATATTCTGACCGGCTGGCGAAAGAATCAGAACGTGGACACCACGATCGGGACGCAGACCGGTTATTTCGACAGCACGCGGCACGACACGACGGACAAGACCTTCTCCGCTGACTACAATAACACAATCATCAAGGGGGGAACCGACGGTCAGGCCGAACTTACCGCAATGCTCGCAATGATATTCTCGCAAACCGATCCGGACGGTGTCAACAAGGTGGCCCGTTTTATCAGCCGGAAGTTCTACCGCTGGCTTGTGTACTACGTCATCGATGCAAACGCCGAGGCAAACGTCATCACGCCGATGGCGAACCTGATCTCTTCCAACAATTTCAACGTCCTCCCTGCATTGAGCGCGCTTCTGAAAAGCGCCCATTTTTTCGATCCCGTGAACATGGGATGCTTCATCAAAAGTCCCATTGACTTCATCGCCGCGCTCATCCGCCAGTTCAGCATACCGATCATTTCGACGGATGTCACCAAGCAGTACGCAACATGGTACACTCTCGCGGCCTTGACGGCCAGCATGGACCAGGACATCGGTGAACCGCCCAATGTGGCCGGTTGGCAGGCCTATTACCAGAACCCGGAGTATTACGAGCTCTGGATCAACTCCGACACGCTCCCCAAAAGGCGGAACCTTTCGGATGCTTTGATTGGCAACGGCTATAACACATCCGGCGGGAAGCTCCAGATCGACCCGATCGCGTTCGTGAAGACACTCTCAGATCCCACGGATCCGAATGTCATCGTCAACGAGGCATCGCAGTTCCTTTTTGCAGTGACCCCCACAGCGACCCAGACGGCATTCCTGAAGGAAACGCTCCTCCCCGGATTGCCGGACTACGAGTGGACGACCGAGTGGGCCGCATACCTGGCGGATCCGACAAACGCGGCCAAGCTGAGCGCCGTGAAAGGCAAACTCCAGGCACTCCTGGCGCTGCTGATGGAAATGCCGGAATACCAACTGTCGTAGTCCAACGGAGGGGGGAAAACGTATGAACAGGAGAGAGTTTATCACTCGCGCTGTGCCGGCGACGACGCTGCCGTTCCTTCTTAACGGGTACGCTCTGAAGGCCTATGGCAGCTCGCCCATCATCGATGCGCTTACATCCGCAGCATTCTCGACAAACCGCATTTTTGTGCTCGTCCAACTGGTGGGGGGAAACGACGGTCTCAACACCGTCATCCCGCTTGACCGTTACTCCTCGCTGAGTGCGGCCCGATCCAACATCCTCATACCCTCGACCAAGGTCCTGGGGCTCACCGCCGCGACAGGCCTGCACCCGGCTATGACGGGACTTCAGTCCCTCTACAATAACGGTCAGCTCCTGGTTATCCAGTCGGTGAGTTACCCGAACCCGAACTTCTCCCACTTTCGCGCGACCGATATATGGCTCACGGCGACGGATGCGAACGTCATCGGGAACACCGGATGGCTCGGTCGCTATCTCGACCAGGATTTCCCGGGCTATCCCGGGGCATACCCGACCCCCGCTGTCCCCGATCCGCTTGCACTTCAGATCAGCTCAGTGGTAACACCCGGGCTCCAGGGGCCGGCTATCTCCATGGGGATGGCCGTAACCAATCCCAATGCTACATATTTCCTCCCCGGGGGTTCCGACACTCCGCCGGCGACACCTGCCGGACATGAGATTGCATTTATTCGGCAGGTAGCGCAGGCCACGCAGACGTACACCACTTCGATCAAGACTGCAGCCTCCAAGGGGAAGAACCTCTCGACGCTCTACCCGGCTGCCGGACAGAACTCGCTTGCCGATCAGTTGAAAATCGTTGCGCAGTTAATCGCCGGGGGCCTGCAGACCCGGATCTATGTGGTCAACATAGGCGGCTTTGACACGCACTCCGCCCAGGTGACGGCCACAGATACGACACTGGGGGCGCAC
This sequence comes from Ignavibacteriota bacterium, assembly GCA_003158475.1. Lineage (GTDB taxonomy): Bacteria > Bacteroidota > Ignavibacteria > UBA10030 > UBA6906 > Fen-1273. Next base: position 3,167 of record PMJR01000048.1, on the reverse strand, counting down.
GCGACGCTCCTCGGAAAACTCTCGTTGGGCATCACAGCCTTTGAAGACGATCTGCGGCTCCTTGGCGCACAGGACCGGGTTCTGGGGATGACGTTCTCAGAATTCGGCCGGCGCATCGTGTCCAACGCGAGCGGAGGAACAGACCACGGCACGGCAGAGCCGGTCATCATGTTCGGGTCGAAAGTCAATGCGGGGATCATGGGGACAAGCCCGGTGCTCCCTGCCACTCCGACTGTGAACGACAACATTCCTCTCCAGTACGATTTCCGCTCCGTGTATGCCTCGATCCTCAAAGACTGGTTTGGTGCGTCGCCGACGGAGCTCCAGATCGCGATCACAGGCACAATCACGAGTCCCCTCACATCCTCCGTCGTCTCGTCGGGCGCCATAGCAGGCGTCGGCTCAGGAGGCAACCAGCCGAAGGAATACTCGCTCGAGCAGAATTACCCGAATCCCTTCAATCCGTCCACCGTTATACGGTATGAGCTGCCGGACGGGGTCAATGTGCGCATTGATGTCTACAACTCCCTTGGTGAGCGGGTTGCAACGCTCGTCGACGGCCCTCAGGGCGCCGGAACACATGAAGTCAACTTCAACGGCGGATCGTTGGCGAGTGGAATGTATCTCTACCGTCTGAAGGCAGGGTCCTATCAGGAGACGAAGAGGATGCTGCTTCTCAAGTGAGTCCACATGGTAAACAGCTGGACAAACGCATCACGTAGACATCGGTGACAGCGAAGACACCGGGACGAAAATGGTTCCCGGTGTCTTTTTCATTTCTTCTGACACATCTTCCTGCGGCCTTCCCTCAGAATGTGATCCGGCCAATATGAAATTCAGTCCTTTCTCCTTATCTTTCAGATTCAGCGGTTGAAACTCTGTTGCAGTATTGTATATTATGGAACCTAGGGAACCTCATGGAAGATCTGCAGGAAGAGAGTCATGCGGTTATTATCCGCATGGCGGGCTGGCTGAGCAAGACTTCAGAGCTGAAGATCATAGTCATCAGCCTGATCGTTCTCATCGGGATCGGCACTCTGCAAACGCTCACCCAGACCCGGATCACAATGGCTCCGTTCTACCTGATCCCCATATTGCTCGTCACACTTCGCTCCACACGGATGGCCGGGCTTCTCACCTCCATTGTATGCGGGGTCATGTGGATCTCTATGGACGTAGGGGCCCCCGGTTACTCGTTTCTTTGGCTCGATGCGTGGAACAATCTCCTCAGGGTTGGAGTATTTGTCTCATCCGCACTGTTACTCGCACGTCTCAAGGGAGACATGGTGACGGAGATGAAGCTCAACACGGAACTGCAGGCGGCCCTGGCGGAGGTCAAACGGCTTAGCGGACTCCTCCCGATTTGCGCCTGGTGCAAACGCATACGAAACGACGAAGGGGACTGGCAGCAGATAGAGGAATACATCACCGTCCATTCCGAAGCGGACTTCACACACGGGATTTGTCCCGACTGTGCCCGCAAGCATCAGGCCCGTGAGGTCCGGTGACGTATCCCGGGGGAACGGTGTTCAAGATGTAGTTGTCGAGATGGAGAACAATTCGGGGCGTAGCTCAGCCCGGTAGAGCGCTTGGTTTGGGACCAAGAAGTCGCAGGTTCGAATCCTGTCGCCCCGACACAATGAAGGCTCTCGCGCTCTTGCCGGAGAGCCTTCATATGTTCTGGTGGGAGTCTCCCTCAGATACGACCGGACTTCGTCTTGCAAGTCGCACGGCTTTTCTCTAAATTTACTCTCTGCCGAGCGCGCGACTTCTGGCCGGTATCTCTGGTGGCAGAGGAGTCAGGCGGTCGCGGACGTCATCATACTGGGCCCGTAGCTCAAACGGATAGAGCAACAGCCTTCTAAGCTGTAGGTTGCGCGTTCGATTCGCGCCGGGCTCACGAGCACCCAACCACCGGCAACGACGCAGGCATCTGCTTCATCAGCTTAAACCGCGATCCAGGACCGGCAACTTTCTTACCGCCCCCATCGTCTAGAGGCCTANNACAACGAAGTACTGAAGGTAGATTGTAGAAGGAAGAAGTCAAAGCCGATCCTGGTTGGGTCGGCTGTTGCGCGTTAGGGCCACGAGTTCGCTTGCTTGCCCTGACTTTCTCGGGGTCCGCCGCGGCACATCGCAGGCTCACTCGATCATGTCCAAAGTGATTGAATGGGAAGAGCAAGCAAGTTTTTTCCAAATGGAACCGTGTCATTGCCGGCGTAGAAGACGATCCCTCTAACAAATCTCTTCTTCAAATCACGCGAAAGTGAGATCATTTCAGCAAAAGAAGAAGAGTCCACGGTGGATGCGCTCTTGACCTCGATGGCGACGATGCTGCCATCGTTCCGCTCGAGGAGAAAGTCAATTTCCTTGCCAAGTTGCGTCCGATAATGGTAAATTCGCGATATTGTCTTGCTCCAGGTATTTAGCTTCACGAGCTCATTCAAGACAAATGTCTCCATGATCTTCCCGAACAATGATCCATCAGTTTTCAGTCGCTTTTCGTCCGCGCCCACAAGATATGTCAGTAAGCCGGTATCGGCCAGGTATATCTTTGGAGTCTTGATGAGGCGTTTGCTTAGATTACTGGACCACGGTTGGATCCGATGAACGAGAAACGTAGTCTCTAGTAACACAAGATAACGTTTGAGCGTTGTTTGAGGGATATTGCTGCTGTTGGAGAGCTCGGCAAAATTCAGGAGTGCTCCAGAACGCGCTGCAAGCAGCGAAAGTAAATCAGGGAGTGTCGTCAGCCCCTCTATGTTTGCCAGGTCACGGATATCTCTTTGTAGAATAGTCGATACGTATGATCCGAACCATGCGTTCCGGCGATCTAAAGTTGGGCGCTCTTGCGCTTCGGGAAAACCGCCTTTGAGGATTCTCTGCAACGTGTCAGCTTGAGTTGAAGATCTCACGGAGAGCAAGGGAAATCGTGAAGTAAATGCTGAGTCAACAAACGATCCTTCCGTCTCCTCGAGCTCGCTCTGCGAGAATGGGTGTAAGGAAAGCGTTTCCATCCTTCCTGCGAGTGACTCGGAAAGTCTGGGGAGAAGCAGAACATTTGCTGATCCCGTCAGGAGGTATCGTCCGGCTCTTCGCTTTTTGTCGACATCCTGCTTTATTGCGCGAAACAGCTCCGGCGCACGCTGAACTTCGTCGATGATTAG
>PMJR01000146.1 GCA_003158475.1 Ignavibacteriota bacterium | reverse complement strand
CCGGAACCCTCCTCCACGCGAAAAAACTGGTCGAGCTTGTGGACTTCCATCCCGATCTCTTCCTTTGGTTTAAGCGCCATGAGGACGAGCTGGCTGTTCTTTGCCGTGTACACCACCCGGCGAAACTCGACATTCTTGATGGCGAGACTCTCGATGTCTTGCACATATCCTTTCATGACGACTCCTCTTTTGTTCTGAATTGCTTCTTTGAAACTCTGTTTCACATTACAATCTTGCTACACCTCCCATTATGGACTTTTAAGCCGGCAGCATGCCTTCATTGTCTAATGTCGATTTGTTGCAACGACCTTCTTATTGATCGACACGAAGAGAAGGTGGATTGCTCGTTTTCCATAAGCCCAATGTCGGAACCCTGGGAAGTATAGGAGCAGCGCATTCCGGTTGCAACGCTTGGCCCTCCTGCGACAAAGCGGGATTAGCCCTACAGAGGCGCTGTTAGCCACAGCATGATCCAGACTTTTCCTCGATCTTAACACCGGCGGACGTGGACAGAAACTTTTGCCGGCAGTGATCGCAGCAGAAGTAGAATGTCTTTCCACCGCGTTCGGCGTGGAGAGCGGTTGCTTCATCCACGGTCATCCCGCAGATGGGGTCTTCGGTCACGGCTTTTGATTCAACCATGGTCATGTTTCTTTCTTGGTCGTTGTGTTCATGAGATTGTTTTCCTTTGTGACAGCATCAGCGCAGTATTGGATTACGAGAGTTGGGTTGAGAAGCCACTTCTCCACTGAGGAATGGGAAACGCTCTCAGGATAGGAGTAATCAATCCAAGATGGACTATTCGATGCACCGAGAGCGTGTGCAGGAGCTCCTGGGGCTTTCGGATGCCGACATTTCCCGGCTGTGCGATTGCGGCCTGATAGTCTCTCATCCAGAAAAGACTCCCAGGAGGCCCCGGAGTGATTGTGAGACCCTCGCCACAGCTAGATCTCTTCGTACCACGTGACGGCGTTACCGGACGTTAAGGCGAAGACGAATTCCATTGTCACGATGACGATAGGCGAAATGACGGTGATTGTAAACGACGTGTCGATGATAATACTCGCGGTGACGCGGATGATAGTAGACGTGATGTCTGCCGCGGTACCCGGAATTCACCCGTATGCGTATCTGGGAACTTGCGGGGGAAACAAATATCATGCCTGCGATAACAATTGCAAGACTCGCCGCTATGACTCTGAGGTGTCTCATGGGCATTCTCCTTGGTTAAACTTTTCTATCACTTCTTCCTTGAAGATCTTTCCGCTGCGGGCGCGGGCGCCAAGGTCGTATCCACTTCTGCCGCGTTGAGCTCGGACTCGTGGGAGTGAACGATCTGCCAACGACCCGCGCGCAGCTGCACCACAATCGAAGCGACCCCTTGGCCCTCAAGGTCCTCACCGGCCTTCGTCGCGGCCGTGAAACGGAATGATTCTGTTACGACAGCGGCTTCCGCGCCGAGTACAACAACGTCCGAAGCAACGGACTGAACGCTAAGCGAGTCGAGCGTCGGCAAATCACCGTACAGGCTGTCCTTAAACGCGCCGTACGAAGCGTACATAAAGCCGTTTTCGAGGAAGCGCGCATCGGGATCCGACGAGATTCGCGCAAAGAGGCCAGGTCCATTCAGGTCCTGTACGCCTTTCACCACATCCTGGACAACGGCCCTTGCCGAGTCTGCGATGNNTGGCAGCCGGAGGCAATGATCACGAGTGCGAGAACGATAAGACTTGAAAGGAATGACTTCATAACCCCTCCGAATGTGAGTGCGAGAATAGTGACTTGACTCCGAATTCTATTGAAACTGCATTGCGTCTAACCTCTGCCTCAGCAACATAGGGCGCCGCAGCACTTTGAACGAACAAGGGGCGGTGGAATCGGCGCATCGTGTGTCGATCGGTGGAACTTACCGGCTTGTTTTAACCTGCCGGACGATATACAGCAGGATGAGAGCCCCGACAATCGCGGCAATCAGCAAGCCGAGAATGCCTCCGCTCGAAATGTTGAGCAGGCCGAATACCCACACACCGATGAAGGAACCTATCACCCCGACAATCAAATCACCGGCCAGGCCGAACCCAGCGCCCTTCATTATTTTCCCGGCGATGAACCCGGCAACGATTCCGATAACGAGGAACAGAAGCAGATTCTCTGTGCTGTAATTCATATGACTTCCTCTTCTTTATGTTGATTGTTTTCAATCACGGTCAGACGATCCCGGGGATGGCCACGGGTCCCAGGCAACTCACTCAACCTTTTTCAATCAGGGAACAAGGGGTACCCCTCATTGCACTGAAGGATACCGAGGACAATACTGATTGAGAATAGACAAGAAGGATGAAAAAGGAGTTAGTCCATTTTCAGCACACAATCCCCACCTTTTTGTCGAAGTGATCCGGTTTTCGGTCATACGCGGCGAGAGTATGCGGGGACACATTCGCAAATTATGCATTGGTGGATCGGCAAAGCAGAAATGGGAAGAGGCCAAAAAAAAAGGGCTCAACCAGCCTCTGTTCGACTGGTTTGAGTCCTCATGTAGTTCGGCTCCGCGACAAGCTCCATACCTCGAAGTACATTCTGGTCAAAATCCCTATCGAAATCCACAATCTGGGCCGCGGGGAGAGGCTCACCTGCATGGATTCAGAGCGGCTTCCAGCAGAGCTGGGGCTCACCGACCCCGACATTCATCGCCTATTCGAGAGAGGGCTCTCCCGTCCCAGGCCCCAGAGGGCACGTACGAAAGAACGAGTCGATTACGAGGCATTGCGGCGAACATTCCTTAACGTCAAAGACCCTTGGACAGCTTGGGCTTGAGAACGAATGGATGGTTTGAGTATCTTAGACCATCTTGAGAGGAGCGTGCGCTTTGATGGACAAGACAGATTCGAAAGCAGTCGTCCGCGAGACCAAGCGAGGCTCGTGAAACCCGGAAAACACATTGATTCATCGAAACACTTGATCTCATTGCATCTACCGGTTACAGTAGAATACCAGTTCGGGTCCCCGTTACTGGTTCTACGGAAGAATCCCTGCCGGTGAAAGCCGGTGAGGATTTTCCGTTCCATGCGACCGCCAATTTGACCTGCATTCTCCATTGCCCTTTCTAATCTCATGGACTACATTACAGAAGGTCTGTCGAGCTGACAACCGCGGCATGAGTGCCACAGCTATACTACACACAAGAACCGTCCGTCATCTCGGACCAAGGAACCTGGAGGACCATGTGGCGAAGAACATCACCTTCCCGAGGACCTTGTGCAAGGATGCTTCAAGGACCCTCTTCCTGACCCTGCTTGCAGTCTGCCTATCGGTGCGTATCGTACATTGGTGTATTGGCCGGCCTAAGCTCTACCCGGACAGTTCTGAGTACCAGGCGGTTGCCCTCTCGATCGAGACATGGGATTTCCACTCGTATACCGGGGAACGGACCCCGGTATACCCCCTTTTCCTTCTCCTATGCGGCCCAGACACACAACGAGTCTGGATTCTGCAATCGATCCTGGGAATCATGAGCTCATTCCTGCTCTTTCGTATCGTTCTCCTCCAGACGCGCGACCCCATAATGGGTTTCCTCGCAGGTCTGGCTCACGGTCTAAGTCTCAATGTGCTCTTCTTCGAAGCCGCAATACTCACTGAGACCTTTTCGGCGTTCTGTCTGATCCTCTGTCTCTTCCTTCTGCTTAGGAACCTGAAAAGCGACAGGGAGGGTTGGATTGCATACGCGTTCATTGGCATCGTCGCTGGCATGGCAGCTCTTGTCAGGCCATTGTTCTTGTACCTCCCATTTCTAATCGGCTTTATCCTTCTTTTCCACTGGCGGATCCGGCGAAGTCCTTTGCGCCGGGTCACTGTCTACCTCTCTGCCTTCTTCCTCCCCCCGATCATCCTCCTGGGCGGGTGGTCGACATTCAACAAAGCCGCTGTCGATTATTTCGGGACCACCACCCTCCTCGGATACAATCTCATGCAACACGCGGGAAAGATGATGGAGGAGGCGCCGCAGGAGTATGCCGCGGTCCGGGAAATATTCATTCGGTATCGAAAGAACAACATCGATCTTGCGGGATCGACGACGTTCACGGTGTTTGACGCCAGGCAGCAAATGATGCTTGCAACACATACCTCGGTTGCCGGCCTGTCGAAGATCCTGACCGGACTGGCGCTGCGCTTGATCGCGGAACATCCTATCGTGTATGCTCGTAGTGTATTCGAAGCGTGGAGATCATTCTGGAGTGTTCCGATGTACTGGGACCGCTATGGGATCTTCCCGATGAAGGCTGGACGGATTCTGGAGACACTCTGGGGATGGGAAAAGGAAATCATCTCCGTGCTGCGGCTCGCGTTTCTGATCATCGTAATGGCCCGTGCCTTCCTCGTTCTGCGAGTTCGGCAGGCCCTGAACCGGATTGACATCGAATCGGCGTCATGGATTCTCGCCGCCGTCGTGTTGATAGGGTCAATTGTCCAAGCATGTTTTGAATCGGGAGAGAATGCTCGCTACTCTCTTCCATTCCAGTCTCTCATCATCGCATACGTAGTTATCGCGGCCGCCCCGTACTTGCCCGGTGTACATCGGGCTGACGGAGAACCCCGACATGAATCATCCCCGGCGCAGCTATAGGCGGGCTGCCCTCTTCCGCAGACTAACTCGGCCCAATGCCAGGCTTCGATCCTTTTGCAAACTATATCCCCGCTCCACCACTTGAACCTGCAACTGTGCCGTTGGTTACTTCTTCAAGCGAAGGATTTCCCCCTCGGCGCCAGGCTCTTCACGAATTCATCTGACCTCGCACCGCGTTCGTTGTCCCGGGAGGGGGTGGAAGGGTCTGACGAAGGCAGCACAGAAATCGTCCCGAATGACAGATAGTTCCCTCCTTTTTGTGTGACCCAGGACGTGGCGCATGGTCGAATATAGTGATAGGTTGAAATAGAGAACCGTTCATTCTGAGAGGCCTTCTTTATCGATTCTAGAGAAGGCCTTAATATTTTCTAGCTAACGCTTCAAACGGGTGAGGCATCTGACTCCTGGATCGTTGAATACACCAAAAAGGGACGCTCATGAAACGCATTTCAACAACACTTAATTTCGCGCTTCTCCTGCTTGTCGGAACGGTCGGCGGGTATTCGGGCCCAGTCTACGCGGCAACCATTACCACGACTATCAGGAACATATCCATCGTTGGAGACTTGTATACATTTGAAGTGTGGAGTAAGTCCGATGCCGATTTTGCTATATGGATGAGTGTTCTTGCGTGGACAGCAAATTCCGCTGGACTGGATTTGTCACCGACACCCCAGACTGGCCCACACATTGTGTATAATCCTATGTTTGCAACTGGTTATGAAAAGAGTGTCACCGTTGATGGTAATTGCTTTTATGTAAATCTAAATCGAACAGGTGCAACTGCCACACTTTTGGCGAATCAAGACACAAAAATATTTACAGTGATTCTCCATATTATAGACCACTCTGTTATGTCGCAACTTGCGTGGTGTCCTGCAAGTACTTCATATCCATACTTTTACTGGGGGCCCGGATATGCACCAAACGGAACNNATCAAAGACGCGAAGAACAACACGGTCGAACTGGATTGGACCACGATCAGTGAAAAGAACAACTATGGATTCTACGTTCAGAAGAGTGCAGACGGAAAGAGCAATTTCGCGACTTTGGGTTTCGTCCCTGGTCACGGAACAACGTTGTCTACGAATAGTTACTCGTACACTGACAATGCATCTCCGTTTACGTCCTATCGGTTGGAACAAGTGGACCTCGACGGTGGGATACACTATTCGAACACCATCTCTCCTGGAATGACGGAAACCGCGCTGATGAATTCGCGGACACTTGTCCATAACTATCCGAACCCGTTCAATCCTTCTACGCAGATTTCTTTTTCTATCGCAAAGGAAGGTCAAGTATCGCTCAGGGTCTATGATGTCTTGGGGCGGGAAGTGGCCACTCTGGTTAACGAGAATCGGAAGGTTGGAGGATACACCGAACTCTTCAACGGCGCTCAGATGGCTTCCGGCGCATACGTGTATGTGCTCAGGAGTTCAGAAGGCGTGCAGTCGGGTCGTATGATCCTATCAAAGTAACGTGTCAAAGTGAGGGCTATCAGTTGGTAGCCCCCTGTTGTTCCATGTCCGAGTTCGCCGCAGAATTTGATTTGGGAACAAGCTGTCGTTGTTGTTAGAGCATATCCACCCTCGGCGCCAGGCTTTGCATAAACTCCTCACCTCGCGCCCGCGTCCATTGTCCCGGGAGGGGCCTGAAGCACTTGATGACGTCCAGTATGGATATCATGCTGAATGATAGACACTTCTCCCCCTTTCGTGTGACCCAGGACGTGGCGCATGGTCGAATATAGTGATAGGTTGAAATAGAGAACCGTTCATTCTGAGAGGCCTTCTTTACCGATCGTAGAGAAGGCCCTAGTGTTTTTAGTTGAAGATTGAAAGGGGTGGGTCAGTATTCGCACCCCTCTTTTATCACCATGCATATGAAAGGACGCGCATATGCGAAGATCTATTGGGTTAGTCACCGCGGTACTGCTTGTAGTTGCAAGCGGTTTCGCACAAGATGCGTCGAAGACCGGAACGGTTACTGGATTCGCTGCGGCTGCCAATGGTTATCTCTACGAGGCAATCTACGACAGTGGGGCATTTCCCATAACCGGCGGACCAGCTCTTTCAGGACAGATTCCCAATTCCGGGGATATCGAGAACCTCATCATCAGCTTCATACCGTACGCTTACGGCGGTAATTTCGGTTTTGTTGCCGGGATCGCGGCTCTCAAGAATAACGGCCAAAATGATGGCGGGGTGTACACGTATGGTTTTCAGTCCGGGGCACAGGCCGGCTGGATGAAAATAGGCGGCAGCGGGGGATTGAGCGGCGGACTTCCTTTAGGAAAAAGTATCAACGCTTTGGCCTGGCACGATTCGACAGTTTATGCCGGACTTCCCGGATATGACCTGAGCGCCCCATTTGTGAGTCCAGGTGGTGTGTATAGTTGTTCTTATCC
>PMJR01000062.1 GCA_003158475.1 Ignavibacteriota bacterium | reverse complement strand
CCTGTTCGTTGTGAAGGTCGGCCGCCCCACCGAAGAAATCCAGGTCCCCCGCCAGTAAATGCCTCCATCCATGGTCACGATAGCGGCCTCTCTCCTTGCAGCTGACTTTGCAGATCTCCGGGGGCAGATTGGACTCGCCGAGCAAGGGGGTGCCGACTGGCTGCATCTCGACGTCATGGATGGTCACTTCGTGCCCAATATTACGATCGGGCCTCCGGTGATACGTTCCCTCCGGCGCTACACTTCACTCCCTTTCGACGTCCATCTCATGATAGAGAACCCCGACCTCTACCTCGAGGAATTCCGGAACGCGGGCGCAGACTCGATCACCGTGCATTACGAGACATGTCCCCACCTTCACCGGACGGTCCAGAGGATCAAGAGCCTCGGCGCACGGGCCGGTGTCTGCATCAATCCTGCGACACCCGAGACGCTTCTGTCCGGGATCCTCCCCGACGCCGACATGGTACTGATCATGACGGTGAACCCGGGTTTCGGCGGGCAGAGCTTCATCGGAACGTCCGTCGAAAAAATCCGGAGGACCGCCGCGATGGCGCGCAGCATTCATCCCGGCATCTCACTGGAGGTCGACGGCGGGATCGACGAGTCCACGGTCCGCTCCGTGGTGGAAGCCGGTGCCGGTGTCCTGGTGGCGGGGAAGTCCATATTCGGTGCCCGGGATATCCCCGCTGCAGTGCGCGCTCTCCGCGCGGCCGCCGGGGGGGCGTGATCTCCCGCACACTTCGACCTGGCCGAGGCTCCCCCCGCAAAAAAACCTTGACAATCTCGCCAGGATGCCTTATATTTGAAGCCATAACAAGCTCATATCCTTATTTATTTAGGGAACAATCGGGGAGTCACGCCACACCACTCCCCGGAACGGCGCCCGCCCCATGGTCCTCGACGAGATAGATACCACGATAATGGAGATCCTCCAGAAGAAGGGGAGGACCCGCCGCAACGATCTTGCGGAGGCGGTGGGGCTTTCTCTCCCCTCGGTCAGCGAAAGGCTCCGCAAGCTCGAGGAGAACGGGTACGTCACGGGTTATTTCGCAACCGTCGATCCCAGAAAGCTGGGGAAGGACATCTGCGCGTTCATATTTGTCACCGTGGATTCCTCGAGGCATTATCCCGGCTTCCTGGAGCATACCCACGCGAACGATGAGATACTCGAGTGCCATGCCATCACGGGGGAGGGATCGCACCTGCTGAAGGTCAGGACGGCGAACACGGCGTCGCTCGAGAAGCTCCTTGCGAAAATCCAGGCCTGGTCGGGGGTGTTGAACACGCGGACAAATCTCGTCCTCTCGACGTCGAAGGAGACTATGCGCATCAAGGTTGAGGCTTCGAAATGAGCGCTAGTGCGAACGTGCAGAACAACTCATTCCATATACCATCATAAAGGACATGCTATGGCAAAAAGCTCCGACTCACATCTGACCCGCGTCTTCAAACTGATCAAGGACGAAGGGGTCACGATGATCGACTTCAAGTTCATGGACTTTCCCGGGCAGTGGCAGCACTTCTCGGTGCCGGTCGACAAACTGGAAAATTCGTCGTTCGAAGAAGGCTTCGGATTCGACGGATCGAGCATCCGGGGATGGAAGGCGATCAACGAAAGCGACATGCTGATCGTCCCGGATGCTTCCACCGCGTTCATCGACAGGTTCATCGAAGCGAAAACGCTCAGCCTGATCTGCGACGTCCATGACCCGCTGACGAAGGAACGCTACGAGCGTTGCCCGCGGAGCATCGCCCGGAAGGCGGAAATCTACCTGAAATCGACGGGGCTGGCGGACACCGCCTACTTCGGCGCCGAGGCGGAGTTCTTCATATTCGACGACGTCCGGTTCGACACCACCGAGCACAGCAGCTTCTACTACGTCGACTCTGTCGAGGGGAGGTGGAACTCCGGCCGGGAAGAGATGCCGAACCTGGGTTATAAACCCCGTTACAAGGAGGGGTACTTCCCGGTCCCGCCGACGGACCAGATGCAGGACCTCAGGAACGAGATGACCGCGAACCTGATCGCGGCCGGGCTGGATGTTGAAGCCCAGCACCATGAAGTGGCGACCGCCGGGCAGTCGGAGATCGACTTGAAGTTCGCCCCGCTGCTCCACAGCGCCGACGCGATGCTGCTGTTCAAATACGTCATCAAGAACACCGCCCGGCTCCGGGGCCGAACGGTCACATTCATGCCCAAACCCATATTTGCCGACAACGGGTCGGGGATGCATGTCCACCAGAGCCTCTGGAAGAACGGCAAGCCCCTGTTCTACGGGAACGGGTATGCGAACCTGAGCGAGATGGCGTTGTTCTACATGGGGGGACTCCTGAAGCATGCTCCCGCGCTCTGCGCGATCGCGAACCCGACGACGAACTCCTACAAGCGGCTCGTCCCCGGTTTCGAGGCTCCCGTCAACCTCGCGTATTCACAGCGGAACCGGAGCGCATCGATACGTATCCCGATGTACTCGACGAACCCGAAGACGAAACGGGTCGAGTTCCGTTGTCCGGACGCCGCGTGCAATCCTTACCTTGCCTTCTCCGCGATGATGCTGGCGGGACTCGACGGCGTCATGAACAAGATCGATCCGGGAGAACCGCTTGACAAGGACATCTATGATCTGGCACCCGAGGAACTGAAGAACATCCCCTCGACACCGGGGTCGCTCCAGGATGCGCTGCATGCACTCGAGCAGGATCACGACTTCCTGCTCCGCGGCGACGTCTTCACCGAGGATGTGATCGATGGCTGGATCGAATACAAGATGGACAAGGAGGTCAAGCCGATGGCTCTCCGTCCCCATCCGTATGAGTTCGGTCTCTACTACGACGTGTAAGGTGCTCGTTCCTCCGCAGGCGGCGTCCTCCTGAAAGAATCCGGGGGGGACGCCGCGCTGTTTCCGTCTGCCTGCTTGTGTTTGCCGGGTGAAATTCCTATTTTCGTTGCATGGATTTCACTCGGATTTCATACGCGAGCGTGGGACGGCGTGCAACGGTCACGCTCCGGCGTCCCGAGAAAAGGAATGCGCTCGACGACGTGATGGTGCAGGAACTGACCGCGGCATTCACGGCTGCCGCCAGGGACCCGGCGGTGAAAGTCATCATTCTCGCTGGGGAAGGTCCCGCTTTTTGCGCGGGCGCCGACCTCGAATATCTCCAGCGCATTACCTCCTACGACCTCGAAGCGCACCGGGCCGATTCCAGGCGCCTTGCGGCCCTTTACAGGCTCATCTACGAACTCCGAAAACCGGTCGTCGCCGTCGTGCACGGGCCCGCACTTGCAGGAGGGTGCGGGCTCGCAAGCGTCTGTGACTTTGTCGTTGCTTCCCGGGAACATGCCCGGTTCGGCTACACGGAGGTCCACATCGGGTTCATCCCCGCCGTGGTCATGGTATTCCTTATCAAGCGGGTGGGCGAGGGGAGGGCCCGTGACCTCGTCTTGCGGGGGGCGGTCCTGGATGCGGAAGAGGCGAAGGGAGCCGGACTCGCCAGCATCGTCGTCCCGCAGAACTCGCTTGCCGGCGCGGTCGAGGAGCTGGTCTCCGAGCTCCTGACGGAGAACAGCGCCGCATCCATGGGGCTTTGCAAGGACATGCTGTCCAAGCTTCAGGGAATGAATTTTCTTGATGCCATCGATTTCGCGGCGAACATGAATGCCGCAGCCCGCATGACCCCGGAATGCAAACAGGGGATCGAAGCATTTCTGGCCAAAACAAAAATCACCTGGTGACATGACGACATTTCCCGATCTGCACGCCGCCGTCCGCACGGTCCCCGACTTCCCGAAAAAGGGGATCATGTTCCGCGACATAACGACGCTCCTGAAGGACGGTCCTTCGTTTAGCCGCGCGGTGGACCTGATGGAGGAGCGGTACAGGGGAGTCAGCATCGACAAGGTGGTGGGGATCGAATCCCGCGGTTTCATACTGGGGGGCGCGCTTGCCTCGAGGCTCGCCGTTGGATTTGTGCCGGTGCGAAAGCCCGGGAAGCTCCCCGCCCCCGCGATCCGGGAGACGTACGAACTGGAGTACGGGACCGACACGGTCGAAGTGCACGCCGACGCGATCGGGCGGGGGGAAAAGATACTTATGCATGACGACCTCCTGGCGACCGGGGGGACGATGAGCGCCGCATGCCGGCTCGTCGAACGGCTCGGGGGTGTGATCGTCGGCATTTCGTTCCTGATCGAACTCCCCGCTCTGAAGGGGAGAGTCTGCCTCTCGGGTCGCGAGGTCTTTTCCCTCCTCAGCTTCGAAGGTGACTAGCTGGGAGAAGGGAGGACGGGTGAAACGTCTTGTCGTCCTCCTCGCTGCAGCCGGACTCACGGCGGCCGCCCTGATGAAAGAGGAAAGCATGGGAATGCTGAACGTCGGGGAGAGTGCGCCCCCGTTTACCGCGGTCCTGAGTACGGGAGAGAGCGTCTCGCTCGGTGACTACCTGGGGAAACAGACCCTGGTCCTGTTCTTCTATCCGAAGGATGAGACTGCGGGGTGCACCGCTGAGGTATGTTCGTACAGGGACAGTTACGGAGAAATCCGGGGCCTCGGCGCCGCCCTCCTGGGAGTCAGCTTCGACGCCCCGGAATCCCACGAGCGGTTCATCGCCCACCACCGCCTCCCGTTCCCTCTGATCGCCGACACGGGCAGGGCGCTCAGCAGGCTGTACGGTGCGGTCCGTTGGGAGGGACCCTGGCCCCGGGCGAAACGCGTGACGTACGTGATCGACAGGGAGGGGATCATACGCGGCGTCTTTCACCACGAATTGCGCTATGCGAAACACGCCGGGGACGTCCTCTCCCTCCTCGGGGGGAAGTAGAAGTTCCGCAACGCTCCTCCACACCACTCCAATCCTCACTCCGCCATGAAGACCATCATCGAGCCTTTCAAGATAAAGTCCGTCGAACCGATCCGGTTCAGCACGCGCGAGGAACGCGAGATCGTGCTCGAGCGGGGTCATTACAACCTCTTCCTTGTCCCCGCCGACGACGTCCTCATCGACCTCCTCACCGACAGCGGCACCTCCGCGATGAGCGCGGCGCAGTGGGCGGGGATGATGCAGGGGGATGAATCCTACGCCGGGGCGAGGAGCTTCTTCCGGTTCGAGGCGAAGGTGAGGGAGCTCACCGGCTTCCGGCATATCATCCCCACGCACCAGGGACGCGCTGCCGAGCGGATACTCTTCTCGCTTGTCGGCGGAGAGGGGAAGATCATACCGAACAACACGCACTTCGACACGACCCGCGCGAACGCGGAATTCTCGGGGGCGGAGGCCGTCGATCTCCCCACGAGGGAAGGTCTCGAGCCGGAGCTGATAGCGGATTTCAAGGGGAACATGGACACTGCGGCGCTCCAGGGTCTCATCGCCAAAGCCGGGAAGGAGAATATTCCCGTCTGCATCATGACCGTCACGAACAATTCAGGCGGCGGACAGCCCGTGTCGATGGAGAACATCCGCACGACCGCCGGGATCTGCCGTTCGAACGGCATACCTTTCTTCCTCGATGCATGCCGGTTCGCGGAAAACGCATACTTCATCAAGAAGCGGGAGCGGGGGTATCGGGACCTTCCGATGAAGACAATCGTCCGGGAGATGTTCTCCTATGCAGACGGAGCGACGATGAGCGCGAAGAAGGATGCCCTCGTCAACATGGGAGGGTTCCTTGCCCTCAATGACGACGCACTCGCCGCGCGCGCCCGGAATCTCCTTATCATGACGGAGGGCTTCCCGACATACGGGGGACTTGCAGGGAGGGATCTCGAAGCGATCGCACAGGGCCTAGACGAGGTCCTCGACGAGCATTACCTGCACTACCGCATCCGGTCCGTCGAATACCTCGGCGAGCGGCTCGTCGCCGCCGGCGTTCCGATACTCCGCCCCCCCGGAGGCCACGCCGTCTACCTGAACGCGAGGAAGTTCCTTCCCCATGTCCCTCCCCACCAGTTTCCCGGGCAGTCGCTCGTGGTTGAGCTCTACCGGACCGGCGGCATCCGTTCAGTAGAGATCGGGAGCGTCATGTTCGGGCGGAACGACACGAGGGGGGCATTCGTGCCGGCACGCATGGAGCTTGTCAGGCTCGCAATCCCCCGGCGGGTCTACACCCAGAGCCACATCGACTATGTGGTAGAAGTTGTTCTTGAGTGTTTCGGTAAAAAGGACTCGATGAAAGGGTACCGTATCGTCGATGAGCCCCCCGCGCTCCGGCATTTTACTGCGAAATTTGCGCCTCTGGAGTGAGTTATCCCCGATTTCCGCAAAATATCGTTGCTTTCGAAAGGGGAAAATGGTATACTTATAAATATTTGAAATCCATCAGGTTACCACGCGCATGATCGCTTGCACCGTGTGCGGAACGCAGAATGACGAATTTGCAGTCATATGCGTGTCGTGCAAGAGTTTCCTTCAGATGAAAGTGGATAACCTCAATCTTTTTGAGACGCTCTGGAGTCTGATGGAGACGCCGCGCGCCGCTTTCCGCCGGATAGCGCTGGCACGCCACAAGAACTACGTCATCCTCCTGAGCTGTCTGTTGGGGATCGCCATTGTGTACTCGGTTATCTGGTTCAAGACACTCGGAGCCAGATTTGCCGACTTCGCGGTCCTCGTCGGTGCGGGGATCCTTCTGGGGCCGTTCGCCGGTCTCCTTTTCACGTTCCTTTTCAGCCTCGTCGTCCACCGTGTCGGACGTTTGCTCGGAGGGACGGGGTCGTATCGGAACGTCCGTGCCGCCATAGTGTATGCGCTGGTCCCGATCGTCTATTCGCTCGTCCTTGTGTTCCCGATCGAGATCGCGATCTTCGGCCCCTACTTTTTCTCGGACAACCCCCCTCCGCTGGTCATCAATCCGGTGGCTTACATCGTGTTGCTCGGATTTGACGGTGCAGCCATAGTCTGGTCACTGGTCCTTCTGATCGAGGGGACTGTTGTCGTGAACGGGTTCAGCAGGGGGAAGGCGGCCGTTCTGGCCGCGATCATCGTCTCCCTGACATCGCTCGCTGTCTACGGCCTCAGGTTCGCGTAGCATGGACAGGGAGGGGTTCGAGAAAGTGGCGCAGGAGGTGTTCGATTCACTCCCTCCTCCGTTCCTGGGCGCGATAGACAATGTCCACATCGTCGTCGAGGACCGTCCCTCCCGGGAGACGGGCGCAAGAGTCGGTTACCGCCCGGGGACGCTGCTGCTGGGCCTGTACGAGGGGATCCCGCTGACGAAACGGGGGAGCTCGTACGGGATGTACGGTGTCGTGCCGGACAAGATCACGCTGTACCGCGAGAACATACGCGCAGTCGCCCCGGCAGATGAAGAGATGCGCGGCGTCATCCGGGATACGCTCATCCACGAAATCGGACACTACTTCGGGATGAATGAGCGACAAATCCGCGCGGCCGGCTACTGAATACTGAGTTCATCATCGAAAGGAAGCAACGCAATGCCCAGAGTCATGTTCACCATCTCCTATGCCGTCAAGCCGGATGTCCGGGATGCTTACCTGGAGCACGCCCGTCGGATGAAGGAGCATTTCACGACGGTGGGGAAGAAAAACTATTCGGTGTTTGAGACGCGGGGGAAGAAGAACCACTTCACCGAGGTGTTTATCACGAACAGCGTCGAGGAATACGACACACTGGAGGACAACCAGGACGAAAAGACAGAGGCGTTGATCGGCAAGCTCGACGANNTTCATCGACGAGAACGGGATGAAATACTCCACGCTCCTGGAAGCTCTCTGATCCACGAGCGAACGTGGCAAGCCGACGGCACATCGATCCCATCGCCCGTTTCATGCAGGAACACAACGAGGCGCTCGTGCAGCTCTCCTCGCTCAGGAAGGCGACGACTGCGATTGCAGAAGGTGGGTTCACACGGGACGCATACGGGAAGGTCCTCAGGGCCGTGGAGTTCATCGAAGTTGAGGTGAGCGTTCACAACCGGAGCGAGGAGGAGGCGCTGTTTCCCGTTCTCGAGAGGTATGTCGAGGGGCCGACCGGGCTGATGAGAGAAGACCACAAAGTCCTGAAGAAGGAATTCCGGCGCTTGCGGCGCGCGGTGGACCGCCTGGGCACGCACAGGGACGACAAAGGCGCGGCGGCGGACCTGGCGTCGGTGTCCAGCGTGATCGTACAGATATTTGTCAACCACATACACAAGGAAAACCACATACTCTTCCCCCTCGTTCAGAAATTCCTCACGAAGGACGCGCTGCGAGAAGTCGCCCGCCGGATGGTGTAAACGCCGAAAGACGCCCCCGTGCACCTGACACAGTTCAAACAACAGCACAACGGAGATATCCGGATGGTGTGGGACGACGGGCATGCAGGCCCGGTTTCCCTCCGTCGTCTTCGCGATGCGTGTCCGTGCGCAGGGTGCATGGGGGAGACGGTACTGCTCCGGTCGTTTTCTCCTCCCCCGAAAGACACGACGGCCCCCGGCCGGTACGAACTGAAAGGGGCCGTGCCGGTGGGAAACTACGCGCTCCAGTTCCGATGGGCGGACGGGCACGGGGAGGGGATCTACACCTGGGGATTGCTGCGCGGATTGTGTGAATGTCCTGCATGCATGTCAGTCCGTTCATCCCCGGAGGAGGAGCGCCGGTGAACGACAGGGAAACGACCGGACGCGTCCTGCAGTACATCCCCTACGGCCTGTATGTCGTCGGCTCCCTCAACGGCCCGGTTCCCGCCACGATGGTCGCAAACTGGGTGACCCAGGTCTCCTTCTCCCCGCCATGGGTTGCGATCGCAGTCGAAGCGGATTCGAGGATGCGGGAGTATATCGGACGCTCGGGGGTCTTTTCTGTGAACATACTCCCCTCAGGCGGGCGGGAGATGGCGAAAGCGTTTCTCAAGGGCCCGGAAGCAAAGGGGGACACGATCGGGGGGAAGAAGTTTGAACCGGCGAAGAACGGGTCACCGTTTCTCGTCGATGCCAGCGCCTCGTTCGAATGCCGGGTCATGCATGCGCTGGAAGTCCCGGATCACGAGGTCTTCATCGGCGAGGTCGTCGATGCCCTCCTGCGGCGCGAGGGAACCGATGTCCTGACGCTGCGTGAAACGGGCTGGCGTTACAGCAAATGATACTCAAGAACACGGAGCGTGATAATGGCTGCACGGGAAATGTTCGAATCATTCATCACCGCGCTCCCGGAGCGGGAGAGGGAACTACTGCGGGAGCTCATCGCCGCGCGCAGGGGAGATATGCTGGCGGCGAGGAGTGAAGAGGCCCGTGTGAGGGCGGCGGAGGAGTTCATCAGGGAGGCACGCACCAACCTGAAGGTGCAGAAGAAGTAGCGCCGGCATCCTTCTCCGTCCGGGCGAATCCCGCGCGCCTGGCCGCCCCGTCAGGGGACGAAAGACTATTTCCGGGTCGCCATTTCCGCAGTGCAGTTCAGGGCTTTCCCGTCACGCATCACAACAAGATCCACCCTGTCTCCCCCCTTCAATTTCCCCAGCAGCTCCATGTAGTCATAGATGTTCACGATCTTCTTTCCCGCCATGCTTACGATGATGTCCCCCGCCTTCAATCCCGCCTTGTCCGCCGGTCCGCCGGGGCGGACGACGCTTATCTTCATCCCCTCCACACCTCCGTTATAATCCGGAATGATCGAGAGCGTTGTCCGGAAGCCGCGCGTGTCTCCTCCCTCCGACGGAGCGGGAGACGCCGTCCTCGTGAAGGGGGGGCGGCTGGCCTCTTTGTCGATCTCCCCGGCGAGGCGGTACACGTAGCGGACCACCTGCTCTTCCCCGGCATAGTTGATCTTGTCCCACGTATCGGACGGCCTGTGATAGTCGTTATGATTCCCGGTGAAGAAGAAGAGGACCGGGATATCCTTTCCGTAGAACTGCGCGTGATCGCTCGGGCCGAACCCATCAGGGACGGATTTCAGCGTGAAGGCGGAGTCCGCATTGTATTTTGCCAGAAGCGCATTCCATCCCGGTGATGTGCCGGTTCCGTACACCGTGAGTGTCTTCCCCTCGAGCCGGCCGATCATATCCATGTTCACCATGGAGATTGTCCGGGCCAGGGGAATGGGAGGGTGATTCACGTAGTACGAGGAGCCGAGTGTCCCCAGTTCCTCGCCGGAGAAAAACGCGAACACGAGTCCCCGCTTCAATGATGGCCGCTCCCAGGCGAACGCCTGGGCGAGTTCGAGGAGTCCCGCAGTCCCTGAGGCGTTGTCGTCCGCGCCATGATGGATCGCAACCGTGTCGGGCTGCAACGAGCCCGATCCTTCACCCCCCATTCCGAGGTGGTCAAGGTGCGCACCCAGAACGACCACCTGGTCCTTCAGTGCCGGGTCGGACCCGGGAAGGAAGCCGATGACGTTGGCGGTTGTGGTGGTCACCTTCTCCACGTCAGAGGTGATCGTGGCGGTTACCCCCTCGACCGGGAATACGATGGGGGACTTCCTCGCTTTGATCGAGTCCTGGATGGCCCGCAGCGTCCAGCCCGACTGCGCGATCAGGGGCTCCAGGAGCGCCCGCCGGACCGAGAGTGCGGGGATCCCCGAGTTTCCGAAACTCTGGTCGAACCTGAGCCTGATCAGGCCGTCCTCCTGTTCGTCGACGGGACCGGTGACGAGGATGAAGCCGACCGCTCCCCGGTCGCGGGCCGTGCGGGTCTTCACCTGAAATGAACTGAAGCGCGTCAGCGTCCCGTGGGGATCGCTCCCGTCCGGGCTGTAGCGGAGGACGACGATGATCTTCCCCTTCACGTCGAGGTTCTTGAAATCGTCATAGCTGGAGTCCGTCGCGGATATGCCGTAGCCCGCGAAGACCAGGGGTCCCGTCACGGTCCCGTTCGAGGAGAATCCGAGCGGACGGAAGTCCGCATCAGGCACCGCGTTCAGCGTTCCCCCGTCGACGGGTTTCCCCACGAGCCGCAGGGCGTTTCCGGGCCCCGAACGTACGCTCGACACGAATTGGAAGTGCTGGAAATACGTCCCGCTGTCCCCCAGCGGGGCCAGGCCCCACTCGTGAAGGTACCGGGCGATGTAACGGGCGGCCATCTCGTTCCCCGGCGTGCCGGAGGCGCGCCCCCCGAGTTCATCCGAGGCGAGATACATGATGTGCGTCTTGATGTCGGCCGCCGTTATTTCCGGCGCAAGCTTCTGGGCGATGATGACGGGGGGGAGGAGGAACAGAAAAGCGAGTGCGAGCGTTGTCCGGGAGTTCATTGTGTGTGCCCTGCGTTGCCCTGGATGTGAGTGGGTCATTCTTTCCAATCGGCGATGAAGAGGTTTGTTTCGTGTGGCTTGCCGTTCCGGTTGGAAGCGAACACGAGTTTTCTGCCGTCGTGGGTAAACATCGGGAAGCCGTCGAACGTGTCGTTGTACGTGACCCGCTCAAGCCCGCTCCCGTCGGTGTTGATGAGGTAGAGGTCGAAATCCCTCCCCTTCGGATCCGCCATGTTGGAAGCGAATATGATCCTCCTGTTGTCCGGATGGAAGAAGGGGGCGAAATTTGCAGCGCCGTTGAACGTGATCTGGCGTTTGTTCGACCCGTCGGCGTTCATCACGAAGATCTCCATGTGGAGCGGCCGGACGAGATTCTGGGAGAGCAGCCTGCGGTAGGAGGCCGCGGAGGCACTGTCGATGTAATGACAGGCGCGGTAGACGATCATGGCCCCGTCCCAGGAATAGAAGGCTCCGCCGTCATAGCCGAGCTCATTGGTCAGCTGTCGCACACCGGTTCCGTCCAGGTTCATTGAATACAGGTCGAGGTCCCCGTTCCGAATCGAGGTAAAGACGATGCGGTCGCCGCGCGGGGATATCGTCGCCTCGGCATCATATCCGGGTGTCGATGTCAGGCGCCGGAGATTGCTCCCGTCCGGTCGTGCCGTGAATATGTCATACTCGGGGGAGACGGCCCACGTGTAGCCCTGCGAGAAATCCGGCCGGGGAGGACATTCGCCGAGGAGGTGATGCGTCGATGAGAACAACACCATCGTATCACCCGGAAAGAAATATCCGCATGTCGTCCGCCCCTTGCCTGTGCTGATCATCCGGGTTGAGCCCGACGCCAGGTCCATGACAAACTCCTGGTCGCATTTGAGGCTATCCCTCGTGGACTGGAATATCAGACGTGTCTCGTCCGTGGAGAAGTAGCCCTCCGCGTTCTCCCCGCCGAACGTGAGCTGGCGGAGGGTGCGGAAATGTACTTCTTTCGGCAGGATGAGGGAGGAGGAGGTGTCGCCGGGCGAAAGTCCCAGTGCGCTGAGAGCGCAGAAAAAGAACGGGAAGAGGCGGATGGTCATGGGATCCGATGGCCCTCGTGGATTGTCTGAAGCGCTTCTTTCAGCTTCGCGAATGATTCGAAGGATCCCGCATTGCAGCCGGGACCGATGTAGGCGATGGTTCCCCGCGTGTTGATCACGTCGATCGCACGCAAATTGTAGCCGGCGATCGCCGCCAGGCAGATGATCTGTCCCACGGAACCCATGATCCTCCCCTTTTGTCAGTGAGAAAAATAATGTACACCGAATCAAGATCAACTTCAAGACAACGACGCACACGCGCTTGCAACTCCCTGTGCGCCACAGTACATTGCACCGGTCGATATGAATCCGGAGGAACCTTGTTTCATCCGGAGGAATCCGGCCCGCGTAAGGAACGGAGTCATCCATGGAAATGAACACAGCGATCGTGACGGGGGGGACCGGGGCCCTCGGCCGCGTCGTGGCGTCCACGATGATGAACAACGGGATCCGCGTGGCAATTCCCGTTCGTCCGGGCTCCCGGGGAGGTGCTCTCCCGCCGGAACCGGAAAGGGGAACCGGCATGATGTACTGGCGCGAAGCGGACATTGGCACCGAATCCGGTGCCGCGACGTTCGTCAGGGAGACTGCGGAACAGTGGGGGGGGGTGGGAATACTCGTTAACTGCGCCGGCGGATATGCCGGGGGTGAGAAGATCGGCGAGGTGTCCTCGGCCACGTTTGAGGAGATGCTCACCGCTAACCTGAGGACAGCGTTCCTGATGTCCGGTGCGGTCCTGCCGCTCATGCGGGCGGCAAAGCGGGGGCGCATCATCTCGATCGCCGCGATGGCGGCGCTCACCCCGACGGCCGCACGCGGCCCGTATGCCATCGCCAAGAGGGGTGTCGTGACGCTTACCGAAACAATTGCCGAAGAGGTGAAAGGGAGCGGCATCACCGCCAATGCCATCGCCCCGGGCATCATCCTGACTCAGGCGAACCGCGCCTCGATGCCTTCTGCAGACACTTCGCGCTGGGTGACTCCGGAAGAGATCGCGGCGCTGGTGCTGTATCTCTGCTCTGAGGACGCCCGGTCGGTCAGCGGCAACGTTCTGAAGGTGTACGGCGGGGTTTGACTTTCAGGGAGAAATAGGCTATTTTTCGTGAATTAGCGAACAGGTGTGACGATTGACAAGGCGGGAGCGTACCACGCTGTTCCTGCCTTTTTCTTTTTTCCGGTCCAGGGGAGGGAGATGAACCTCAGGGAGCGCATCAGCCAAGATCTGAAAACCGCCATGAAATCAGGGGACAAAATCCGTCTCGAGACACTTCGAACGATGCGGGCAGTCCTGCTCGAAAAAGAGATCGAGAAACGGGGAGCCGGACCCGGCATGACCCCGGAGGACGAAGTGGCCACACTCACCACGGCGGCGAAGAAACGGAAGGAATCGATCGACCTCTTCACGCAGGGGGGAAGGCCCGAGCTCGCGCACCAGGAGGAACTGGAACTTGCAATCATTCAGGAGTACCTCCCGCGCCAGTTGACGGCCGAGGAAGTAGCCGGCCTCATCAGGGATGCGGTGGTGCAGACGGGCGCCTCCGGCCCGGCTGATTTCGCCAGAGTGATGCCCCTGGTCATGAAACAGGTGAAAGGGAAAGCGGACGGCAAGGTCGTACAGGAGCTCGTAAAGAAAGCCCTCGGAGCGGCCTGATGAAGTTCTCCTTCCTTGACATATTCATGATCGCCGGGCTGGCCCTGGGGGGATACCTGGGCTACCGGGGAGGGCTGGCGAAGAAACTTTTCAACATACTCTTGCTCCTGATCTCTGTCGTCGCCGCGTCGAAGCTCATGACGCCCGTCGGAGATTTTTTCCTGGATGCGGGCGTGCTCGGCGACACGGCGGCCTATGCCGTCGGCTTCGCGCTGGTCATGCTCGTCATCATGATTCCCGCAATCCTGCTTTACAGAAAATTCGGCAAAACCAGCGCTGCGAAGACGAACGGGAATACCGTGGGGGCGTTCCTCGGGGTCCTCGAGGGTGCTATGGTGATCAGCTTCCTTCTCCTGGGCATGCGTGTCTTCGATGAGCCCGACCAGGAAGACAGGCAGGCGTCGCTGCTGTACAGACCCCTCTGCAATTTCGTCCCCAGGACTTTCGAGTTCCTCCAATCGTACTTTCCCGGCGCATCCGAATTCAAGAAACAGGTATCGAACAAGTTCAAAGACCTCGACGTTTTCGGGAAGCCCCCACATCCTTCCGGGAAACCATGAACGGGTGGGACCACGCCCTCCGGAAGCTCGAATTCGACAAGGTGCGCCAGCGTGTGGTCCGTTATGGTTCCTCGGACCCGGGACGGGAGTTGCTCGCTCGGATGACGGTCCTGGTCTCGCACCGGGAGGTCCGTGAGGCTCTCGCCAAGGTCACAGAGATGAAACGGCTCCTCGAGCAGGAGGAGCCACTCCCCCTCGACGGAATTCATGCCGTGAGTGGGGCCCTCAGCAAGGCCGCCGTCGAGGGGATGGCCCTCCTCCCCCGTGAGCTTCTGCATATCTCGTTGACGATGAAGGCGGCGCGACTCACACGGTCCTTTGTCTCGAGGCGGAAAGAAGCGTATCCGCTCCTGTGGCAGCTCGCCGATCCGCTCGCGACGGACAAGATCCTGGAGTTCAACATCGATCATGCTGTCGACGAGAGCGGCGCCGTGCGCCCCGATGCATCGAGGGAGCTCCTGGCGATCCGGCGGTCGATCGCGGATAAATATGAAGACCTCCGCAAGACCCTGATGGGCGTCCTCCGGAATGTTGCGGAACTCGGGTTCAGCCAGGACGACATCGTCACCACGCGGGAAGGGCGGATGGTCATCCCCGTCAAGGCGGAGCACAAGAACCGCGTGCCGGGATTCATTCATAGTGCTTCCGCCAGCGGTGCAACGGTGTTCATCGAGCCGACAGAGACGCTGGAGCTCAACAACGACATCCGGAGCCTCCAGTTCCAGGAACAGCGTGAGATCGAACGGATACTGAAAACCCTGACGCTGCAGGTGGGGGAACAGAAGGAATCTCTCTCGTCAAACCTGGACATACTTGCCGAACTCGACGCCGTTCAGGCGAAGGCGAAGTATTCCATCGAAATCCTGGGGGTCGAGCCGGAGCTGCGGACCGACGGTCCACTGTCCGTCACGGGAGCGCGACACCCGATACTCCTCCTTGCGCACGGCTACGACCGGACCGTACCTCTCGACATGGAGGTGGGGGGGGAGTGGACCACGCTTCTGATAAGCGGGCCGAACGCGGGGGGGAAGAGCGTGGCAATGAAGTCCATCGGGCTTCTCGTCGTGATGGCCCAGTCAGGCCTGCACATCCCGGCCTCCGAAGGGACGGTCCTCCGCCTGTTCCGTTCGTGCTTCGTGGACATCGGTGACGAACAATCGATTGAAAACGACCTGAGCACGTTCAGCTCTCACCTGGCAAGCCTCAAGGCGATCGCGGGGGAGGCGGACCGGGAGAGCCTGGTGCTCATCGACGAGATCGGTGCGGGGACTGACCCTTCGGAGGGGGGCGCGATCGCTGCGGCCCTTCTGGAGGAACTCACGCGCCGGGGTGCGGTGACGATAGCGACGACACACCAGGGTGCGCTGAAAGTCTTTGCCCACGAGGCGGAGGGGGTGGCGAACGGGGCGATGGAATTCGACCTGAAGACGCTGACGCCGACGTACAGGTTTCGCCCCGGGGTTCCCGGGAGCAGTTATGCTCTGGAGATGGCTGCCCGGCTCGGTTTCTCACCCGCGCTGATGGAGCGCTCCCGCGAACGGCTGGGGCAACAGAACACCAGGCTGGACAGCCTGATCATCGAGCTGGAATCCGCGGCGCAGAAGGCGCGCATGGAGCAGGAGGCTGTGCGCGAAGAAAAGCTGCGGCTGGAGGCACTGACGCGGGAATACGGGGAAAAGATCGCCCGTCTCTCGGGGGAGGCAAAGGAATTGAGGCGGAAGGCGATCGAGGATGCGGCCCGCATCGTCGAAGGGGCCAACGCGGTGATCGAGAAAAGCATCAGGGAGATCCGCGAAACAAAAGCTGACAAGGAATCCGTCCGGCGCGTTCGCGGGGAGGTCTCCCGCATACGGGAGGAGATCGACGCGGGACGTCGCGAGATTGCCCGCGATGAGCCGGTGGAGCCGCGCGGGACGATCGGCGAAGGGAGTTACGTGACCGTTGCGGGGGGGAGCGATGTGGGAGAAGTAGCCGCCATCTCCTCCGACGGGAGGAACGCGACCGTGGTGTTCGGTGCGGTCCGGATGCGTGTCCCCCTCACGAACCTTGCCCCGGCGCGAAATCGGCCCTCTCCCTCCTTACACCCCCCGCGGGACACGGGGATGGAGAAACCCGCCACGGTGCGACAGGACCTCGATATCCGGGGGATGACCGGAGAGGAGGCACTCCCGCTCATCGACAAGTTCATCGACGACGCGGTGCTTTCAGGACTCAACCGGGTCGACGTCATACACGGGAAGGGAACCGGCGCGCTCAGAAAGAAGGTCACGGATTTTCTCGCGTCCCACCCACGCGTGAAGGCATTCCGCCCCGGGGAATGGAACGAGGGGGGGATGGGGGCAACGGTGGTTGAACTCTCCGAAAATTGATGGCTGTCCGTCCTATCCGGAAGATACTCATCGCCAACCGGGGCGAGATCGCACTCAGGGTGATCCGGACCTGCAGGGAGATGGGGATACGGACGGTAGCAGTCTATTCCGCGGCCGACAGAACAGCGCCCCACGTGCTTGCGGCGGACGAAGCACTCCCGATCGGGCCGCCCCCTTCGAGGGAGAGCTATCTTCACATCGGCCGCATACTCGGGGCGGCATCGGTCTCGGGGGCCGACGCGATCCATCCCGGATACGGCTTTCTCTCGGAGAACCCGGAATTTGCACGGGGCGTCCGGGACGCCGGACTTGTGTTTATCGGACCGTCGCCGGAGACCATCGCATCGATGGGGGACAAGACCGCGGCGCGGTCGCTTGCCTCCGGCGCCGGGGTCCCCATTGTCCCGGGAACGGCCGGGCCGGTCTCCGGTGGACCGGAAGCCGCCGAGTTCTGCGCCCGCCACGGCTATCCCGTTCTCGTTAAGGCGGCCGGCGGCGGCGGTGGGAAAGGAATGCGCATCGTCCGCGAAGAGAGTGAGCTCATCCCTTCGCTCCGGGGAGCGGCCTCGGAGGCGCGATCGGCATTCGGCGACGAGAGAGTGTACATTGAGAAGTATTTCGAAGATCCGCGGCACATCGAGATACAGGTCCTGGCGGATTCACGCGGCAATACCGTCCACCTTGGGGAGAGGGAATGTTCGATTCAGCGCCGCCACCAGAAGGTGGTGGAAGAATCTCCTTCGGTAATCGTCGATGAGCGGATGCGCAGCCGGATGGGGGAGACCGCCGTGATGGTGGCGCGCGCCTGCGGGTACAAGAATGCCGGGACGGTGGAGTTTCTCGTGGACGGGGAGAAGAATTTTTATTTTCTGGAAATGAATACACGGCTCCAGGTGGAGCACCCTGTGACGGAACTCCGGACAGGGCTCGATCTGGTGGCATTACAGATCCTGATTGCCAAAGGCGAGGATCTCCCCTTCACGCAGGAGGGGGTCCGGTTCAGAGGCCACGCAATCGAGTGCCGGATATGCGCGGAGGACACGGAAAACAACTTTCTTCCATCGACGGGAACGATCACGCACCTGAGGGCTCCGGCCGGGCCGGGGATACGGGACGACAGAGGGGTTGAACAGGGGGACGAGATCGGCGTGTATTACGACCCCATGATGGCCAAGCTCATCGCCTGGGGAGGGACGCGCGATGAAGCAATCGCAAGGCTTGTGCGGGCCCTCCGTGAGTATGAACTTCTCGGCGTCCGGACGAATATCCCCCTTTGTCTTTTCGTTCTGACACACCCCAGGTTTGCGGCGGGGGATATCTCGACGCATTTCATCGGCAGATATTTCTCGCCCGGGACTTTGCTCGCCGGCGCACCGATCGAAGAGGGAGCCGCTGCCGCGGTTTGTGCGCTCATTGCAGGGGGAATGGAGGGGGGGGGAAGTGCGGCGCTCCCGCCTGCCTCCGGCCACTGGCGGGGACACCGCAGGGATTTCCTTCGCGGACGATGAGAACGTACTACGTCACGGTGAACGGGAAGGAGCTCACGGTCTGCCTCGGGGCGGATGGAACAGTTTCACTCGAAGGGAGAAATGAGACTTACGAGGTGAAACGCGTTTCATCGACGGAGTTTTCGGTGATCATCGGCGCATGCCAGGTCAAAGTCGTCGTGTTTGCCGGAAGCGACGGGTTTGATGTCATAGCGGGGGATTTTCGGGGAAAGGTAAGCGTCGAGTCGGAACGCGGGAGGCTGCTCCGGCGTTATACCCGGAGCACGGAGGGGACAGGTGCCAAACTGGAGGTGCACGCACCCATGCCGGCAATGGTTATCAAGCTTGAGGTGAGTGTTGGCGAGGAAGTCCGGGCCGGACAATCCCTTGTCGTTCTGGAAGCGATGAAAATGGAAAACGAGATACTCGCTCCCACTGCAGGCCGCGTGAAAGCAATTTATGTCAGCGCGGGTAAGCCCGTAGAAAAAGGAGAGTTACTATTACTTTTCGAGTGAAAAAAACGCATAGAGCCGTCTTTGAGCGGGTGTTCATAACCGCGCTTCTCTTCATATCCCAGAAAGCAGCGGGGGGTGGCTTCCAGCAGGTGGACCAATCGGCGCGGACGATGAGCATCGGCGGGACTATGGGAGCACTGATCGGCGACCCGACGGCCATTCGCGCAAATCCCGGACTCCTCTCGTTCCTCGACGGGACCATATTTTCCCTGGGAGCAACGGTGAAGGTCCCGGACCAGAGGTTTTACGGCGTGTATCCCTCCAACGTGGAAACAAAAATGCAGGCACAGGTCCTGTTTCCACCGAGCATCTGCCTCACCTACTCGTCCTCCACAGGGTTCGGCGCCGGTATCTCCGTCACGGTCCCGTACTTGATCCAGACGGAATGGGACCAGGATTGGGTGGGGAGCCGCCTGGCAACTAAATCCGATCTCCGCGTTACGATGGTGATGCCGGCCGTCAGCATGAAGCTCTCAGAGGACCTTTCAGTTGGATTGGGACTTGAGCTCGCACTCCCCAGGATATTGTACGAACAGAGGTTCCCTCTCGTCGTTCCAGGGATTTCTGCCCCCCAGCCGGACGGAGTGATGACCCATGACGGGGATGGAAACGTGAGTTACGGTCTGCTCGCCGGCGTCTTCTACCGGGCGGGGGAGGTACTTTCGCTGGGAGCATCGTACAGAACTCACATGGATCTCCGCATCGAAGACGGTCGTGTCCGCTACAGGGGTTTGCCGGCGCAGATAGCAGATCAGTTTCCGGAGGGACAATTTTCAACGACGCTCGTCCTTCCAAACCAGTTTCTCGCCGCTGTGACGTTGCATCCCTTATACTGGCTTAATTTCTCGGTGGACCTGGAATACATCCTCTGGTCGGAGTTCGGGTCCGTCAGGATAACGCATTCAAATCCAACGCTTCCGGACGTGGTTATGAATCAGAACTGGAGGAACGTGGCCGACGCCAGGTTCGGTATTGAAGCGGTGTTTTCGGACTTTTCTATTCGCGGCGGGATCCGCTTCGAACAGAGCCCCGTGCCGGATCAATCGCTCTCCCCCGGTCTCCCGGATGCAGGGGGCACGGGATATTCGCTGGGATTCGGCTATAGAGCCGGCGAGGGGTTGGTACTGGATTTTGCCTACTCCATTATGCAGTTTAACGACCGGTCAGTCTCAAATTCCGCGCTCGCGTACGGTCCGTATATCGGCGGTTTCAACGGAATATATACTTCTCAAACCGCTTCGCTTGCAATCAATGTAACCTATTCGTGGAACTAAGATGGCGCTCGCTGTGAAAGAACGTAGTGAACCTCCTGTGACGCTCGATCTCGCGTTGAAGCACGGGCTGACCGCGGAAGAATTCGGAAGGATCACCGGTATCCTCGGCAGGAACCCGACGTACACCGAGCTGGGCATATACAGCGTCATGTGGAGTGAACACTGCAGCTACAAGAATTCAATCGCGGTCCTCAAGACTCTCCCGCGGGAAGGGAGGAGGCTCCTGGTCGGCGCCGGCGAAGAGAATGCGGGCCTGGTTGACATAGGCGAGGGGATGGCCGTCGCGTTCAAAATCGAAAGCCACAATCACCCCTCGGCTGTAGAGCCCTACCAGGGAGCCGCCACGGGTGTCGGCGGGATCATGCGGGACATATTCACGATGGGAGCACGCCCGATCGCCGGTCTCAATTCTCTCAGATTCGGAGACCTTGCGAGCGCAAGGACGCGCGGGTTGTTCCGGGGCGTGGTGAAAGGGATCGGCGACTACGGGAACAGCTTCGGTGTCCCGACTGTCGCCGGGGAGGTATACTTTGATCCCTGCTATCATGATAACCCGCTTGTCAACGCAATGTCGGTGGGCATTGTCAGGCAAGGAGAATGGGCCAGTGCCGTGGCAAGTGGGATAGGTAATCCCGTGATGATAGTCGGTTCATCGACCGGGCGGGACGGCATTCACGGGGCGACGTTCGCCTCTGAAGAGATATCAGAAGCCTCAGAGGCCAAACGGCCGTCCGTCCAGGTAGGAGATCCCTTCACGGAAAAACTCCTCCTCGAAGCTTCGCTGGAAGCAATCAGGTCAGGGGATATCATCGGGATTCAGGACATGGGAGCAGCCGGGATAACGTGCTCCACGTCGGAGATGAGCGCTAAAGGAAAAAGCGGGATGCAGATCAATCTCGATCGTGTGCCTGCCCGGGAGACGGGGATGAGCGCCTACGAGTTGATGCTTTCCGAATCGCAGGAGCGGATGCTCGTGGTTGTCCGCCGTGGAAGGGAGGACTCTGTCAAGGAAATATTCAAAAAATGGGACCTCCATGCCGAGATCATCGGCGAGGTCACAGGGACCGGGCGTCTCGAGGTTTCGTACGAAGGGAGGACCGTCGCCGATATTCCCGCGGACACGCTTGTCCTTGGAGGGGGTGCTCCGGTCTACATCCGGGAATCGAAGATGCCGGGATACCTTGCTTCGACCGGGCTATTCAGGCAGGAGACGCTGCCGGACCCCGGGCCTCTGGGAGAGGTCCTTCTGCGGCTCCTCCGCGCTCCGAATATTGCAAGCAAGCGCTGGGTATATGAGCAGTACGACAGCATGGTCAGGACGAACAACGTAGTATTAGCTGAAGGTGATGCGGCCGTAGTCCTTTTAAAAGAAACAGGTAAGGCACTTTCCCTTAAGACAGACTGCAACAGCCGATATGTGTATCTGAATCCCAGGCGGGGGGGCATGATCGCGGTCGCTGAATCCGCGCGGAACGTCGCCTGCACAGGCGCGATACCGCTTGCAATCACCAATTGCCTGAATTTCGGCAATCCCTACAAGCCGGAAGTGTACTGGCAATTCAAGGAAGCAGTCGCAGGGATCGGTGAGGCGTGCAGGTTCTTCAACACACCTGTCACGGGGGGGAACGTAAGCTTCTATAACGAAAGCCCTAATGCATCGGTATATCCCACGCCGGTTATCGGCATGCTCGGGCTCCTGGATGATGCGTCTCTCGCCGTGACCGCCGGATTCAAGAACGAAAGCGATGTCATCATACAACTGGGCCGGACTCGAGGGCATGTCGGCGGGAGCGAGTACCTTTCTGTAATCCACGGGATGGTCGCCGGTGATGCTCCCGATCTGAACATGGACGACGAGAAGCGGCTGCACCAGGTTCTTGCTGAATCCGCTTCGGGGAGATTGCTGAGGAGTGCGCATGACTGTTCCGATGGGGGGCTTGCAGTCGCCCTTGCAGAGTGCTGCATCGGTACAGGCGGCACGTTTATGGGGGCTGAGGTCGATATCGCCCAGGCTGGCGTGGACGGTGTACGAGAGGATTTCCTCCTGTTCGGTGAGGACCAATCGCGTGCGATCGTTTCGGCGGCGGCAGCGGACGGTCATTCGCTATTGGAGATCGCGCGGAAGCATCGGGTGCCCGCCGCGGTCATAGGACGTGTCGGAGGAGACCGTCTTTTGATCGGAAAGGAGGTCGATCTGAGCGTGCATGAAATGGCTCAGGCCTACATGGGGTCGATCGGGGACCGGATGGAGAAGGAAGAAGCGGGATTATTCTAGCTTTACATAATATACATTATTTGACATTGGTCTTTGCCCGGCGCCCCGCTTACGGGCTCTCATGAGCCTTTACCCACGTGGTTTTCTCCTCCGGACCTCTTCGCTTCTCCTCGCTTTCGCAGCCTGTTCACAATGTACACGAGCCCCAGGACCATTACCAGCCCTGCGGCGAGCACAACCACCCTGTCCTGCAACGCCGGGAATGTCAGCATTGCCGCCTCATCGCGGGCTTCATGTGAAGTATCCTGCAAGTATGAAATCGCCCCCTATTTCTGGCGGTTCCATTCTGCTTTGCGCGTTTATTAACTTTCGTGCCTTGAGCGTGTATTGAGATCCACCGGGAATGCTAGCATCCCCCATGCGTGTGTAACGGTGCGGGAGTTTGCATCGTTCCACCGCCGATATCGCCCACGGACGTGCTCCGCGTATCAAGCTTGGAGCACGGTTTGAGATCAAGGGAGGATTTTAGGATAGAAATAATCTATGATACACGCCGCGGCGCAATTGTGAAAATGAGCTCAAGGTTGATCCGGGAATATGAGATTGCTACATTCGCGCACAGAGGGATTGCGCTGCCAGATCCGCCAACCGTTAGACTTGGAGGCGACATCGAAGAAGCAATTCTCGCCATGTAGCCGTGTAACCTAAGAATGAAAATCTCGGGGAGGGTCACATGAAACAGATGCTAATCTTTCTCGGCCTGGCCACTGTTCTTGCCGGTTGTGCCACTACGCAATCCCTCAATGTCTCGCAGCGGAGCAGGACCTACAAAGCGGATTATTCTACGACCATGAAGGGATGCGTCACCTATTGCGAAGTGCAGGGCTTCCCCCTGCAAACAGTGAATGAAAAAATGGGAATCATGTCCACCGACTATCGGGAGAACGACGGAACCAGCAAGTTCTTCTTCGGCAACGTCAGAGCTAAGATCACGTTCAACCTGCACGCGGTGGATAGTGCGAGTACCAAGGTCGTTGCCAACATTGTCTCCGAGCAGGAGAAAGGAAATGTTTTCTTCCGAAGCTACAGTGCGGCGACCATGACTGGGGGTCAGGCGACCAATATCTATACGTCCCTCTTCGATGCGATCCAGGTCTGCCTCGACAACAAAAATGACATCGATGCCATCCTGAAATCACGCGAGGCAAAGAAAGCAATTGCAAGCGGCGATACCATTGGCACCTTTGGAGTGAACTTTCACAACAGGACGGTAACAAGTGTTATTAATGGCTCTCCTGCCGACCAGGCGGGCATTCAACGAGGCGACGTCATCGTATCGGTAGACGGTGTTCCACTTCTCGGTCACGACACGGAGGACGGCGCCATATTGGAAGGCAAGATCGGCAGTACCGCAGACGTTCTGGTCCAACGCGGGGATCGAAAGCGCAACTTCACGCTGACCAGGAAGAGCCTTCAAGAACTTTAGAGAAACCGCAAGATAATCTCCCATACGGGAATACAACGTGAAGGCAGACCAATTTTTCACCGTGAAGACGCTGGCCGACAAGCTGGCCGTCAGGCCGCTGACAAGATTGGACAGATACACACCGAGCACCCCGCTTGCCTGAGTGCATCGACGATCTTGCGTTGATTGGAGTCTATGCGTCCGCGGAGTCTCATGGTTCATCGAAAAAATCAGGGGCCGGAGGAAACACAATTCCTACTTAACTTGAAAAGGCGACTTTTGATTTCTCGGGAGGCTCTTGCTGTCTCTCGCCTCGCCCGACCTTCGAGCATTGACCGGAGGCCGTCCCCCAGGCGTTCCC